>NZ_CP120983.1:309466-618933 GCF_030719215.1 Streptomyces sp. Alt3 | reverse complement strand
CTCCAGGGTTCGCTGTTCGACCAGGCAGACCGCCCGCACCTCGGCCGTCTCACCGGGCTGCGCAGGACGGTCCTCGGCGACGGGGCGTGGATCGACCTGCTCCCTGGGTGGCTGGGCGGAGCCGACGAGCTCTTCTCCGAACTCGTGGAAGAGGTGCCCTGGCGGGCCGAACGGCGCCAGATGTACGACCGCACGGTCGACGTCCCCCGGCTGCTCGCCTTCTACCGCGCCGACGACGGCCTGCCCAGCCCCGTACTCGACGAGGCACGCGACGCGCTGTCCGGCCACTACGGGGACGAACTGGGCGAGCCGTTCACCACGGCGGGGCTCTGCTACTACCGCGACGGGCGCGACAGCGTCGCCTGGCACGGCGACCTGACCGGCCGCGGTTCGCACCAGGACACGATGGTCGCGATCCTCTCCCTCGGCGCCCCCCGTGATCTGCTCCTGCGCCCGTGCCGCGGCGGGCCGACCGTGCGCCGGCCGCTCGGCCACGGCGACCTGATCGTCATGGGCGGCTCGTGCCAGCGCACCTGGCAGCACGCCGTGCCCAAGACCGCCCAGGCCAGGGGACCGAGGATCAGCGTCCAGTACCGCCCACGCGGAGTGCGCTGACGCGGAGGACGGAGGCGGTCCCGGACGCCGCTGTCCGGGACGGCCCGCATGCCGGGCCCCGGTGAGGGCACGCGCTGTGGAGTGCAGGAGCACATCCCCACTCCACCGAAGGGACACCGCCCGTGCCGCAGCGCAAGAACGTATTCGTCGTCGGCCTCGACGACGCCAACCTCCCGACCCTCGAAGCGGTCCCCGACTCGGACTCCTACCGGTTCCACCGCCTCCTCGGCATCGAGGAGTTGCAGGAGGGCGAGGTGTCCGTGCCCGGTCTGATGGACCGGGCCCGAGCCGTTCTCGACGCGCACGACGGCAGCATCGACGCGATCGTCGGGTACTGGGACTTCCCGGTGAGCACCCTCGTCCCGATGCTCGGCGAGGAGTACGGCGTGCGGACCACCAGCCTCGAATCCGTCGTCAAGTGCGAGCACAAGTACTGGAGCCGCCTCGAACAGCGGAAGGTCATCGACGAGTACCCGCGCTTCGGCCGGGTGGACCTGGACGCGGACGATCCGAAGCCCCCCGAGGGCGTGGGCTTCCCCATGTGGCTCAAACCGGCCCTCGCCTACTCGTCCGAGCTGGCTTTCGGAGTCTCGGACATGACGGAGTTCCGCGCCGCCGTCGAAGAGATCAAGGCAGGCATCGGCCGTGTCGGAAGGCCCTTCGACTCCGTGCTCGGCCTGCTGGAACTCCCGCCCGAGATGGAGGGCGTGGGCGGCCAGGTGTGTCTGGCCGAGGAGGCCATGACCGGGATACAGGTGGCCGTCGAGGGATACGTCCACCAGGGCAGGGCGACCGTCTACGGCGTGCTGGACTCGATCAACTACCCCGCCTCCCCGTGCTTCCTGCGCCACCAGTACCCGAGCAGCCTCCCGGCGCCCGTGATCCGCAAGCTCCACGACGTCAGCGAACGGACCATGCAGCAGATCGGCATGGAATCGGCCACCTTCAGCATCGAGTACTTCTACGACCCCAGGACGCAGGACATCTGCCTCCTGGAGATCAACCCCCGGCACTCCCAGTCCCACGCCGAACTCTTCGACTACGTCGACGGCGCGCCCAACCACCACCGCATGCTCAGCCTCGCGCTCGGTCGCGACCCCGCGCTGAGCGGGGGCAAGGGGCCCTACGCCGTCGCCGCCAAGTGGTACTTCCGCTGGTTCGGCGACGGGAAGGTGCACGAGGTGCCCACCCCGGAGCGGATCGCCGCGATCGAACGCGAGATACCCGGGGTCCGCATCGACGTCGTACCCGAGGAGGGCCAGAAGCTCTCCACGGTCTCCCAGCAGGACAGCTACAGCTACGAAGTGGCGCACATCTTCACCGGAGGCGACGACGAGGAGGACCTGCGCCGCAAGTTCGACCGGTGCGTGGCCGCCCTCGGACTCACCTTCGACGAGACCGAACCGGGAGGCCACGGCACCACGACCCGGTGAGCCGTCAGCACCCGCACGACGAAAGGAGGTCGCACAGGATGCGCTACGTCGACCAGCTGCCCTGCGCGGTCCAGGAAGAGAAGCACGTCACGATCCCCATGGAGGACGGGGTCAAGCTCTCCGCGCGGATCTGGCGGCCCACCGCCTCGGACGCGGAACCCGTCCCCGCGGTCCTGGAGTACATCCCGTACCGCAAGAACGACCTCACCTCCACCCGCGACGCCATCCAGCACCCCTACGTGGCCGGGTACGGATACGCCTGCGTGCGCGTCGACCTGCGGGGGACGGGGGAGTCCGAGGGCGTGCTGCTGGACGAATACCTGGAACAGGAGCAGCGCGACGCGGAAGCGGTGCTGGCCTGGATCGCGGAGCAGCCCTGGTGCGACGGGAACACAGGGATGACAGGCATCTCCTGGGGCGCCTTCGCCGCGCTCCAGACCGCCGCACGCAGGCCGCCGAGCCTGCGCGCCATCTGCATCGCGTCGTTCACCGACGACCGGTACGCCGACGACATGCACTACCTCGGCGGCGCGATGCTCTCGGACAACCTCGCCGAGGCCGGAACCATGTTCGCGTACGCCACGTGCCCGCCCGATCCCGCGGTGGTCGGTGAACGCTGGCGGGAGATGTGGAGCGAACGCCTCGACGCGGCACGTCCCTGGGTCCTGGAGTGGCTGCGCCACCAGCACCGGGACGACTACTGGCGCCACGCCAGCCTGAGCGAGGACTACTCGGCCCTGCGCTGCCCCGTACTCGCCTCCAGCGGCTGGGCGGACGGCTACTCCAACGCCGTGACCCGCCTGCTGAGCCGGGTCGACGTGCCGCGCAAGGGACTGATCGGCCCCTGGTCGCACAAGCTCCCGCACCTCGGTGAGCCCGGGCCCGCCATCGGATACCTCCAGGAGGTCGTGCGCTGGTGGGACCACTGGCTCAAGGGCGTCGACAACGGCGTCATGGACGGCCCCATGCTGCGGACCTGGATGCAGGAGAGCGTCCCGCCGTCCACCTCCTACGAGGAACGGCCCGGCCGCTGGGTCGGAGAACCGTCCTGGCCCTCGCCGAACGTCGGCGAGACCGTTCTCCCGCTGCGCGACGGCGCCCTCGGGGAGCCGGACGGCGACGAGGACCGTGAGGACCGGGTCCACACGGTCCGGTCGCCGCTGTCCGTCGGCCAGTTCGCCGGCAAGTGGGCTTCGTACAACGCCCCGCCGGACCTGCCCTACGACCAGCGCGAGGAGGACGGCGGCTCGCTCGTCTTCCAGACCGAGCCGCTCGACACCCGTGTCGAGATCCTCGGCGCCCCCGTCGTCGTCGCGGAGGTCTCCGCGGACGCCCCGGTCGCGCAGCTGAACGTCAGGCTGTCCGACGTCGCGCCGGACGGGCGCTCGACGCGGGTGACCTACGGGGTGCTCAACCTGACCCACCGCGACAGGCAGGAGACACCCGAGGCGCTGGAACCCGGCAGGCGCTACCGGGTGCGCGTACCGCTGCACAGCGTCGCCCAGGCGTTCCCGCCCGGGCACCGCATCAGGCTCTCGCTGTCCACCTCGTACTGGCCCCTGGTGTGGCCGGCGCCGGGGCCTGTGCTGCTCAGCGTGTACGAGAAGGGCAGCAGCCTCACCCTGCCCGTCCGCCCCGACGACGTACCGGAGGACAAGGCACTGCCTCCCTTCGGCGAGCCCGAGGGCTGCGCGCCGCCGGCCGTCACACGGCTCAGCGAGCCCGAACAGGCCTGGACCGTCTCCAGGGACCTGGTCCACTACCGGTCGGTCCTCGACATCGTGAAGGACCGCGGCCTCCAGCGGCACGAGGACAACGGCATCGAGACAGGGCTGAGGGCGTGCGAGCAGTACAGCTGGGTCGGCGAGGACTTCGGGTCGGTGCGGGGCGAGTCGGCGTGGGAGATGCGCTTCCGACGCCCCGACTGGGACGTCCGGGTGGAGACGCGCACGGTGCTCACGTCGGACAGTGACGTCTTCCGCGTGGACGCGACGCTCGACGGCTACGAGGACGGGCGCAGGGTCTTCTCGCGCACCTGGAACGAGGAGGTCCCCAGGAAGGACGTGTGACGCTCCTTCCGCCCGTCCCGGCCTGGCGGAACGGGCGGAAGACATCCGGGTGTCCGGCTCACCGCTTCCCGCGGTGGGCCGGACACCCGGATGCCGAGGTGGGGGATACGGAGCGGCGGCCCGGTCGCGCGTGTGGGGGAGGGCCGCCGCCGGCGGGCGGTCCGGGTCAGCGGGTGACGCGGAAGCTGTGGATCTGGTCGGCGCCGTCGAGGCCGGCCCCGGACTTGTCGACCACGTAGGCGGTGCCCTTGACGACGGTGACGTGGTTGGGGTTGGCGCCGGTGGTCACCGTCCGGACGACGGCCCCCTTGCGCGGGTCGACGACCGTCGCCGTGGCGGCCGTGCGGTTGACGACCACGACGTTGCCCGTGCGGTCGTCGGCGGCGACGGACAGGGCGCCCGCGTCCGTCGCGACGGACTTGGTGACGAGACCCTTCCTGAGGTCGATCACCGAGAGGCCGCCACCGGTCTGGTCGGCGGTGTAGGCGGTCCTGCCGTTCCTGGAGAGTGCGATCGAGATCGGGCCGTCACCGGCGGGGATGAGGCGCGGGGTGACGGACTTCGAGGTGACCTCGATGACCTGGTCACCGTTGAGGTCCGCCGCGTAGGCGGTGCCGGTCCGCTCGTCGACGACCAGACCGGTGGGGCCGGCTTCGTCGACCGTGACGCGCCGCTTCTCCTCGAAGGTCTTCGAGTCGAAGGCCACGAGCGAGCCGTCTCCGAAGGCGGTCGTCCACACCGTGTCGTGACGCTCGTCCACGACGATCTCGCGGGCGTGGGCGACGTTCGGCAGGGTGGCGAGGTGCTTGCCGGTGCGCTGGCTGTACACGGCGACGGTGTTGTTGCGGGTGTTCGTCGTCCAGACCGTGTCGTGCTCGTCGTCCACGGCCACACCGTAGACGGCTTCCAGCGCACCCGTGGCGGCGTCGGTGACCGGCGGGGTGACGGTCTGCTTCACCTTCAGGGTCTTCGGGTCCACCTTCAGCAGGCTGGAGGAGACGACCGGCGGGCGGCCCACGGCGGAGGTGGTCCACAGGACCTTGTTCCGCTCGGAGTACGAGGACTGGTACAGGCCCTTCACGAGCGGTGCGGCCGTGACCGTGCCGGCCGTGCCGTGCGCGGTGGCGGTGCCCGTCAGCGCGGCGGTGCTGCCCGCGGTGATCACGAGGGCGATGGCGGCGCGGGTGACGGTGCGACGGCTTCTGCGGGGGGACGAGGTCATGCTGGGGTTCAACTCCCTGACAGGGGCTTCAGTAGGAACTGCAACACTCGTAACTTAGCTTAGGCTTACCTAAGTAATGGGATCGTGGGTGTGTGAGGTGGACAACAGCCGCCCTGCGGGCAGGCCGTTTCCGGCCGTCGGTTCCGCGCGGGGTGTCCGCCCGTGTGCCGGCGAACGGCGACCGGGGTGGCACTGGTGTTCACCGCGAAAGATAAGGTGACCCTAAGTTGTCTGCCTCGTTGTTCGGAGCTCCTCTCGTGATCACGTCAGTGCCGCCGCAGGACACCCCGCGCCGGCCCCCGCGGACCGTGCGCCCGGATGAGGTGCCACGCATCGGGACACCGGCCCGCCGCCTCCCGGCACCGGGGGAGACGGAGGAGTTCTGGGCTTCCGTACGCGAGGGCGGCACCCCGCTCGTCTCACCTGACCCGCTGGGCAGCGCCGACCACCGCGCGGTGACCTTCCTGTGGCGCGGCACCACCGCCACCCGCGCCGTACAGGTGCTCCCCAACAAGATCGGTGACCCCCGCGCGCCCGAGGGCAACCTGATGGAGCGTCTGCCCGGCACCGACCTGTGGCACTGGTCGCTCCGCCTGCGGTACGACTGGCGCGGCACCTACGACTTCCACGTGGACGAGGGGGACGGCCCCGAGCCCGGTACCGACGGCTACTGGCAGTGGCTGCGTACCCGGCGCCACCACGACCCGCTCAACAGCCGTACCCTGCCCCGCCGCTGGACCGGTGGCCCGGTGTCCTACGCGGAGCTCCCCGCGGCGCCCGGTGGGCACGACTGGCAGCCGAGGCCGGACGCCTCCCGAGGCCGGGTGGCCGCCCACGAGGTGCCCACACGCGAGCTGGCAGGCGGCACCCGCCGCGTATGGATGTACGAACCACCCCCGGAGACGGGGCACTCGGCGGACCTGCCCGTGCTCGTCCTTCTCGACGGCGAGCACTGGCAGCCGCGCCTGGGCCTGGCGCACCTGCTGGACAACCTGATCGCCGACGGCCGGGTCCCGCCGCTCGTCGCCCTGCTGCCGGAGTCCGTGGACGCCGACACCCGATGGTCCGAGCTGACCTGCCGCCCCGAGTTCGTCGCCTTCCTCACCGGCGAACTGCTGCCCTGGGCCGCGTCCCGGCTCCCCGTCACGGACGACCCGGCCCGCACGGTGGTCGCCGGACAGAGCCTGGGCGGCCTCTCGGCCGCGCACGCCGCGTTGTCCGCGCCCGGCCGCTTCGGCGGTGTCCTCGCGCAGTCCGGTTCCTTCTGGTGGCCCGACGGGCCACGGGCGCAGTGGCTCACCGACCGTATCGAGGCGTCCCCGCGCCTGCCGGTCCGCTTCTGGCTGTCCTTCGGCGAACAGGAGTGGGTCGCCCTGCCCGCCGCCCGGCGCCTGCGCGAGGTCCTGGCCGCGGCGGGCTACGACGACGCCTCCTACCGCGAGTTCAACGGCGGCCACGACTACCTCTGCTGGCGCACCGAACTGGCGGACGGTCTCGTCGACCTGCTGGGCCCGGCCGTCCCCGCGCCGTAGGGCGGGGACGGCCCCACGCCCCTTACCGGTCAGGCTCCAGCGCGGCGGCGCACGCCTCGTGCGGCGCCGGACCGAACCGTACGGACCACCCGGCAGGCACCTCACGCCAGACCGGCCAGAGGGACATCCGGCCGAGGGAGTTCGCCAGGACCAGGTGCGTGGCGCGGCCCTCCGGGCCCGGGTCGAACGCGCCGTGTCCCGCGCTCACGCCTCCAGCTCCTCCAGACGGGCCGCCAGGACGGCGGCGATGTCATCGAGGAAACGGTCCTGCATCAACTGCGGGTGGGTGCAGTCGAGGTCGTGGTTGTCGATGGCCCCGGTCACATGGGCCCGCCACGCCTCGCGGGTGAGCCAGTCCTCCGCGCGGGGGGCGGCGGCCGTGAAGAACAGCAGATCGCCCTCGTAGGAACGGTGGTGGTGCTCGCGCATCATGCGCGCGTGGTTCGGCACGATGTCCACGATCTTCGACAGCGCGCGAGCGCTGAGCCCGGCGAGCGGACTTCCCGCCCGGCGCAGGGTCGCCAGCACGTCCGCGCGGTCCCGCTCGTCCGTACGCTCGAAGCCCGCCATCCGCAGCACCGCGGTCAGCGCGTCACCCTCCTCGGGCGCCGGCCTCTTCCGCCACTGCTCGGCCGGGAACGAGTCGAGCAGAGCGAGCAGTTCGACCTCCTCGCCGGCCTCCTGGAGCAGCACGGCCACGGTGTGCGCCAGCACCCCGCCCACGGACCAGCCCAGCAGCCGGTAGGGGCCGTGCTCCTGGACCGCGCGGATGTGGCGGAGGTAGTCGGACGCCTCCTCCAGCAGGGTGCGCGGCAGCTCCTCGTCGCCCACCAGGCCCCGGGCCTGGATGCCGTACACCGGCTGTTCCGGGCCGAGGCGGGCGGACAGCCCGGCGTAGCACCAGGCGATCCCGCCTGCCGGATGGATGGCGAACAGCGGTGGCCGCCCCTCCCCGCCCCGCAGCCGCAGGACGACGTCCAGCGCGTCCTCGAACGCCGGCCCCGACGAGCCGAGCCGGGCGGCGAGCGCGGCCGGGGTCGGGGACTCGAACAGCGAGCCGATGGTGAGCTCCGTGCCGAACTCCTCCCGTACGCGCGCCACGAGCCGCACGGCGAGCAGCGAGGTCCCGCCCAGATCGAAGAAGGCGTCGTCCGGACCCACCCGGCCGACATCCAGCACCTGAGCGAACAGCCGCGTCAGTGCTTCCTCCCGCGCGCCCGAGGGCCGCCGCGCACCCGCGCCGCCCGTGAACACCGGGGCGGGCAGGGCGCGCCGGTCCAGCTTGCCGTTGGGGCTCAGCGGGAAGGCGTCCAGGGCTACCACGGCTGCCGGCACCATGTGCTCCGGCAGCTCACGCGCCAGGCGGGCGCGGACGGCCACCGGGTCGGCGGCCCCCGTGACGTAGCCGACGAGCCGTTGCTCGCCCGGCCGGTCCTCCCTGACGAGGGCGCAGGCGGCGTCCACCCCGTCCCCGGCCGCCATGGCCGCCTCGATCTCGCCGAGTTCGATGCGCTGCCCGCGCAGCTTGACCTGGTCGTCCGTACGGCCGAGGTAGACCACCTCGCCCTGCCCGGTCCAGTGCGCCAGGTCGCCCGTGCGGTACATCCGCTCCTCCGGAAGGCCGAAGGGGTCGGCGACGAAGCGGGACGCGGTGAGCTCCGGCCGGTTCAGATACCCGTCCGCGAGCTGACGTCCCGCCAGGTAGAGCTCTCCGGCGATCCCCGGAGGGCAGGGCTGCAGCGCCGCGTCGAGCACGTACAGACGGGTGTTCCAGACGGGCCGGCCGATCGGGACCGGTCCGGTGCCGTCAGCCGCGCAGGCGTGGAAGGTGACGTCGACGGCCGCCTCCGTGGGGCCGTACAGATTGTGCAGCTCCACATCCGGAAGCCCGCGCGCGAAGGTGTCCGCGGTCTCCCGGGGGAGGGCCTCACCACTGCAGAAGACCCTTCTCAGGCTGGAGCACGTCTCGGCCTCGGCCTCCGTGAGGAACACCTGGAGCATCGAGGGAACGAAGTGGCAGGTGGTGACTGCCTGTTCGCGGATCAGCCGGGCCAGATAGCCGGGGTCCTTGTGACCGCCCGGCTCGGCGACGACCAGCACCGCGCCCTGACGCAGCGGCCAGAAGAACTCCCACACGGACACGTCGAACGACGACGGCGTCTTCTGCAGCACCCGGTCGTCCGGGGTCAGTCCGTAGGCGCTCTGCATCCAGCGCAGCCGGTTGTCGATCGCACCGTGCGACACGACGACGCCCTTGGGGCGGCCCGTCGAGCCCGAGGTGTAGATGACGTACGCCGGGTGCGCCGGGGTGAGCGGACGTGAGGGGTTCACCCAGAGGTACTCCGAGACGTCGAGGCCGTCCAGGACGACCAGCGGCGTCCCCGTGTCCTCCGGCAGCCGACCCGCCCGGTCCGTCACCGCGCACACCGGCGCCGCGTCCCTGAGCATGTACGTGAGCCGCTGCTCCGGATAGTCCGGGTCCAGCGGCAGGTACGCGGCTCCCGCCTTGAGCACCGCGAGGAGGGACACGACGAGTTCCACCGAGCGGGGCACCGACACCGCCACCACGGCGCCCGGCCGCGCGCCCAGCGTCCGCAGATGCCGGGCCAGCCGGTTCGCGCGGGTGTTGAGCTCCTCGTAGGTGAGCGAGGTGTCCCCGTGGACCAGGGCGGTCGCGTCGGGCGCGCGTGCGGCGCGCGACTCGATCGGCCCGATGAGCGTCGTGGGCGGCAGGGTGCGGGCGGTGTCGTTGAACGTGCCGGTGACCAGCTCCGCCTCGGCCTCCGTGGCGATGCCGTGTGCGGCGGTCGGCAGATGCGGGTCCGCCCCGCTCAGCCGCTCCACCAGGTGCAGGAAGCGATCCTGGTGCGCGGCCAGGTCCTCGTCGCGGTGGAGGGCGGGGTTGCCGTCGTGGTCGACGCGCAGCCCCCGGCCGTCGGCCCGGTCGTAGATGTTCGTCGTCAGGTCGTCGACCGGACCGGCGGACAGATTCCGGGCGCGCGCCGGTGAGCCCGCGAACCGCACGTCGTAGTCGAAGGGCATGACGTTGACGAGGGGGCCGACCAGCCCGCGGTTCTCACCGAGGAGCCGAAGGTCGCGGCGGATGTCCTCGTAGCGGTAGCGCTGGTGGCGGCGGACCTCGCGGATGCCGAGGACCACCTGTCGGACCAGTCCGGCGAACGTGGTGTCCGGCGCCACGTCCAGTCGCAGCGGGAGCACGTTCATGACCATGCCGGGCACCCGCAGCGACACGGAGCCCATGCGGCCCATCATCGGCAGGCCCAGCACGACCTCCTGGTGGCCGGTCGCCCGCGAGGTGTAGAGCGCCTGAGCCGCGATCAGCACGTCCGGCCAGGTCGCGCGGAGCCGGTCCGCCAGGTCCCGGACGGCCTCGGTGGCCCCGCGGCCCAGATGGGCCGTGCGGCGGAGGAACGTCCGTGAGGGCAGTGCCCCGCGGCCCGCGAGCCTGGGCACCTCGGGACGGTCGGCGAACTTCTCGGACCAGTGCGCGCGGTCGGTGGCGAAGGCCTCGGAGGACCGGTACGCCTCGTCCTCGGCCACCAGGTCGGCGAGGGTTCCGAAGACGCGCGGCCCGGGGTCCTCGCCCCGTGTGAGCGCCGAGTACACCTCGGCGGTCCGGCGCACGAGGAGGGAGTAGCCGAAGCCGTCCATCACCAGGTGGTGGATGCGCTGGTACCACAGCCAGCGCTCCTCACCCACGCGGAGGAGGGCGTGCCGGAACAGCGGGCCGGCCGCCAGGTCGAAGGGCTCGGCGAGGTCCTCCCGCATCCACTGCTCGGCCTCCCGGTCCGCGTCGGACGCGTCCCGGAGGTCGTGTGTCGTGAGCGCCACGGCGACCGAGGGGTGGACACGCTGACGCGGCCCGTCGGGGGAGTCCTCGACCGTCACACGCAGGGCGTCGGCCTCGGCGGTCACGCGGCGCAGAGCCGCCGCGAACAGCTCCGGATCGAGCGGCCCGTCGACCTCCAGGCACTCCGCCGTGTTCTGCGCGGGGCTCAGCGGGTCGAGGGACTGCGCGAACCACATGCCCGACTGGGCGGCGGTCAGCGGCAGTACGAGGGACGCGGCGTCCGGGGTGAGGGCACCGCCGGCATCGGTGAGCACGGCGGTCATGAGGCCCCCAGCAGCGGCGCCCACGCCTCGATGGCCGGCTGCTCGGCGAGATCGGCGAAGTCCGCCTCGACCCCGTGGTCCCGGCGCCAGCGTCCCAGCAGGGCCATGATGCGCACCGAGTCCAGCCCGTGGTCCAGGAGGTTCTCGTCGACGGGGATGTCCGCGGGATCCTCGCCGAGGGCGTCGGCGACGTCGTGACGGATCAGTTCGATGGTGAGCGCCACGGTGTTCAGATCCCCTTCAGGAGCGTGTCGGTCGTGGTGACGACCGCGCAGCGGCCGGCGGCCCAGCTCAGCGCCATGTCGTGGTCCTCGCGTGAGAAGTCCGCCACGGCGTCCGCGACCACGAAGGCCCGGATGTCACGCATCCACGCGTCGCAGGCGCTCATGAGGACCCCGATGTGCGCGTACACACCGGTGATCACCAACTGGTCCCGCCCGGACTCCCGCAGCTGGGCTCCGAGTTCGGTGCGCACGAACGCGCTGTACTTCCATTTGGTCAGGACGGTGTCGCCGTCCGCGGGCGCGACGACGGCGGGGATCGCCAGTGCCTCGGGATCGTCGGCGGCGCCGGGACCCCAGAAGTCGAGCTGGAGACCGCGTTCCTCCGCCGTCTGACCGCCGCGCTGCACCGAGTAGACGACCGGCACACCGAGGCGGCGGTACTCCTCGATCACGCGGGAGGTGTTGTCGAGCATGCCGGTCAGCGGCTGCTCGCCGGGCGGGAACGCGCTGAGGAAGTGGTTCTGCAGGTCGTGGACCAGGAGTACGGCGCGGGCCGGGTCGACGGTCCAGTCCACCCGGTTCGAGGGCAGTTCGGCTTCGGTCGGCAAGGCGTACGAGGCGATGGCGGGAAGAGCCATGGGTGGAACCTTTCGGTGCCGCTCGGGGCGGAACTCGGTGATCTCAGTGCTGGGCGGGCGCGGCGTGGCCGGGTACCGCGTCCGAGCGCAGTCCCTTCTTGCTGACCTTGCCGATCCCGGTCTGCGGGAACGCCTCGACGAACTCGACGAGGTCGGGAATCTTGTACGCGGCGACGCCGCGCTCACGGACGTGGCGTTTGATCGCGGCCGGTCTGAGGGCCTCGGCGCCCTCGCGCAGGATCACGTAGGCGAGGGTCCGTTCGCCCAGGAACGCGTCGGCCACCCCGACGACGGACACGTCGTGCACCGACGGGTGGCCGAGGACGATGTTCTCGATCTCCTCCGGGGCGACCTTCTCGCCGCCCCGGTTGATCTGGTCCTTGGCGCGTCCCTCGACGATCAGATGGCCCGTCGAGGTGCGGCGCACGATGTCACCGGTGCGGTAGAAGCCGTCCTCGGTGAAGGCCTTCGCGTTGTGCTCGGGCGCGCGCCAGTAGCCGCGGACCGTGTACGGGCCCCGGGTCAGCAGGTGCCCGAACCCGCCCTCGGGCACGTCCTCGTCCGCGTCGTCGACGACGCGGACCTCGTCGTCCCCGGAGATCGGCCGGCCCTGGGTGGTGACCACGGTCTCGTGGTCGTCGTCCAGGCGCGTGTAGTTGACGAGCCCCTCGGCCATCCCGAAGACCTGCATGAGCCGGCACCCCAGCGCCGGTTCCAGCCTGCGGGCCGCCGCCTCGCTGTACTTGGCGCCGCCGACGAGGACCAGGTCCAGGCTCGACAGGTCGTGCTCGGTGCCGGTGCCCGCCTCCGTCCACACCAGGGCGAGGGGCGGCACCAGCCCGGTCATCGTGACGCGCTCGCGTTCCACGAGCGGGAAGGCCGTCGCGGGATCGGGGCCGGGACACAGCACCACGGTCCCCCCGGCGTAGAGCGCGCCGAGCCAGCCCGGGGAACTCATCGGGAAGTTGTGCGCGGCCGGGAGCACGACGAGGAAGCGCGTGTCACCGTCGACGCCGCAGATCTCGTTGGACCCCCGCAGCGAGTAGATGTAGTCGTCGTGCGTACGCGGGATGAGCTTGGGGACACCCGTGGTCCCGCCCGACAGCTGGAGGAACGCCAGGTCGTGCGGTTCCGGCGTGTGCCCGGTCCCACCGGGCGCGCACGGCACGTCGGACAGCGCGGTGTGCTCGCCAGGCGGGCCGACGACGAAGACGTGCTCCAGGCTCGGCGTACGCTCCTTGACCTTCGACGCCAGGGCCAGGTGGTCGAAGCCCGCGTGCCGGTCGGGGACCACGTAGGCGACGGCCTCGGTGAACGAGCAGAAGTACGCGATCTCCGTCTCGCGGTGCGCGGGGAGCGCGTACACGGGCAGTGCGCCGACCCGGAAGAGGGCGAAGACGACCTCGATGAACTCGGCGACGTTCGGGAGCTGCACGACGACCCGGTCGCCGGGAGAGATGCCGCGCGCCGCGAACCCCGCCGCCAGCCGCGACGCCCGCTCGTCCAGCTCCGCGTAGGTCCACTCGCGGCGCACGCCGGCCGGATCGACGACCGCCACGCGGTCGGGGTGGGCGGCGGCACGTTCGCTCAGCACACCGCCGAACGTCTCCCCGCGCCAGTGGCCGGCGGCACGGTAGCGCTCGGCGAACGCGGCCGGCCAGGTGGGCGCGTCGGCGTTCGAAAAGGCGGTCACAGCGTGGCTCCCACGGCGCTCAGGAACGTCCGGAACTTGGCCGCCGTCTCCGCCGTCTCGGCGGCCGGAGAGGACTCCGCCACCACACCGGCCCCGGCGAACAGCCGCAGCGTGCGGCCCTCGGCCTCGGCGCAGCGGATGGTCACGACCCAGTCGCCGTCGCCGTCCGCGTCCTGCCAGCCGACCATGCCGGTGTAGGCACCCCGGTCGAAGGGCTCGGAATCCGCGATCACCTGCCGGGCCACGTCGGTCGGGGTACCGCAGACCGCCGGAGTGGGGTGCAGGGCCGACGCCAGGTCCAGGGCGGTGGACGAGGGGTCGCGCAGGTCTCCGGTCAGGGTCGTCGACAGGTGCCACATGGCGGCGGTCCGCACGAGCGTGGGACGTTCGGGCACGTCCAGGCGCGTGCAGAACGGTGCGAGCTGCTCGCGGATGGCGTCGACCACGACCGCGTGCTCGTGGAGGTCCTTCGGGGAGTCCAGGAGCGCGGCGGCCATGCGGACGTCCTCGGCCAGATCGTCGCTGCGCTGCGCGGAACCGGCCAGCGGATTGGCGAGGAGCCGGTCGCCGCGCCGTGCCACCAGGAGCTCGGGGCTCGCTCCCACGAGAGTGCGGCCGGGGCCGCTGGGGACCGCGAAGAGGTAGCCGTCCGGGTCCCGGCGTGCCAGCCGGTTCAGCATGGCCGGCAGATCCAGGTCGTGACCCGAGGTCAGCTCCAGTGTGCGGGCGAGGACGACCTTGTCGAACTCCCCGGCACGCATCCGCTTCACGGCGGCGGCGACGGCCCCGGAGTAGTCCTCGGCGGCCGGCACCTCACGTATCCGCCATGCGTCGCCGTTCTCCGGGGCGGGGCCGCGCAGGGCGATGAGCGGGTCCGCTCGCAGGGCGGTCGCCCGGCGGAGTGTCTCCGGGACGGCCAGTTCCGCCACGCCGTCGGGTGCGAACGGTATGGAACCCACGACGACGGGCGCGGGGGAGCCGGAGCGCCGGGCGGCGTCCAGGACCTCCTGGACCCGCAGGGCGAGGGGCCTCGCGTCGTGCGGCACCCGCGCGGCGGTGCCGGAGCCGAGCAGGGTGAGCCGGGGTGTGGCGAGGAAGCGGTCCGTGCCGGGCCGGTAGGCCTCCAGCAGGGAGGTCGCCGCGCCGGGGGAGTCGAGTGGGGGAGGAGCGGTGGGTACGCGCAGGGAGGCAGACATGAGTGGTCTCCAGTGGGGTGGCTCGAGCTGCGGCAGGGGGACGGGGCGTGCGGGGTTCAGGCCCGCAGGGTGGCTCCGCCGTCGACGTACAGGTCGTGCAGAGTGATGTGGCGGGCGCGGTCGGACACCAGGAAGGCGACCGCGTCGGCGATGTCGGAGGGGTCCGCGATCCGGCCGAGCGGGATGCCGGTGCGGAACGTCGCCGTGTCCCCCTCGACGACGCGGCGGGCTGAGGCCTCCTCGTCCCCCGCGGTCCACATGCCGCGCTGCATGTCGGTCAGGGTCGAGCCGGGGGACACGGTGTTGCACCGCACGCCCCGGGGTGCCACTTCGAGGCCGAGACACCTGGTGAACATCACGGCCGCCGCCTTGGAGGCCGCGTACGCCGCCATGTTCGTCCGGGGGACGCCCGCGGCGTTGGAGGCGACGGTGACGATGCTGCCCGCGCCCCGCCCGGTCATCCGGCGGGAGACGGAGCGCGACACGTGGAACACCCCGTGCGTGTTGACGGCGAAGGTGGCCGCCCACTCCTCGTCGGACAGGTCCGAGACCGGTGAACCGCTCAGGATCCCGGCCACGTTGACCGCGATGTCCAGCGGTCCGAGCGTGGCTTCGGTCTCCGCGACGAGGTCCTCGACGGCCGTGGGGTCGGTGACGTCGAGGGTGCGAGCGACGACCCGGCCGCCGTAGGCCGTCTCCAGGGCGACGACGCCCTCCGCGGCCAGGTCGGTGGCGATGACACGGGCGCCCCGGCCGGCCAGGGCGTGCACGACCGCCTCGCCGATGCCCCGGCCCGCTCCCGTCACCAGGGCTGTCCGGCCGGCCAGTTCCTGATCGAGGCTCACTTGACCATGGCCTTCCGGATGTCGTCGAGGACCGAGACCGCCGCCTGCGCGCCACCGAGGCTGGTCCACCTGGTCCCGTCGACGACCGTCGAGTGCTCCTCCCGCACGGCGCCCAGCTGCTGGTACGAGGGCTTCTTCGCCAGCTCGTCGAGGAGACCGGCGTCGGTCCCGGCGTCGAGGGAGCCGATGAACAGCCAGTCGCCGTCGATCTCCTGGAGGTTCTCGTCGCTGAGCGGCGTCGAGTGGCCCTCGCCCTTGTCGTTCTGGATGCCGGGCCTCTTGAAGCCGAGGTCCTTCAGGACGTCGCTGATGAAGACGCCCTGCTGCATGACCGCGGTGCCCTTGGCCGAGTAGCGGGCGACGGACACGCTCGCACCGGCCTGCGGACCGAGGTCCTTCTTCAGCGCGGCGGCCCTGCTCTCGTAGTCGGCGAGGAACTTCTCGGCCTCGTTGGACCTGCCGAGCGTCGTGCCGGTGAGCTGGAGCGCCTTCTTCCAGTCCTTGGTGCCGTCGACGGTGACGACGGTGGGCGCGATCTTGCGGAGCTGCGCCAGGACCTGTTCGTCGGCGAGCTGTCCGGCGAGGATCACGTCCGGCTTCGCCTGGACGACCTTCTCGATGTCCGGGCCGGTGACGGCGCCGACGACCGGGATGTCCTTCGCCTGCTCCTCGAGGTACCGGGGCGCGCCCTTCTGACCGCGCCCCGCGGTCAGTCCCACCGGCTCGACACCCAGGGTGAGGGAGGCGTCCAGGTCCATCTCGCTGAGGGCGACCACACGCTTCGGTGCGGCCGGAATGTCGACCTTCGTGCCGGAGGCGTCCGTGACCCGGGTGGTGGCCGCCGCTGCCTCGTCGGCGGACGCGGCTTTGTCCCCGGATCCGCAGGCGCTCAGCGTCAGGGCGCAGAGCGTGAGCAGGGTGGCCGACACGACGGGACGTGCGATACCGCGGGACGAAGGGGACGAGTACGGCGCCATGGCCTTGGATCTCCGTTTGCTTTCGGACGAATCCTGTTCCGGCCGGGCGTTCCCCGACGTCTGCATCGGGGACGAGTGGTGCGCATCGCACCACTTCAGGGCACAGGTGTGCCCATCGCCCGCCGGAACCGGACGAGTTCACTTAGGTTAGGCTAACCTTATGTCGCTAGCGCAAGGGGGTCGGCGGAGATCAGCCGGATCCCGACCACCCGAACACCCCCCGCCCCCGGGGCGCTCGATCCACCGGGCCACCACGGGACTTCTGCTCCTCCTGGTGGCCCTCGTCCTGCTCTCCCTCGTCATCGGCACCGGCGGGAGCCCCGTGGGGCGCGCCTGGGACTTCCTCCTCGGCGACCCCGCAGCCCGTGCCGATGCGCAGATCCGGCTGGCCGTCATGGACGTACGCCTCCCACGCACGCTCGCCGCCCTCCTCGTGGGCACATGCCTCGGTGCGGCGGGCTGTCTGCTCCAGGCGGCAACCCGCAATCCGCTCGCCGAGACGGGCCTCCTGGGCGTCAACTCGGGTGCCGCTTTCGCCGTCGTCGTCGGACTCACCTCCTTCGGCGCCGACTCCCCGGGGGCGCTGCTGGTGTGGGCACTCGCCGGCGGCATGGCCGCCGGCGCAGTGGTCCTCCTGTTCGCCGGATCGGGGCGCACCGCGGGCTCCCCACTGCGTCTCGTGCTGGCCGGATCCGCACTGGGCGCCACCTTCCACGGCTGCACCTCCTACGTCCTGCTCGGCACCAGCTCGACCTTCGACACCTACCGTTACTGGACGATCGGCTCGCTCGCCGGAGTCGAGATCTCCGATCTCGTCCCCCTCCTGCCCCTGGCAGCCCTCGGCCTGCTCACGGCGCTCCTGTGCACACGCCCGCTGTCGGCGCTGGGCCTCGGGGACGACGGCGCACGCTCGCTCGGCCACCACCCCGGACGGATCCGGCTCGTCGTCACCGGAGCGGTCTCACTGCTCGCCGGCTGCGCGGTCGCCGTGGCCGGGCCCATCGCCTTCCTGGGGCTGCTCGCCCCCTACGCGGCGAGGGCACTGACCGGGCCGCGCATGACGGCCCAACTCGTCCTGTCCGCACTGATCGCGGCGGACATCATGCTCCTCGCCGACATCCTCGCCCGGATCGTCATCCGTCCCTGGGAGACACCGGTCAGCGTGCTGCTCGCCTTCGTGGGCGGCCCCCTGCTGGTCTGGATCGCCCGCTCCTCCAAGCTGTCCACCGCGGGGGCCGAGGCATGACCGACCCGACAACCGCCCCCGCGCGACACTTTCCGGAAGCGCCGCGTCCCGGCGCGGTCGACGTCACGCCCCCCGACAGCACCGTGCTCCGTGGCGGTACGCTCTCCTGGCTCCTCCCGCGCCGCAGCGTGCTCGCCGCCGCGCTCCTCCTGCCGGCCGTCGTCGTCCTCACCGCCCTCGCGGTGATGGCCAGTTCGACCGGGATGAGCCTGTCGGACACCCTGTCCGGGCTCCTCGGCACCGGCGACCCGGGAACCGTCATGATCGTGCGGGACTTCCGGCTGCCCCGCGTCTTCGCCGGCCTCATGGTCGGCGCCGCCCTCGGCATCGCCGGCTGCCTCACCCAGACCCTCGCCGGCAACCGCCTCGCCACCCCCGATCTGGTCGGTGTCAACGACGGCGCCACGGCGGCCGTCGTCGCCGCCGCGGCGGGCTCCACCACCGGCATGGTCGGCGCCTGGTGGCTCGGCCCGATCGGCGCCGTCGCGGCCGCCGCGGTCGTCGTCCTGTGCGCGGGCGGCGCCGGAAGCGCCGGCTACCGCGTCCTGGTGACCGGCATCGGCGTCTCCACGTTCATCGGCGCGGTGAGCGACCTGATCATGTCCCGCGAGAACGACAACACCGCCGGCGGAGTCTTCCTCTGGGCCGTCGGAAGCCTCAACGGCCGCGACTGGGCCGTCGGTACGCCGCTCGCCCTCGTCCTGCTCCTCCTGGTCCCGCTCGCCCTGGCCGTGGGCCACCGGCTGCAACTGCTGCGCTTCGACGACGACGTGGCGGCTTCGCTCGGCGTCGACCTGCGCCGGCTGCGTGCCGTCGCCCTCGCCCTCGCCGTCGCCCTCGCGGGCACGGCCGTCGGCGTCGGTGGCCCCATCGCCTTCGTCGCCCTCGCCGCACCGATCCTGGCCCAGCGGTTGGCCGGACCCACCCGGGTCCCGGTCACCGGTTCCGCACTGACCGGTGCGGCCCTGATCGCCGCCGCCGACGCCCTGGGACGCGTCGCCGCACCCGTCGAACTGCCCGTCGGCGTCGTCACCAGCGTCCTCGGCGGCCCCTTCCTGCTCTGGGTCCTCCTCCGCCCGGACCGTGCCACCGGAAAGGCCTGACCCACGCCATGACCGACTCACCCCGCGAGACCGCCCCCGGTCTCGAAGTCACCGCGCTCCACGCCGGATACCCCGGCCGCCCGGTCGTCGAGGACGTCGACCTCACCGTCCCCGCCGGGCAGGTCGTCGCGATCGTGGGCCCCAACGGCTGCGGGAAGTCCACCCTGCTGCGCGCCGTCGCCCGCCTGCACCGCCCCGCATCGGGCACCGTCCGTGTCGGGGGCGAGGACATCTGGGAACTCGGCCGCCGCCCTGCCGCCCACCGTGTCGCGCTGCTGCCCCAGTCACCCCGCGCACCCGAGGCCGTCACCGTGGCCGGACTCGTCCGCTACGGCCGCCACCCCCAGCAGGGCCTGCTGCGCCAGTGGTCGAAGAAGGACGAGAACGCCGTACGCGACGCACTGGAGGCCACCGGGACGACGCGACTGGCCGCCGAACGCCTGGACAGGCTCTCCGGCGGCCAGCGCCAGCGCTGCTGGCTCGCCATGGTCCTCGCCCAGCACACCCCGGTCGTCCTGCTCGACGAACCCACCAGCGCCCTCGACCTCGGCCACGCCGTGGACGTCCTGGAACTGGTGAGGGAGGTCGCCGCCACCGGCCGCACCGTCGTCATGGTGCAGCACGACCTGGCGGCCGCGGCCCGCTACGCGGACCTGCTCGTCGCCATGAAGGACGGACGCGTCGTCGCCTCCGGCAGGCCGGACGAGACCGTCGACGAGGCCCTGGTGAAGGAGCTCTACGGAGTGGACGCCGACATCCTCGGCGCACCGGGCGACGGCTCCCCGGTCGTGGTGCCCAGGGCCCGCCGGCTCACGAAGCGCACGTGACGGCCGTCGCGAACCGTTCACGGGTCAGGCGTGAAGCGGACGTGGCGGCCGTCGCGATCCGTTCCCGGGTCAGGCGAGCAGCTTCTGCTTGGCCTTCTCGTACTCCTCCTGGCTGAGGTGACCCCTGTCCTTGAGGTCGGCGAGTTTGGCCAGGTCGGTCACGTGGCCGGTGCCGGCACCCGTGTCCCCCTCGTCGCGGGCGGCCTGCTTCACGTACTGCTTGAAAGCCGCTTCGCGTTCCTCCGCCTGCTTGGCCTCACGCCGTCCCATGCCCTTGCCGCGGGCGATCAGGTAGACGAGAACGCCCACGTAGGGCAGGACGATCACGAAGATCACCCAGGCCGCCTTGGCCCATCCGCTCAGCGAGTGGTCCTGGAAGATGTCCGTGACCACTTTGAAGAGCAGGAAGAACCACAGCACCCACAGGAACACGTACATCATGGTCAGGAAGAGGTTCAGGAGCGGATAGTCGTCCATGGGTCTACTCCGATCGCGCGGATAGTCCCTCATTGTTACGCCTGCCCCTGTTGCACCGCATTTCCGGCGTTCAGGCGGCGAGCAGGTCCAGGAACGCCGTGAGCTTGCCCCTGGTCCGCTCGATCTGCTGCTCGACGGTCAGCGACTCCTCGAAGCGTCCGCCGGGGGCCGGGCTTTTCTTGCCGCGTACGTACAGGGAGCAGTCGAGGTCGGTGCAGAGGTAGATGCCGACGGAGTTGCCGTTCCTGCCCGCCTGCCCCCGCTTCCTGGCCGTCATCAGCGAGACCCCGCTGCCCGGATGCGTGGTCAGGCAGACCGAACACATGCTGCGGTGCAGGAAGCCGCGCTGCTGGGACGGGAAACGCAGCGTGATACCGGTCAGCTCGCCGCGCAGTTCGGTGACGATGTAGCTCCTGTCAGGCGCCGACAGGTCGCGCCAGCCCAGGAAGTCCAGATCGTCCCAGCGGCGCTCGTCCAGGTCGCGAGGCAGGGGCAGACGCTTCGCCTCCCCCTTGGAACAGTTGACGAACGACGCCCGGATGTCCTGCTCACTGACGGCTCTCATGGAATCGACGCTAACTCTGCCTATGAGTCCTAGGCAAATAATTATTCTCTCTAGGCCCGGGCCCGGGGTGCGAGGGCGATGGGCAGATGGTGGGCGGCGGGGTGCTCGATCGCGAGGTCCGGCCGCCAGACCGCCAGGATCTGGGCGGACGGGTCGAACAGGGGGCCCGGCAGCTCCTCGGGAGCGGTCCACCGCCATGTGCTGATGAGATCCGGTTCGGTGACCCGGGGGACCGCGTCGTCCACCCTCACCAGCGCGGCCATGCTGATCCGGTTGATACCCGCCACCACGTCGTGGACCATCGCGAACACGGTCACGTCGTCCACCGCCACCCGCAGCCCCGTCTCCTCGCACAGCTCGCGAGCGGCTGCCGCCGCGACCGACTCGTGCGTCGGGTCGACCTTGCCGCCGGGCAGCTCCCAGGTGCCGCCGTGGTGCCTGCCGAGCAGGATCCTGCCCTCCCCGTCCTGCACGACGACACCCACCCCGAGCGCTGCCTGGGCGACGGGCGGGCGGGTGTTCCGGGGTGGGGCGTCCATGGAATCGGCTGTCATCGCTGCTCTGCTCCCGACTGTTCGGATACGGGGTCGTGCGGACCCCGCCATCCTCACACGGTGCTCACGTCACCAGATTGAGCGTGGTGTCCGAGACGCCCAGCCGGATGGACTGACCCCACGTCAACTCCAGTGCGTCGGACTCCATCCCGTCGCCGAACACCACCATCCGGTCCGACTCGACGGTGAGCCTCAGGCTCTCCCGCGGCCCCAGCTCACCCGCGACCGTCGAGGTGCCGGTGGCCGGGGAGGGCCAGGCCTCGCGCACGAACCAGATCAGCCGGCGGTCCGAGGGGGCCGGCAGCGGCAGCGGGCTGCCGCGCTCCAGCCATAGGGAACGCAGCCAGCCGGTGGACCCGGTCCCCGTGCCGACCAGCACGCCCGAGGACGCCTGGGACTCGCCGGCGGACGGTCCGCCCCGGGTGTCGATGCGGTAGCGGGCGGTCTGGTGGCCGGGCGACCCCAGGTAGATCTCGTTCAGGGCGAGCAGGCGCTGCGTGTCGTCGGCGACGGCCTCGGTCATCGTGAGTGCGTCCACACCCGCTCCGGGGGACACGGCGGCCCGGCAGAGCGCCGCCGTGTCGCGGGCCCGGTGGCGTACGAGGACCCCGGGATTGCGGCCCGGGTCCGTGTCGATGCCCACCACCGGCTGGCCGGACAGGTACTTCGCGGCGTTCGCGACCAGTCCGTCCTGCCCGACCACGACGACCACGTCCTCCGGCCCGAACAGGAAGCGGTCGAGGTCGGCCCGCTCCACCCGGCTGCGGCGCCACCGCAACGGCACGGCGGCGGCCACCTCGGCGAGCGCCTGTTCGTTGCGCCGGTGACGCTCGGCCACCTCGTCGACGGACCGGCCGCGCCCGGCCAGCACGAACGCGGCCTGCCCGTGGGTCCCGTGCCGCGCCAGGAGCTCCTCGTACTCGGTCGTGCGGTGCACCAGCACCGCACGCGGGGCCAGACTCACGCCCGCGCCTCCGGCTCCGGCCTGCCGAGCCGGGCGAGCAGGCCCGTCAGGACGTCGGGGGAGAGGGTGAGGCTGTCGATGCGGGGCAGGTTCTCGGCCAGCCGTGTCGCTGCCAGGGCGTGGAGCGTGGCGGGGTCGACGTCCGCGTGCGCCCGCAGCCAGGCCGACTGCGCCTCGGCGCGCGCCGCCCCGACCTCTCGGGCGGCCTCCGCCTCCGCGCGGGCCAGCCGTACGGTGCGGGCGGCCTCGGCAGCAGAACGCACCCCGTCGGCGGCCGACTTCTCCTCGGCCTCCCTGCGGGCGTTCGTGCCGCGCTGATCGACCAGCTGTTCCTCGCGGCGGGCGAGCTCGATCTTGCTGGCGAGCTCGTTCTCGGCGATGGTCCGCTCACGCTCGACCGCGACCGCCCGGCGTTCGTACACCGACCGGTCGGCCTCCTGCTGGATCTGTTCCCTGGCCGGGGTGCGCAGGGCGCGTTCGACCTCGGCCTCGGGGCGGATGGCGACGACGCGCACGGCGACCACGTCGATGCCGGTGGCCGGCAGTCGGGGCTCGGCCGAGAGCCCGGTGGCGACCCGTTCCCGCACGGCGGCGACGCCGTCCACGAGGGCGGCCGCCAGGGGGGTGCGGGCCAGGACGTCCAGCGTGTGCTGCTGCGCGGTCTCGGTGAGCAGGGTGGCGATCTGCTCCAGCGGCGTGCCGCGCCACACCCCGGTGTCCGGGTCCACCGAGAAGTCGAGCCGGGTGGCGGCCACGGCGGGGTCGCTGATCCGGTAGGTGACGGTGGCCTGCACGGTGACGTCCTGGAAGTCGGCGGTACGCGCGTGGAACGCCATCGCCAGTTCCCGGTCGTCGACCGGCACCTCGGAGAGTGCCGCGGAGAGCGAGCGGTACCAGAAGCTCAGACCGGGGCCGTCGTGGGTGAGCCTGCCGCGCTTGTGGTGACGGATGTGGGCGGTGGGCGCGGAGCGCAGATGCCGCCAGCCGAAGCGCCGGGTGATGTCGGCCATGTCAGGACCCCCTCTTTCTCGTCACGACGACGATAAGAGGTTCCACCACCTATCGTCAAGAGGACGAAAAGGGGGAGGGGGTGCCGGACATCATGCGGCCGGCCGGTGGCCCCCGGGGGGACCACCGGCCGGCCGGTGGTGCGCCGTCCCCGTCCCCACGGTGCGGCGCGCGGGTGGTCCGTCGTCATCCGCTCGGACGACGGGCCACGTTCGTCAGGTCCCGCTCACCTGGGGGGCGGGCGGGGGGACGGGCAGTCCGAGTGCGGGGAGCACCGCGCACTCGATGAAGCGGGTCAGGAAGGCGTCGTCCGCGTACCGGCCCTCCAGGAGGGGCCGGGCGCGCATGATGCCGAGCACCTGGGCGGCCACGTAGTCCGCCGCGGGGTTGTCGGCCTCGATCTCGCCGCGCCGTACCGCGCGTTCGACCATCGCGTCGATCGCGGTGATGGCGGGTGCGATCAGGGTGGAGCGCATCGCGCAGAGCAGGTCGGGATTCTGCAGCGCGGCGTGGCTGAGCGCGTGCATCAGGGCGGTGTCCTGGCCCGAGGCCGCGTCCACGGCCCCGGCCGCCTCGCGCAGGTCGCCGCTCAGGGTGCCGGTGTCGATGTCGGAGAGCAGGGTCCTGCGGGTGCCGTGCAGTGCGGCCACGACCAGCTCCGGCTTGGAGCCCCACTGGCGGTAGAGGGTGGACTTCCCGCACCGGGTGCGGGAGGCGACGCCCTCCATCGTCAGCGAGTCGTAACCGCTCTCCCGCAGCAGGTCCAGCACGGCGGTGTAGAGCTCCTGCGCCCGCTCCGGTGTGATCTTCGACCGGCGTGACGTGGGCACGGACTCCTGGGCTGAACCGGGCGACGGCATCTGCTTCCCTCTCTGCGGCTGTGCGGCTGGGGACCCTCGATACGTCAGTGTACCGATACGCGCGTGTACCGATACGCTTCCGTATCGGTACACTGGCGTATCGATACGGCATGGACTCGCCATGCCGACGTCGTAACAGCGCACCGTCAGTAAAGGGGCACGGGTGATGTACACCCGCAGCGAGCCTGCGGAGCGGGAGCCGGACACCTCAGCCCGACCGCCCCTCGTCCGCGAGCTGCTTCTGGTAGCCGGACTCTTCCTCGTCTACAAGCTCGGCCGGCAGGCCGCCAACGGCCACGTCGAGGAGGCCTTCCACAACGCCGGACACGTGTGGAGCTTCGAGCGGGCCCTGGGACTTCCCGGCGAGGGAGCCGTACAGGGTGTCCTGCTGCACAGCCATACGCTCGTGCAGGCTGCGAACACCTACTACGCGACCGTGCACTTCCCGGCCACGCTCGCCTTCCTGGTCTGGCTGTACTGGCGCCGCCCGCGCCACTACGTCTGGTCCCGGCGCGTCCTGGCGGCCCTCACCGGCGCCGCCCTCGCCCTGCACCTGATCTTCCCGCTCGCCCCGCCGCGGATGCTCCACGCCGCCGGGCTCGTCGACACCGGGCAGGTCTACGGACCCACCGTGTACGGGGACACCCCCGCGACCGACTCGATGGCCAACCAGTTCGCGGCCATGCCCTCACTGCACGTCGGCTGGGCCCTGGCGGTCGCCGTCGGACTGATCGTCGCGACCCGCTCGCGGTGGCGCCTGCTGTGGCTGCTGCACCCGCTGCTCACCCTGCTCGTCGTCGTCGGCACCGCCAACCACTACTGGCTCGACGCCATCGTGGTCGTCGCCCTGCTCGCCGTCGCCTACGCCGCGCTCGGACTGCCCCGCACCCCGGTGCGGGCGCACCTGCCGTGGGCGAGCGTGCCCGCCCAGAACTACGCGTCCCCCGCCTACGCACGGTCAGGAGCTCAGCGATGAACGCCACGCTCCTGGCCGTCACCCTCTCCCTCGTCTCCGCCGGCGCCTACGCGGCCGCCGCGGTGGCGCAGGCCCGGCTCGCCGGCCGGACCGACCCCTCCGCCGGAGCGCTGCGCCTGCTGGGCCGCGGAGCCTGGTGGTCGGCGGTCGGTCTGAACGCCGGCGGTGCGCTGCTGCACGTCGCCGCGCTCAAGTACGGGCCGCTCACCCTGGTCCAGCCCCTCGGTGCGCTGACGCTCGTCGCCGCCGTCCCGCTCGGCGCGCGGTCCGCGGGCCGCCGGGTCAGCCGTACGGAATGGCGCGGCACGCTCCTCACACTCATCGGCCTCGCCGCGCTGCTCCTGGCCGCCGGTGGCGCCTCGCCGCACGACACGCTGAGCCTCCCCGAAGCCCTGGGGGTCGGCGCGGTCACCATGGCACTCGTCGCCGTCCTCGGCCGCCCGGGCACCCGGCCCGGCCTCCGGCACGCCGCGGCCTCGGGCATCACGTCCGGGGTGGCGTCCGCCCTGACCCAGACCCTCACGGTCGCCGCGACCGACCACTCGGGCCCACTCCTGAGCTGGCGGCTCGTGACCGTCGCGGTGCTCGTCTCGTTCTTCGCCCTGGGCGGGCTGATGCTCTCCCAGACCGCCTACCGGGGCGGGCTGGGCGCCCCGCTCGCCGTGGTCACCCTCGCCAACCCGGTCGCCGCCGCCGTGATCGGCCTGATCCTTCTCGGCGAACGGCTCCAGGGTGGGCTGCTGGGCCTGCTCCCGGCGCTCATCGGTGCCGCGGCCGCCGGGCAGGGTGTACTCCTGCTCAGCCGGGCACAGGTGGGCGGCCCGTCCGCCGCCCCCGCGCCGGCCCCACCCGGGCGCCCGTCACGCGTCGTCGCCTCCGGCCCCGCCCCGTCCCTGCCTCCCGCCGCCGAACCGCTGCTGCTGCGAGCGGGTCCGGCCGGGCTGCCGGAAGGACTTCGGACGGGCCGGTCCCTCGCACGGGAGAAGACCACGGCGGGCTGACGACGGCCGCCGTGATCCCGTGACCGACCGGTCAGGTCAGGCTGCGCTGGTAGCGGTACGTCAGGATGCCGTCGGTGAGGTGGAAACTGGCGGACGGCGGGAAGAGGCCGGTGGCGGCCGCACAGTAGTACTTCTCCTCGAAGCCGGTCTTCGCGGGCCAGTTCGGGTAGCTCTCGCCCTGGGAGACGCAGGAGTCCTTCGGGACGGCGGCCCAGAGCTGGGCCTCGGTCATGCCCAGGGCCGTCCTGTTGTAGTGCGACAGCTTCACGGACGGGGTCTTCGCCTTGTACAGGTACTCGTTGCGCTTGTTCCAGAGCTCGCCCTCGTCGGTGAAGGAGAAGCCGCCGTAGGGGGCGTAGTCGCCCGACTCCGTGTAACACAGGATCGAGTCGCCGAGGCTGCCGCCGGTGTGGCACATCGACCCGCCGCCGCTGATCTCCCAGACCTCGTCGAACGTCATCCCGAACTGGACCTGCTCGTACTTCTCGGCGGAGAACCCGGCCTCCGCCTGTGCGGCCGACCCCGTCGCGACGACGGCCGCCGCGGCCGCCACGAGTGCGACCCCCGTACGTGCCATGCGTGCCTTCATCACATGCGTCCTCTCGTCGTCGCCCCAGGCGCCCGGGCCCGTCACGAACCCGCCGGGACGGTTCGAGCGACGCGGGGAGTCCCCGCGAGCGCGGGCGGAACCCACGGGGCCGGGCAGTGCTTCCCGCCCCCGGACGCGACGCTATGTTCCGCCGCTCTCCGTCCCGTCTTCTGACCGGGGCCGGGCACCCGGTGCAGGCCGCCGGACGGAGAACGGCGGAACATCTCCTACGAGCCCGAACCGTCCAGGTCGTCGATCGCCCTGGTCAGCCAGCCCGTCCAGAACGTCTCCAGGTCGATGCCCCCGCGCAGCACCAGACGGCGCAGCCGGTCCTCTTCGGCGGTCCGCTCCGGCGGGAAGTCACGCTCCTCGATCTCCAGGTACTCCGCCAGCTGCGCCCGGTGCAGCGCCAGGTGTCTGCGCAGCTCCCCGGCGAGCCCCGGGGCACCGACCACGGCGGCCGCACGCATCCTCAGCAGCAGCGGATCACGGACGGGACGGGGATCCTCGGCGAGCGACACCCAGGCCATGAGGGCCTCACGGCCCGCGGGCAGCACCTCGTACTCCTTGCGCTGTCCGCGTGCCGGCTGCGCGGTCGGCAGGACCCGGATGTGGCCGGCCTTCTCCAGCTTTCCCAGCTCGCGGTAGATCTGCTGATGCGTGGACGGCCAGAAATAGCCGATCGACCGGTCGAACCTGCGCGTCAGTTCGAGACCGGACGACGGCTTCTCGAGCAGGGCGGTGAGGATCGCGTGCGGGAGTGACATGGACCGCATCCTAGAGACACCGGGACCGGTCCCTCACAGCCCCGCGGCGAGCTCCGTACCCTGGCGGATCGCACGCTTGGCGTCCAGCTCGGCGGCCACGTCGGCGCCCCCGATCAGATGCACCGGGCGCCCCGCCGCGCGCAGCTCCTCGTACAGCTCACGCCGCGGCTCCTGACCCGCGCACAGCACGACGGTGTCGACCGGCAGAAGGTGCTGCTCGCCGTCGACGGTGAGGTGCAGGCCCTCGTCGTCGATCAGGTCGTAGGACGCCCCCGCGATCATCGTCACACCGCGGTGGCGCAGTTCGGTGCGGTGGATCCACCCGGTCGTCTTCCCCAGCCCCGCCCCGACCTTGGTGGCCTTGCGCTGGACGAGATGCACCGTGCGTCCCGGCTTCGGGCGCTCCGGGGCCCGCAGTCCGCCCCGGTCCGCGTAGCCGGTGTCCACACCCCACTGCCGGAAGAAGACCTCCGGGTCCAGGCTCGCCCCGTCACCGCCGTCGGTCAGGAACTCCGCGACGTCGAAGCCGATCCCGCCGGCCCCGACGACCGCCACCCGGTCACCGACCTCCGCGCCGTCCCGCAGGACGTCCAGATAGCTGACCACGCTGGGATGCCCGACGCCGGGGATCGCGGGGACACGGGGTTCGACCCCGGTGGCCAGGACTACCTCGTCGAAGCCGTCGAGGTCGGCGAAGCCGGCCCGGGCGCCGAGCCGGAGCTCCACGCCCTCCTCGGCGAGCCGGGTGCGGAAGTAGCGCAGCGTCTCGTCGAACTCCTCCTTGCCGGGGACCCGGCGCGCGACGTTCAGCTGGCCGCCGATCTCGTCGGCCGCGTCGAACAGCGTCACCGCGTGCCCCCGCTCGGAGGCCGTGACCGCGCACGCCAGTCCCGCCGGCCCCGCGCCGACCACGGCGACACGCTTGCGGAGACGGGTCGGCGCGAGCACCAGTTCCGTCTCGTGGCAGGCGCGGGGATTCACCAGGCAGGAGGTGATCTGCAGACTGAAGATGTGGTCCAGGCAGGCCTGGTTGCAGCCGATGCAGGTGTTGATCGCGTCGGCCCGGTCCTCGGCCGCCTTGGCGACGAAGTCGGGGTCGGCGAGGAACGGCCTCGCCATCGACACCATGTCCGCCCGGCCCGAGGCGAGGACCTCCTCGGCCAGTTCGGGGGTGTTGATGCGGTTGCTGGTCACCAGCGGCACGGACACCGCGCCCCGCACCTTCTCCGTCACCCAGGTGAAGGCGCCGCGCGGCACGGACGTCGCGATGGTCGGGATGCGCGCCTCGTGCCACCCGATACCGGTGTTGATGATGGTCGCGCCGGCCGCCTCCACCTCGCGGGCGAGTTGGACGACCTCCTCCAGTGTGGATCCGCCGGGTACCAGGTCCAGCATGGACAGCCGGTAGATCAGGATGAAGTCGGGGCCGACGCGCTCGCGGACGCGGCGCACGATCTCGACGGGGAAGCGGATGCGGTTCCCGTACGAGCCGCCCCAGCGGTCCTCGCGGTGATTGGTCGCGGCGACGATGAACTCGTTGATCAGATAGCCCTCCGAGCCCATGATCTCGACACCGTCGTAGCCCGCGCTCCTGGCCAGCTCCGCCGCCCTGACGAAGTCCTCGACGGTCTCCTCGACCTCGTTGTCGGTGAGCGCGTGCGGCGTGAAGCCGCTGATCGGGGCCTTGAGCGCGCTGGGCGCCACCAGGTCCGGGTGGTGGGCGTAGCGCCCGAAGTGCAGGATCTGCATCGCGATCCGGCCGCCCGCCGCGTGGACCGCGGCCGTGACCTCGGCGTGCTGCTCGGCCTCCGCCGCGGTGGTCATCTTGGCGCCGCCGGGGAAGGAGCAGGCCCGCTCGCTGGGCGCGATCCCCCCGGTGACCATGAGGCCGACCCCGCCGCGGGCACGGGCCGCGTAGAAGGCGGCCATCCGCTCGAAACCGCGCTCGACCTCTTCGAGGCCGATGTGCATCGATCCCATCAGCACCCGGTTCGGCAGCGTCGTGAATCCGAGGTCGAGCGGGCTCAGCAGGGTGGGGTACGGGCTCATCGGAGGTCTCCTCGCAGGTGTCGTCGAGCCAGTTGTAGACCACCCACAGGCCCTTATGCAACAAGTTGCACAATGACCTGCGTCGCAGTCCCCGCAAGGCCGTGACACGAATGGCCCAACACCAACGGCCCTCACCCCCGGCACGGAAGACAGTGGACCCGTACGGCTGAACGCCTCGCACCGCCCCCGTCGACGGGAGACATCCCATGGCCTGCATCAACCGACGTGACGTAGGACTTCTCGTGCTCCGGGTGGGGACGGGGGCCGTACTGGCGGCCCACGGAAGCCAGAAACTCGGTGGGTGGTTCGGTGGCGGGGGCATCGAGGGGACCACCGCCGCGATGGAGGCCATGGGCTTCCACCCGCCGAAGCACAGCGCCCTGGCCGCGGGACTCGGCGAGGCGGGTGGCGGGCTCCTGCTCGCCCTCGGTCTCGCCACCCCCGCGGCGGGCGCCGCCGCGGCAGGCACGATGGCGGGTGCCGTCGCCGTGCACGCGCCGGCCGGCTTCTTCGCGATGGGCGGAGGCTACGAGTACCCGGCCTTCCTCGGCTTCACCGCCGCCGCGATCGGGGTGACCGGCGCCGGCCGCTACTCCCTGGACCACGCCACCTGTCACGTCCTCGACCGGCCCTGGGTCGTCGCCCTCGCCTTCGCGGGCAGCGCCCTCGCCGCGGCGGCCGTCGTCGGCCGACGCGCCAAGGACCAGGCCGCCCGGAGCGACCCGGAGGCCGAGGGAGCGTAGCTCCCTCGCATTGATCGCCGTTTCAGGGGCATCCGGCAGTGCATGAATGCGAACGCACTGTCGATGAACGCACGTGGTCAGGCGAGAAGAGCAGCACGGAGCCGAGCGCTGGACGTGGGAGCCCGCGCCGGCTTCGTCGCGCGTGGGGTGATCTACCTCCTGGTCGGGATCCTCGCCCTGCGCATCGGCTTCTCCGACGGAGGCGGCAAGCAGGCCGACCGCGGCGGCGCCATCGCGGAGATAGCCGAGAAGCCTTTCGGAAGCGTCCTGCTCTGGGCCCTCGGTATCGCCCTGGCGGGCATGGCCCTCTGGCGGCTGTCCGAGGCGGCTTTCGGCCAGGCAGGCCCTGACGGCGACAAGGCCACGAAGCGCGTCATGGCCGCCGGCCGCTTCGTCTTCTACGCCTTCGTCTCCTACTCCGTGATCTCCTACGCCGCCGGTGACAAGGGGAGCGGCAGCGGATCGAGCGACCAGCAGACCGACGATGTCACCGCGCGGGCCCTCCAATGGCCGGGAGGCCAGTGGATCGTGGGCATCGCGGGCGCCGTGGTGGCGGGCGCCGGCCTCTGGATCGCCTTCCGCGCCCTCGCCCGCAAGTACCACAAGCACCTGAAGACGGCCGAGATGTCCAAGCGGGTCCGTCAGGCCGTCGACGTCGTCGGCGTCTTCGGCGGCACCGTACGGGGCGTGGTCTTCGCGACGGCCGGCGGGTTCGCGATCGCGGCCGCCGTCCAGCACGAACCCGGCCGGGCCAAGGGCATGGACGACACCCTGCGCTCCTTCACCGAGACCCCCGCGGGTCCCTGGCTCCTCGTCCTCGTCGCACTGGGCCTGGCCGCCTTCGGCCTCTTCTCCTGGGCCAACGCCCGCTGGCGCAAGGTCTGACGGGGCGGACGGCCGCGGCCGTCAGTCGAGCCCCCTCGCCTCCTTGAACCTGGCCAGCCCCTCCGACAGCTCCACCACGGGCTCCGGGTAGTCGTAGCGGCCGCGCTCCTCCAGCGGAAGCTTCCACGGCTCGTGCACGGCGGACCCCGGGATCCCGCCGAGTTCCGGCACCCAGCGGCGTACGTAGGCGCCGTCCGGGTCGTACCGCTTGGCCTGCGTCACCGGATTGAGCACCCGGTTCGGCCGGCTGTCCGTGCCCGTACCGGCCACCCACTGCCAGTTGAGCTGGTTGTTGGCGATGTCCCCGTCGACGAGCAGCTCCAGGAAATGACGTGCCCCGGTCCGCCAGTCCACGTACAGGGTCTTGGCCAGGAAGCTCGCCGTCAGCAGCCGTCCCCGGTTGTGCATCCAGCCCTCGTGGAGCAGCTGGCGCATCGCGGCGTCGACCACCGGATACCCCGTGCGGCCCTCCCTCCAGGCGGCCGTGTCGGCCTCGGCCGCCCGCCCGGTACGCCAACGGTCCTGCTTCGGACGGTAGTCGGAGCGGGCGGCGGCGGGCCGGGCGGCCAGGACCTGGTGGTGGAAGTCCCGCCAGCACACCTGGCGCACGAAGGCGTCCGCTCCCGGCCCGCCCGATGTGCGCGCGCGGTGGACCAGCTCGGTGGGGGAGAGCGTGCCGAAGTGCAGGTGCGGCGACAGCCGTGAGGTCGCGTCACCCGCCATGTCGTCGTGGCGGTCCTCGTAAGAGGCGAGCCCGTTGCGGCGCCACGCGGTGAACAGCCTGCGGCCCTCCGTCTCCCCGCCCTCGGCAAGGCCGGGGGACAGCCCCCGGGTGCCGGCCCGCGACGGGAGCGCGGCAGAGCCCGGCCCCTCCGGGACGCGCACCTTACGGGGCGCTCCGAACGGTGAACGCCGGCCTTCCCCCGACCAGCGCCGGAAGTACGGCGTGAAGACGGCGAAATGGTCCCGGCCCGCCCCCGAGGGGACCACCGTGCCCGGCGCGACCGCGGTGACCACCGCGTCGTGCGCACTCAGCCGGCAGCCCACGGAGGTGAGGGCCTCCCGCAGCCGCTCCTCCCGGCGCTGCGCGTAGCCGCTGATCCCGGCCGCCATGTGGACCACGCGCGCCTCCGTCTCGGAGACGATCGCGCAGACCTCCTCGGCGACATCGCCCTCACGGACGATCAGACGCCCGCCGCGGTCACGGAGTCCGGAGTCCAGGTCCCGGAGGCAGTCGGCCAGGAAGGCTCGCCGGTTCGGTGCGGCGAACCCGGTTGCCTCCACGCCGTCGTCCAGGACGAAGAGCGGTACCACCTCGTCGCACGAGGCGAGCGCCGCGTGCAGCGGTGGATGGTCGTGCAGCCGCAGGTCCGAGGTGAACAGGACGATCGCCACGGTCATTTCTGTGCACCCTTTGTCTGCCGGTCCGCCGCCTGCGCGATGTTGCGCGCCATCCCGCCGAAGATCACCGCGTGGAACGGGGACACGCTCCACCAGTATGCGTGGCCGAGCAGCCCGAACGGATGGAAGAGGGCGCGCTGCCGGTAGTGCGACCGGCCGTCCCTGCCCTGCTCCGCGTACATCTCCAGCCAGGCCAGGCCGGGCAGGCGCATCTCGGCGCGCAGCCGGAGCAGCCGGCCCGGCTCGATCTCCTCGACCCGCCAGAAGTCCAGGGAGTCCCCGACCCGCAGCCGCTGGGCGTCCCGCCTGCCCCGGCGCAGGCCGACTCCTCCGACCAGCCGGTCCAGCCAGCCCCTGACCGCCCAGGCCAAGGGGAACGAGTACCAGCCGTTGACCCCGCCGATCCCCTCGACCACCCGCCACAGGGCCTCCGGGGAGGCGTCCACATCCAGTTCGCGCACATCGGTGTACAGGCTTCCGCCCGCCCAGTCCGGGTCGGTGGGGAGCGGGTCGCTGGGAATGCCCGGCGTGGACGCGGACGACCACCGTGTGGACACCTTCGCCTCACGCACCCGCTGGAGTGCGAGCGAGAGAGCGGTGGCGAAGGAGAAGGGCTGCCCGGGGCCGTCGGGGACGTGCTCGGCGATGTCGTGTTCGTGGCACACGACCTCGTAGCGCAGGGACTCCGCGAGCGGGCGGGCGATCGACGCCGGCACCGGGGTGACCAGACCGACCCAGTGGCTCGACAGGCCGGGTGACAGCATGGGCACCGGAAGGATCAGCCGGTGGCGGAGCGTCGCGACCTCGGCGTACCTCTGCATCATGTCGCGGTACGTCATGACGTCGGGTCCGCCGATGTCGAAGGTGCGGTTGACCTCGGCGGGCATGTGCGCGCTGCCCACGAGGTAGCGCAGGACGTCCCGCACGGCGATCGGCTGGATCCGTGTCGACACCCAGCTCGGCGTGACCATGACCGGCAGCCGCTCGGTGAGGTAACGCAGCATCTCGAAGGACGCCGAACCCGAACCGATGATGACGGCGGCGCGGAGCACGGCCGTCGGTACGCCCGAAGCGAGCAGGATGTGTCCGACCTCGGCGCGCGAGCGCAGATGCGGAGACAGCTCCCGCTCGGGGACGTCCGCGGGAGTGAGCCCGCCCAGGTACACGATCCGCCGGACCCCGGCCGCCTTCGCCTGCTCGCCGAAGGTGCGCGCGGCATCGCGGTCGGTCTTCTCGAAGCCCGACCCGGAGGCCAGGGCGTGGACCAGGTAGTAGGCGACGTCGATCCCGCGCATCGCCGCGCCCAGGGACTGCGCGTCGGTCACGTCCCCCTGGACCACCTCGGCCTCGCCCGCCCAGGGGTAGTCACGAAGCTTCTCCGGGGTCCGCGCCAGGCAGCGCACCCGGTGACCGGCCTCCAGGAGCTCGGGTACGAGGCGTCCTCCGATGTATCCCGTCGCGCCCGTCACCAGACACCGCAGTCCGCCGCCGTCGTCGTCCTTGCTCTCCATGACCCCTCGCTCCGGTTCGTGTCTCGTGCGTCCACCGTGTCCCCGTGCACGGGTTTCCGCTTGCCGGCGGGGCCGGAACACGCCGAAGCCCACCCCTCCGGGTGGCGGGGCGGGCAGAGGTGCGGGAGGTTCGGTGAGGTCAGGGCTTCTCGGTGGCGGTGCCCCTGATGACGCGCGGGTCGTCCGACCCCTCCGTGTACGGATCCGGGTGGACGACGGGGGGCTTGCCGTCGGACTTGAGGGCCTGCGCCTCGCTCTTCAGGATCCGGGCCGACTTGCCCATGGAACGGGCCAGTTCGGGGAGCTTCTTGGCACCGAAGATCAGGATGGCGATGATGAGGAAGATCGCGATCTCGCTGATTCCGAACATGACGGCTGTCTTCTCCCTGGTGGGTGTGGGGCGATCTCCCGGCGGCCCGGGGGACTTACCCCGTGCCGCGGTGACGGGCCAAATCTACAGGACTGTAGAAGGCGATGGCAGGGTGTCGTGCACCACCGCCCCGGCCCCGCCTCAGCCCTCGTCGCCCTCCTCTTCCTCCTCGTCACCCTCGAAGAAGTCGCCGACCTCGTCGACCACTTCGGCGGCGACCAAGCCGCCCACGACGCCCACGGCGACGCCTGCCGCACCTGCGGCGATCACCGTGCCCATCCCCGGTCCGGAGTGCTGCTGGTGCCCGCCGCCGTGTCCGTACGCCTCGTGCACCCCGTGCGAGGCGTGGGCCTCGGCCAGTGACCTGATCCAGCCGTCCACCTCGGTTGCCCAGTCGCGGCCCTGGACCTCGTGGTGGCCGACGGTGTGACGGCCGATGGAGTCGCCGCCGCCGGAGAAGTGACCTCCCCGCTTGTCCGCCTCCAGCACGACCTCCAGGACGTCCGGGCCGGCCAGGAAGGTCACCTCGATCTCGTTGATCCGGTCCGCGTAGTGCGGGGCGGGGGAGAGTTCGATCTCCTGGTAGAAGGGCAGTCGCTGACCGCTGCCGCCGATGTGCCCCAGTTCCAGGTCGGCGGACCGGAAGCCGAAGCCGAGCTGTCCGAAGGCCTCCAGCACGGCCTCCTGGGCGGGCAGGGGGCCCACGGTGAGACGGTCGAGGTCGCCCTTGTCCCGGGCGCCGGACACCGACAGGTCCGTACGCACCCCGAGGACGATCCCGAGGTCCTGGCCGTAGAGCTCGGTGACCGGGGTCTCCCAGGGGAGTGTCAGCGTGAACTGGACGTCGCGCTCCTCGCCCTCCGCCAGCACGAAACCGCCGGCGACGGTGAAGCGCTCGAAGACCACGGCTCCTTCCGCCTCGCCGTCCTCGTGCTCCGCCTCCACGTGTGCGACGAGTTCCAGCGTGATGTGCTCGATCGTGGAATCGGCGTTGCCGCCCTTCAGGCGGACCTCGCCGCTCAGCCCCCCACCGGGAACGACCGCACCCGGCCGCAGTACCGTGTCCACGGTGGGCCCGCCCACGCCGAGCGAACCGAGCAGCTTCTTGAACACCATCGTGGCGTTCACTCCTTCTTCCGTACGCGGAGAACGCGTTCAGCCGCGTTTCTACACAACTGTAGAAGTATAGAGGCGAGATGGGCCGTGTGAGCGGTCTTCGCCCAGGTCGGGGAGGGCGTCGGCGTGTCGTCCGGTGCGTCCTATCATGGGGCGGTGGACAGTGCAGACGACTCTCGCGACGGATCGGGCGCGCAGGCGACCGGGGTGCAGGAGCTCCAGGCCCTCGCCGTGGAGCTGCGCCGGATGAACGGCGAGATCAACCGGCTGGTCCATGCCTTCGCGCACGCGCAGGGTCTGCACGCCACGGATGTGCAGGCCCTCGGTGCGATCCTCGACGCCGACGTACCGCTGACCCCGGGGCGTCTGCGTGAGCACCTCGGTCTGACGTCCGGCGCGGTCACCGCGTGCCTGGACCGGCTGGAGCGTGCGGGGCACATCAGGCGCGCGCGGGAGAGTTCGGACCGTCGGGTCGTGCATCTGTACTACGAGTCCGGGGCCAAGGCCGCCGCGCGCTCCTTCTTCATGCCTCTGGCCGAGGCGGCGGCCGGTGCGCGCGCCGCCTCCGGGCCCCAGGAGCTGGAGGCGGCGCTTCGTTTCCTCGCCCGGATGAACGGCGAACTCTCCCGCATGCAGGTCCCTCGGCGCTGAAACGCCCTGCCGGTGCGAAGGCACTCCGTGGGCCATGTAATCTCAATCATTGAGATACATCATGATTGAGAGATCGCGGCCGACCCAGGAGTGCCATGTCCACCGCATCGAAGCCGGTTCGCCGGCTGTTTCTTGTACCTGTGTTCCTCGTACTGGCCTGGCTCGTCGTCGGCGGTGCCTTCGGTTCGTACGCGGGGAAGCTCGGGGAGGTAGCAACCAACGACCAGGCCTCCTTCCTGCCCCAGAGCGCCGAGTCCACACGGGTCGTCGAGGCCCAGAAGGCGTTCAGCAGCCAGGAGACCGTGCCCGCCGTCGTGGTCTGGACATCGGCAGAGGGTGAGGATCTCGGCCCCCGGCAGCAGAAGGAGGCCACGGCCGCCCTCGCTTCGGTCAAGGGCGGGACGGGAGTCACCGGAGAGGTGAGCCCCGCACTGCTCTCCGACGACGGCAAGGCGCTGGAGGGCGTCGTCCAGCTGAGGCCGGATCTCGGCGAGGAACTCCCCGACGCCCTCGAACAGATCCGGAGCGCCGCGGAGAAGGTGCCCGGAACGGTCGTCGGCCTCGCGGGCCCCGCGGCCTCGCAGGCCGATCTGTCGGACGCCTTCGCCGGTATCGACGGACTGCTGCTCGGCGTCGCGCTGGTGACCGTGCTCGTCATCCTGCTCCTGGTCTACCGGAGCGTCCTGCTCCCCCTGATCATCATCATCGGCGCCGTCTTCGCGCTCGGCGTCTCCTGCGCGATCGTCTACGTGTTGGCGGACCACGACGTCGTCCGCGTCGACGGTCAGGTCCAGGGCATCCTCTCGATCCTGGTGATCGGCGCGGCGACCGACTACGCGCTGCTGCTCACCGCGCGGTTCCGCGAGGAGCTCGGGCGGCGCCCCGACCGGTGGTCCGCGATGCGTGCCGCACTCCGTGAGTCCGCGGGACCGATCGCGGCCAGCGCCGCCACCGTGGCCCTGGGGCTGCTCGCACTGCTGCTCAGCGACCTCACCAACAACCGTGCGCTCGGCCCCGTGGGAGCCATCGGCATCGTCTGCTCCGTCCTGAGCGCCCTCACCTTCCTGCCTGCCGTCCTGGTCCTCCTCGGCAGGGCCGCGTACTGGCCGTCCGGCCCGAAGAAGGGCCAGGCCGAGCCGGAAGCCGGCTCGACGGGCATCTGGTCGCGCGTGGCGAGCCTGGTCGACCGCTCCCCGCGCAAGGTGTGGGCCGTCACGCTGGTCGGCCTGCTCGCCTGCGCCGCCTTCATGCCCACGCTGAACTCCAAGGGCGTGCCGCTCGAGGAGATCTTCGTCAACGAGGCGCCGTCCGTCACCGCGCAGGAGACCCTGGGCCGCCACTTCCCCGGCGGATCGGGCAACCCCGCGGTCGTCATCGCGGGCGCGGACCGGTCGAAGCAGGTGGTCGCCGCGGCCGAGGAGGTTCCCGGAGTCGCGAGCGTCTCCGTGATGTCGTCCTCCGGGCGCCCGGGGGCCGGGGAACCGCTCGTCGTGGACGGCCGGGTCCGCATCGACGCGACCCTGTCGGCCGCGACCGACAGCGACGCCGCCAAGGAGACGATCACGAAGCTGCGCGACGCGGTCCACGCCGTGCCCGGCGCCGAGGCGCTCGTCGGCGGCTACACGGCGCAGCAGTACGACACCCAGAAGACCGCGGAGCACGACCGCAACATCATCGTCCCGGTGGTGCTGGTCATCATCCTCGTCATCCTGATCGGCCTGCTCCGCTCACTGCTGATGCCGCTCCTCCTGGTGGCCACGGTGGCGCTGAACTTCCTCGCGACCCTCGGCATCTCGTCACTGGTCTTCGAGCACGTCTTCGGCTTCAGCGGGACCGACTCCTCCGTGCCGCTGTACGGATTCGTCTTCCTGGTCGCCCTCGGTGTCGACTACAACATCTTCCTGATGTCCCGGGTCCGCGAGGAGTCCCTGATCCACGGCACCCGGCAGGGCGTACTGCGCGGGCTGACCACCACGGGCGGGGTCATCACCTCGGCGGGCGTCGTCCTGGCGGCCACCTTCGCGGCCCTGGGGGTCATTCCCCTCGCCTTCCTGGTCCAGATCGCGTTCATCGTCGCGTTCGGCGTCCTGCTGGACACCCTCGTCGTCCGCTCGCTCCTGGTGCCCGCCCTCGTCAGGGACATCGGCCCCACCGCATGGTGGCCCGGCGTCCTGAGCCGGGGCCGTGAGGAGGCGCCGGAAGGGGCGAAGTCCCTGTCGTAGAGGGAAGCCCGTGCCGCCGGCGAAGTGGGGCGCGGATGGCACGGAGGGGCCGGGGTGGCCGAGTGGTCACCCCGGCCCCTTTCCGTTGCGCGGGAGCTGACGACGCCATATGTCCCGATGAGACAAAAGTCCCACTGGGACATTTTCAGGTGTACGATGCAACCATGTATGAGACGGGGAACGTTCCGGAACGGCGCGGCCGCAAGGCGCGCCGGACCCGGGACGCACTGGCACGGAGCGCGTTCGATCTCGTACTCGAACGCGGTCTGCGGAGTGTGACGGTCGAGGAGATCGCGCAAGCGGCCGACGTCGACCGGCGCACCTTCAGCCGGTACTTCCCGAGCAAGGAGGCCGCCGTCCTCGACGCAGTGCGGGGCGACGGCGACAGGATCAACCGAGCGCTCCGCGAGCGCCCTCCGGCCGAGCCGCCGCTCACCGCCTACCGCCGTGCCGTCCTCGAATGGCTCGACGACGCGGAGGCGGAGCCCTGGCATCTGCGGCCACGCATCTTCGACCTGCTGGCCATGGCCGAGGAGGAACCGACTCTGTACGCGGCGTACCACCACATCCGGGTGGACGCCCAGGAGGAGTCGGTGGCGATTCTCGCGGAACGTCTCGGTGTCGACCCACGACAGGACCTGCGTCCCGCCGTGACCGTCGCCGCGGGAGCCGGAGCGCTCCTCGCGGCACAGGCGGCATGGGTACGGGGCGGCCGGCCGGCCGCCCTGCCCGAGTTCGTCGTACACGCCTTCGACGCCCTCTCCACGGACCTGCTGGAATCCCGGCAGGACGAGCCGGCGCCCCACAGCACCACGCAAGGAAGCACATCATGAGCACCAACCTCCCCACCGCCTACGAGGCGGAGTTCGCCGGCAAGGTCGCACTCGTCACCGGCGGCGCGTCCGGCATCGGACTCGCCCTCTCCCGGCGGCTCGCCGCGAGCGGTGCGACCGTCGTCGTCGCCGACCACAACGAGGAGAGCGCCCGCAAGGCCGCCGCCGAACTGGAGGCCACCGGCGCCCGCGCCGCGGCCGTCGCGCTCGACGTCACCGACCCGGCCTCCGTCGAGGCGGGCGTGCGGTTCGCCGTCGAGACCTTCGGGGGCCTGCACCTGGCCGTGAACAACGCCGGCATCGGTGGCCCCTCCCTGCCCACCGGCGAGTACGGCATCGAGGACTGGAACAGGGTCGTCGCCACCAACCTCAGCGGCGTCTTCTACTCCATGCGCTACGAACTCCCGGCCATCCTGGCCGCGGGCGGCGGCGCCGTCGTCAACATCTCGTCGATCCTCGGCACCAACGGCTTCGCGGGCTCCCCGGCCTACGCCGCCGCCAAGCACGGCGTCGTCGGCCTCACCAAGAGCGCGGCACTCGAATACGCGGCACAGAACGTCCGCATCAACGCCGTCGGCCCGGGCTTCATCGACACCCCCCTGCTCCGCGACACCGACGGACCTGCCCGCGACCACCTGATCTCCCTGCACCCGGCAGGCCGCCTCGGCACGTCGGAGGAGGTCGCCGAGCTCACCGCCTTCCTGCTCTCCGACCGGGCCTCCTTCATCCACGGCAGCTACCACCTGGTGGACGGCGGCTACTCCGCGTCCTGACCCCCGAGTGGCGCACCACAGCCACGGAGGTCACAAAGGAAGTACGGAGAACGAAGGAGAGACATGAAAGCCGTCCAGTACCGCACCATCGGCGCCGCGCCCGAGGTCGTCGAGATACCGGAGCCCGTGGCCGGGCCCGGTCAGATCCTGCTGAAGGTCACCGCCGCCGGTGTCTGCCACTCGGACATCGCCGTGATGAGCTGGCCCGCAGAGGGGTTCCCCTACGAACTCCCGCTCACCCTCGGCCACGAGGGCGTCGGCACGGTCGCCGCGCTCGGCGAGGGCGCCGTGGGCGTCTCCGTCGGTGATGCGGTCGCCGTCTACGGCCCGTGGGGCTGCGGTACCTGCGTGAACTGCGCGGAGGGCCGCGAGAACTACTGCCTGCGGGCAGCGGACCTAGGCATCAACCCGCCCGGACTCGGCAACCCGGGTGCCATGGCCGAGTACATGATCGTCGACGACGCCCGTCACCTGACGCCGATCGGCGACCTGGACCCGGTCAAGACGGTCTCACTGACCGACGCCGGCCTCACGCCGTACCACGCGATCAAGCGCTCGCTGCCGAAGCTCCTGCCCGGCGCCACCGCCGTGGTCATCGGCACCGGAGGCCTCGGCCACGTCGCCATCCAGCTCCTGCGCGCCATGACCGCCGTACGGGTCATCGCGCTCGACGTCACCGAGGAGAAGCTGGCTCTCGCCCGTGCGGTCGGCGCCCACGAGACCGTGCTGTCCGACGCGAACGCCGCGGCCAAGGTCCGTGAACTCACCGGTGGCATCGGCGCCAAGGTCGTCCTCGACTTCGTCGGCGCCGAACCGACCGTGAAGGCGGCCGGTGCCATGGCCTCCGTCGACAGCGACGTCACCATCGTCGGAATCGGCGGCGGACTGCTGCCCGTCGGATTCGGTGTCCTGCCGTTCTCCACCTCGGTCACCGCGCCGTACTGGGGCTCGCGCAAGGAGCTCGCCGAGGTCATCGAACTGGCCCACGCCGGTGCCGTCGACGTCCACGTGGAGACGTACTCCATCGACGAGGCACCGCTCGCCTACGAGCGGCTCCACGCGGGCAAGATCAACGGCCGCGCGGTCATCCTGCCCAACGGCTGATCAGCGGCGACGACTCGCCGGGACGCCTGTCGAAGGCGCCCCGGCGAGTCGTCGCGCGTCCCGGAACCCGACGGGCTCAGGGCGCCGGTCTCACGGGGTGGCCGTCACCACGTCGTCCCGGGTCAGCCGCACGGGTTCGGTGTCCGAGGAGCTGTGCCTCTCCGCCCAGTTCTCCAGCGCGGTGCGGCAGGCGTGATCCAGGTGGTGCAGACCGGAGAGGTCCAGGGAGACGGGCCGGTCCTTGGGCAGGGCCTCCAGGCTGTCGAGTATTTTCGGCAGCCGCAGGAACGTCGCATTGCCCGACAGCCGCGCGCGCACTCCGGCGGGACTGCTGTCGACGACCTCCAGCTTGATGTGGGAGGCGTCCCAGGCCGCCTTCGCCACCGAGAGGGCCAGGCCGGTCAGCACACCTTCGAACATGTTCACCGTGACGATCGCCACGGCCGTGACGATCAGGATCAGCGCCTCGCCGCGATGCTCACGCCACAGGGGCACCAGCGACCGCAGCGGGATCAGCTTCCACCCGGCGTGGATGAGGATGCCCGCCAGGGCGGGCAGCGGGATGAGGGCCAGCGCGGACGGGAGCAGCGCCGCGAACAGGAGCAGCCACACACCGTGCAGCACCCGGGAGGCCCGGGTCCGCGCGCCCGCCTGCACGTTGGCCGAGCTACGGACGATGACCGCGGTCATGGGCAGCGCGCCGAGGATTCCGCACACCGTGTTGCCCGTGCCCTGGGCCATCAGTTCCTTGTCGTACTGGGTGCGAGGTCCGTCGTGCAGCCGGTCCACCGCGGCCGCGCTGAACAGGCTCTCCGCGGAGGCGATCAGGGTGAAGGCCGCGATGGTCCCGAGCATGCTCAGGGTGGCGAGCCCGCCGAACTCGGACAGCGCGGGCATCTGGACGGCGTCGAGCAGCCCCTGGACCCGGACGGTCTCGACCGGCAGGTCGAACGCCAGCGTGGCCAGGGTGGCGAGCACGACCGCGGCGAGTGCGCCCGGGACGGCCCGCACCCGCTTCGGCATCCTGCTCCACCCCACCACCAGAGCTATGGTGGCGGCGCCGAGCGCGAGTGAGGTGAGAGCCGCGGGACTGGACACCGCGTCGGCCAGCAGCCCCGGGATGCCGGCCACCTTGCCCGTACCTGAGAGCGGCGCGTCGACGCCGGCCGCCGCGTAGAGCTGTCCCGCGATGAGGACGAGGCCGATGCCGGCGAGCATGCCCTCGACGACGGAGACGGAGATGGCCCGGAACCAGCGGCCCAGCCGCAGGGCGCCCATGGCCAGTTGCAGCAGCCCCGCGGTCAGCACGATCACCCCGAGCGCGGGAAGCCCGAAGGACTGGACGGCCTCGAAGACGAGCACGGTGAGACCGGCGGCCGGCCCGGACACCTGGAGACTGCTGCCCCGCATGAGGCCGGTGACGATCCCGCCCACGATGCCGGTGATGAGGCCCAGTTCGGCCGGTACCCCCGACGCGACGGCGACGCCCACGCACAGCGGCAGAGCGACCAGGAAGACGACGAGTGACGCGGCGAAGTCCTGCCGCAGGTACGGGAACGTGCGAACGCGGTCCATGGCGGCCCTCATCCCGTGCGGAAGGGGGCGGAGCGTACGTCGCCGGGCGGGGGTGCCCAGACGGCGCTGTCGCTGATGTGCAGTACTTCTACCGCGTGGTGTTCGAAGAGGGAACGCATGCCAGTGATTCCTCCTGGCGCGCCGGAGTCCGGCGCGTCGGTGCGCGTACGAGAACTGGGGCCCGGAGGGCACGTCGGCATCACCCCTCGTCGACGAGTCCCGCAGGATGCGGGCTGGAGGGGCGGGTGTGCCGGGTGCCGGGTCAGCTCAGCAGCGGAACACCTGAAGAGCGGGGGAGGAGTGCGCGCCCGAGGATCTGGAGCTGTGGGGCGCGTTGCCCATCGCGGCGAAGGCCGCCGGGGCGAGCGCGCCCTCGGCGGCCTGTGCCGCCACGGAACGCGGCGGAGCCTCGGCAGCGGGGGCCGTCGCGGAGCGTTGCCGGTCGCGGTGGCGCAGAAGGCCGTTCGGCTCGCCCCCGCGCTCGGCCGTGCCACAGGGGCCGTGCGCGATGTGCGCCTCGGCGGTGGTGGCGTCCGGGAGGCCTCCGGCCAGAATTCCTGATGCGGACGCATGTGCGTCCGCCGAAGCGGTGCCGGAGTACGGGGCCAATAGGAAGCTCATCAGGAACGCGAGCACGAACCGTACTGCCGCTGCGCGCACCCCTTCACCTCCTCATGGATGTCACTCTCCTTCCAGGAAGCTAACAGGCCGAAGTGCTTATCGAGTTAATCCTTTGTGAAGAGTCCGAAAGTCGATGCCGAACGAGCTGAATCGTTCGCTCACCCCCCGTGGCCTGGGGATGTGCCTCACGTTCAGTTCTCGCTATGTGAGATCATCCGCGGCTGCGTGGCTACTGCATATGCCAGTCGCGAGCCGATGTGCATATTCGTACATCGGTTCGGTCTGTGGGTGATTGTAAACCCGAGGTAAACGCGGCCGAGGATTAATGGATCGGATTCGGAACCGGCTGTCGCTCTCGCATCCCGGCCCCCGTCCGTCCCGGAGGCTTCGGCTTTCGGTACGAATACCACTTCGTTCCCTGAAACGTTCCCGAGCGCCCGATTCCCGCCGGGATCCCGAGTGCCGGTGGTGATGGGCCATCAGGTCCGGCTCCTGCTTCAGGTGTTCCGGCGGGGTGACCCTCAGGGGCGTCGGCCGTCGGTGGTCGTCCCCTCGGCGGGGACCGGCGCGGCGAAGTCCGCGGCGAGCTGCTCGGCGGTGCGCGGACCGGGTTCCGAATCTCCCAACAGGCCATGCGAGCGCAGCAGTCGCGAAGCCGCGACGCCCCACGGCAGACGCAGCCCCGCCTCCCCCAGGAGATCGGTGCGGGCCAGCATCACGGGCGCGGGCCCAGCCCGGACGCCGGCCGGGGTGAGGAGTGCGGCATCGTCGGCCCAGCGCAGAGCGAGATCGACGTCGTGGGTGGCCATCATGACGGTGGTTCCGCTGTCCCGGAGCGAGCCGAGCGTGTCGAGCAGTCGCTCCTGGCCGTCCGGATCGAGGCCGGCTGTCGGCTCGTCGAGGATCAGCACACGGGGCCGCATCGCGACCGCGCCGGCGATGGCGGTCCGCTTCCGCTGCCCGTAGGAGAGGAGATGGGTGGGCCGGTCCGCCAGGGCGGTGATGTCGAGGGCGGCGAGCGCCTCGTCCACGCGGGCACGCACCTCGGTGTCGGTCAGCCCGAGGTTCAGCGGCCCGAACGACACGTCCTGGGAGACGGACGCGGCGAACAACTGGTCGTCCGGGTCCTGCACCACCAGCTGGACGGTGGTGCGCAGCCGGGTCAGCCCCTTCCGGTCGTAGGTGACGGGGCGCCCCTCGACCGTCAACTGCCCCTCACGTGGGCGCAGTCCGCCGCTGAGAAGCCGCATCAGCGTGGTCTTTCCACTGCCGTTGCGGCCGAGGAGGGCGAGCGCACGCCCCTCGCGTGCCTCGAAGTCGAGGCCGCTGAGCACGGCGGGACCGTCCTCGTACGCGAAGGACGCGCCCCGCAGGGCGAGGAGCACGGATCCGCTCATGACAGCGGCCTTTCCAGGACGAAGGTCAGGATGGTGAGGACCGCGAGCAGGAGGACGCTCAGCGCCACGAACCGGACGGAGACGCGGGCCTCGGGCACCAGGACGCGCAGGGTTCCGTCGTAACCGCGCCCCGCAAGCCCCGTCTGGAGCCGCGCCGCACGGTCGAACGCCCTGACGAACGCGGTGGCTCCGAGCCCCGCCAGTGACCGCCAGGTCGCGGCCCGGGTGGTGTGGCCGAGCCGGGCCGCCTGCGCCTCCCTGATCCGGCGCACCGAATCGAGGAGAAGGAAACTCATGCGGTACGTCACCAGGGCGACGTCCACCACCGGCGCGGGCACCCCCGCCCTGACCAGGCGGGGCAACAGGTCGGACATCGGGGTGGTGAAGGCGAACAGCAGCACCCCGAGGGACGCGGCCGAGGTGCGCAGCAGCAGCTCACCTGCGCGCTGTGGCCCCCCGGGGTCGAGAGCGACGAGCCCTTCCGGCCCGCCGACCTGCACGAGGAGCGTGGCCGCCCCGGTGACGCAGAAACCCAGAGGCACCCGGTACGCCCGCCACAGGTGACGGGCGGTCACGCCGGCAGGACCCAGCAGCACCGCCAGGGCGGCGACGAGGACCAGGACCGCACCTGGCCAGGGCGGAGTCGAGATGGCCAGCACCGTGAGCCCCAGACCGAGCACGGCCTTGTCCACGGGATGGCGGCGGCGCCAGCGACTGCTGTGCGCCGCCGCGTCGATCGGCAGCATGGGGGCTCAGGCCTTCCGGGCCTTCGACTCCCCGGCACCGCCGTCGGCGCCCCCTCTGTCCTGCCCCGCGGTCGCACGGAGCTCGCCCTGCCGGCGCCCACGCCGCAGGCCGAAGTAGTAGGCGAGGACGCCTGCCCCGAGCGCCGCCTGAAGGGCGAACAGGGCCGACTCGATCTCCCCGGACGGCGGTTCGTACAGCGGCGAGAACCAGGGTTCGTAATCGGGATCGATCTCGGTGATCGCCGTCTCGGCCTGCGCGTCGGCGCCCACGAACGGTTCCTCCTCGCCGTCGCCGAGACCGAGGGCCAGCGGCAGGACGGCCAGCGCGGCCACCACGAACAGGAGAAGAGCGTTTATCCTCGTGTTCTTGTTCATCGGGCCACCGCCTCGGTCTCGGCCTTCTCCGTGCGGGCGCGCTTCCCTGCGAGGAAGACGCCGAGCCGGGTCAGGTCACCCTTGCTGGACTGCACGAGAAGCCGCATCACCAGCACGGTCAGGAGACCCTCGCTCACGGCGAGCGGGATCTGGGTGACCGCGAAGATGGAGCCGAACTTGCCGAGCGCGCCCATGAACCCGCTGCCCGGGTCCGGGAAGGCGAGTGCCAGCTGCACGCTGGTGACGCAGTAGGTGGACAGGTCGGCGACGAACGCAGCGAAGAACACCGCCACCATCAGCGGCACGTCGTACCGGCGCAGCAGCCTGAAGACCGCGTATCCGGCCCAGGGGCCGACGATCGCCATCGAGAAGACGTTGGCTCCCAGCGTGGTCAGACCGCCGTGGGCGAGCAGCAGGGCCTGGAACAGCAGGGTGATGGTGCCCAGGACCGCCATGATGGGCGGACGGAACAGGATGGCCCCCAGCCCCGTACCCGTGGGGTGAGAACAACTTCCCGTCACGGAGGGGATCTTCAAAGCGGAAAGGACGAACGTGAAGGCCCCGGAGGCCCCCAGGAGCAGCGTGCTCTCAGGGTTCTCCCTGACCTCACGCGAAAGTGACCGGACTCCGTGGACGACGAACGGCGCGGACGCGACACCCCAGGCGATCGCGTGCGCCGGAGGCAGAAAACCCTCGGCTATGTGCATGGCTCAGCAGACCCTCTCCAGCACCTCGTGGATGGTTGAAGTGCCTTGGCCGGTCTCCTGGCTTACGGGTAACACCGCCCGAACTCCGCCTTCCCGGGTCACAAGGACCCAGTGGCTGCCCGCGAGGGCCGGAGCCGGACTTCCCGATCACAGTGGCGAGGGCCGCACCGGCATCACACCGGATTTCCCGTTCACCAAGGCGAGGCGACAGTAGTCGCAGGTGGGGGAACATGACAAGCGGGCCCGGTCCGGTGCTGCCTGTCGGCACGCCACGGCGTCGGTCCGCCCGCCGGGCGGGGACGGGCGCCTCCGTGACACGCTCCACGGGGTCCGCCCCGAGGCGGCCCTGTCCGAAGGATGCGATTCAGCGCCGGCCGTCAGCCCTCGTCGTCCCTGAGCCCTTCCTCCACGACCCCGCTCTCGTCGTCACGCCGGTACGGCACGATCTCGACCGGACATCGGGAGTGGTGCAGGAGGGCGTGCACCACATGACCCAGTCCCAGCACGGAGACACCGCGCCGCTCATGGCTTCCCATGACCAGGAGATCCGCGTGCCGGCTCGCCTCGACGAGTGCGGACGCGGCTGACCGCGCCTCGACCACCTCGGTCTCCACGGCGAGACCGGGGGCGCTCTCCCGGATTCCGGAGGCCAGGTCGGCCATGAGCTTTTCGCCGCGATCCGCGGCCCGCCCGGTTTCGTCCCGCGCGGTCCCGTCGAACCGGGCAAACAGACTGTGCACGTTCACCAGCCGCAGTGCGCGCTCGCGGGCCAGTGCCTCCCGTCCGGCACGCACCAGCCACCGGACATCGTGCTCGTCGCGCACAGCAGCCGTGACCGGCGCGTTCTCGCGTTCGGGCTCACCACGCACGACCACGACGGGAGCGGGACTGCCGATGACGACCTCCAGACCGGTCGACCCGAGAAGAAGGGGACCGAATCCGCCGGTGCCCCTGCTGCCGACGACGATCGTGCTGCCGGGCCGGACGGACGCGTGGAGAGCCGGGATCGGCTTCCTGCGGCTCAGCTTGACGCCGACCTCGAGCTCGGGGAACCGCTTCCGGATCTCTTCCGCCGCCGTCGTCAGGACCGAGTTGCCCGCGTCCCGCAGATGTTCCGACGTCTCGAACGACGCGAACCGGTCCAGTCGGTCGAGGTCGGCGGCGTGCACGAGCAGCAGGCTCCGACGATGTGCCTCGGCGTCCGCCGCGCCCCAAAGGGCGGCGGACGTGGCACGCTCCGACCCGTCCACACCCACGACCGTCCTCGGATCCTGCGTGGCGTCGGACGGGCGGGTAGGCATGGCTGCTCCTCACGCTGTTCGTTCCCCGCGCCTCCCATGCTGTCACCGTCTGCCTTGGTGCGCCCAGCGCACGTACGGGCCACCGGGCCGTTTCCGCCCGTCCGTGCCGCTGCGGGCGGTGCGGACGGCATGCGGGTCGGTCTGCCTCCTGTGATTCAGCCCGGTGAGGTTCCCCCGGGCTGAATCACAGGAGGCAGACCGGGGGAGCCTCCCCGGTCAGCCCGCGTCCGGGGCGGCGACGGTGTTTCCGTCCTTGTCGAGCGTGTGGGTGTCCCAGTACACGTCCCACTTGTCGTCGACCTGCTGCGGCACCTTGCCCTCCGGATAACGCACGTATCCCGCGGGAGGCTCCTCGGCGTCCCGGACACAGGCGGAGCCGGTTCCGCCCACGGACAGGACGGGGTACTCGCCGCCGTTGCAGACGTCCTCCCGGTACTCGAAGCCGGCGCATCCGGTCAGTGCCACGACGGCGACAACACCGGTGAGAGCAGCGGCGACGACGCGCGCCCTTCCGGGCCGGAGGCGGGTGGCGGGGCGGTTCGTTCTCCGGGACATGTGGTGGATCCTCTCCAGTGGTTCGGTCTGCCACCACCCTGCCGCCGGAGGGGTGTTGTGCGTTGAGTGCGCATACTCGGTCGCGCACGCGTGGATACTTAGATCGTTATGGGCCCGGGGGCCTTCCACCACTGCCTCGGGAACCCGGCCGGGGTGCCCGCCGCCCCTGCCGTGCTGTCGGCGCCGCTCGGAGTACGCGGCCGCGACGTCCCGGTCGCGTCGCGGTGCGCAGGCACGCTCGTCCAGTCATCCGCCCGCCGCGTCCTCGGCCTCCCAGCGGAGCAGGTCGCCCGGCTGGCACTCGAGCACCTCGCAGAGCGCGGCGAGCGTCGCGAAGCGCACCGCCTTGGCGCGGCCGTTCTTGAGCACCGCCAGGTTGGCGGGCGTGATTCCCACGCGGTCCGCGAGTTCGCCCACCGACATCTTCCGCCTGGCCAGCATCACATCGATGTCGACGGCGATCGGCATCAGATCACCTCGTCCAACTCGGCCTGCATCCGAGTCGCTTCGACGTCACGGGCGACGGCCTGGGCGAGCAGCGTCCGCAGCACGAGCACGATGAGCGCGACCCCCAGGACGGCCATGCCGACCCCGCCCATGATGAGGGTGACGCCCGGGTCGTCGCGCTGGCTGGGAGCGTTCAGTGCCGTGACCGCGAACCACACGAGGGCAGCCGCGACGATCGCGCCGATGATGACGTCCACGTACCGGAAGGCGGCGTGGGAGAACACGGTTCCGCGTCGCACCATCGTGACCAGTCGCCATACACAGACCACGGCGACCTGAGCCGTTCCGATGCCCAGGACCGTGATCACGCGCAGCGCGGTCAGCGGGAGCGACCCGTCCTCGGGGTCGTTCCCGCTGACCGACGCCCACAGCATCAATGCCTGTACGAACAGGGTGCCGGCGAGCACCACCACCAGCACGGCGCGCAGCGCGCGCACGGTCAGCTTCCCCATGTCTCCATCTCCCATCGAGCAACGATGGGAATCTATCGATTATCGATGGGTCACACAAGGGTCGCACCGGCGCGCCCCGCGCATCCCGTGGGCGGGGCGACCTTGGGGCACGTCCCATTCCTGGAGGAGCCGCCGACCGGACAGCCCCCGGCCGGCTCAGCCGGGGAGGCGGGTGAACTCGTTACGGAGATGGCTGATGAGGCCCTGAGCGTCGAGCGTGGCGTGTTCCACCCCGGCGACGGTGATGAGGCTGCCGTCCGTCTTGCGTGCCGCGCAGACCCACTCGGCCCTGAGGGTGCCGTCATCAAGGACCGTGGTGTTCCAGAAGTGCTTCATCTCGGCGTGATCGGCGAAGTGGGCATGGTAGAAGGCGGCGATGGCCTCACTGCCGTGCGCCGGCTCCGGGCCGATCTGGACGGTTGCGTCCGCCGCGAAGAGCGCCAGCGCTTCGTTCAGCGCCGCTTCGTCGTGGACCGCCCGGTCGGACAGACCTATGTAACGGTCCAGCGGGGTGAAGTTCGTCGTCATGTTGGTCACCACACTCTTCTCGTCCTGTCGGATTCTTGAACGATCAGCCGGACGGAGCCGTGAGCACCGCCGACAAGGGGACAGCGGCACCGAGCCCGGAGTCCAGCGGCCCCGTCGCGGAACCACGAAGAAGACGACGGAGCGTACGTACCGCCTCGAGGCCGGCTCGGCGTCACCTACGGCTCGTCGGCCGCGACGGCGCGGTTCCGCGTCATGAGAAGCGGTCAGGGCAACGGCCGTTCATCCACCGTCACTTCATGGGGGAGGCCGTCCTTTACTGAACCGCCCCCATCGGAATCGCGGCTTGATCCACGCTGTCCACGACTGTGACTCGGCCACCGTCGCCGGGATCGGGGTCCTTCATGATCGATTCCGGGTCGACGAGGTAGACGTCGTGACCACTCAGCGTCAGCCGGCGTGCGATCTCGAGCAGCATGCGCCGTGCCACGTCGTCGATCGAGTAGACCCTTGTCAGGTCCAGAGCCACCTTGACTTCCGAAGGCGGGTTGTCCACGGCTTCCTTGACGACTCTCTCGGCTCCGGCAAAGCCGATTCCACCTTGCAGTTCCAGGACCCGAAGTGCGTTCGGTCCGCTGCCTACGACGTGGTTGGAACGCAGGACCGCAAGCGCGGCGGGGGGAACCTCCATCACATGCAGACCCATGTCCGAGGAGAATCGTTCGAACAGTGACACCCCGCGAACGCTGTTCCCGTGAACGTCCAGTCGGGGTGAGAACGTGGCAATGCCGACCTGTCCCGGGAGCGCGCCGATCAGGCCCCCGGCCACCCCGCTCTTCGCCGGGATTCCGACCTGGGTCCCCCAGTCACCGGCCGCGTCATACATTCCGCAGCTGAACATGACACTCAGCACCTGACGTACCACCGCTTCAGGCACCACCTGCTCACCCGAGAGAGGATTCATCCCGCGGTTGGCCAACGTAGCGGCCATCATGGCCAGATCTCGCGCGGTGACGAGGACGGAACACTGACGGGTGTAGCCGTCCACGACGGTTCTCGCGTCCCCGGTGAGGATGTCGTGGCTGCGGAGCATGTGCGCAATGGCGAGGTTGCGGTGCGCATGCTCGATCTCCGACGCGTATACCGCTTCATCCATCTTCAGCCGACGACCGGCGAACGCCGAGAGGCCGCGAAGTACGCGCTCCACGCGACCTGCCGGATCCAGGTCCTCTGCGCCGGCCAGCGAGTGGACGGTGATCGCGCCGGCGTTGATCATGGGATTGAGGGGGCGCCCGGTGCCACTTTCGAGTGAAATCTCGTTGAACGCTTCTCCGGAGGGCTCGACCCCCACTTTGGCGACCACGGAGTCGAATCCGCGATCGGACAGTGCAAGGGCGTACACGAACGGTTTGGAGATCGACTGGATCGTGAACTCGATATCGATGTCACCGGCGCCGTATACCTCCCCGTCGAGCATGGCAAAGGCCGCGCCGAGGTACTTGGTGTCCGCAGTCGCGAGTTCAGGGATGTATCCCGCCGGTTCTCCGGACGTGTCCGGCTCCACATCTCCGAGCACCTCGGCCAGATAGTCGGGAATTATCGGCCGCATTCGGGTCTCCATACGTGATCGCGATCATCGAGCTGTGACGTCCTTGTTGCGTCCACCGTAGTACGAGTCCGTACCCGGGGTTTCGACGAGCGCTACGAGAAACGCAACGCCGTCGGACGCACCCACAACTGCCTCGAGGGTCCCGGCCCAACGCGACGACGTCGATCCCGGCCTGGTCGGCAAGGACCGCTTCGGTCACCGCAGCGCGGATCGCCTGGGCGTGCGAGACGATCACGCCCTGGTCGCTTCGGGGCCGGTCTCCGAAACCGTCGATGCCGAAAACGATTTGCGAAACATCCATCGTGTTCACGTCGTTCAACGCGTTCGTCGTGTCGAGATGTGGTTGATGCGTAAACATGTCAGCTTCTAGTTGTCATGTCAACTAGAATGCGGCCTGTCTTCTCCCCGCCGGAGTCGGGAGTCCGGACCGGCCCGAGCGCATGTCCCTCGGTCGGGCTGGTGCAGGGCCGCCGTCCTGCGGACCGGGCGGCGGCATCCTCTCGACCGGTCGGCCCGGCTGCTGCTCCAGGTGGTCCAGGACGCGCCTGGAGGGCCGGGCGGGTGCGCTGAGCTGGTTCAGGGCATCGATGAACAGGCGGCGGACGTGCTCGACGTGCTGGGGTGCGGCTTCCGCGATCGCCTTGCGGCCGGCCGGGGGTGGCGATGATGGATGCTCCGCGCCCGTCGTCGGGGCGTGCCTCCCCGGACGCGAGCCCATGTCTCGCCATCCGCGTGACCTGATGGGGCATCCGCGCGTCCGTGCATGCGCTCACGCCGGGCGTTAAGTTGATGCGTCAACCTGATGGGGCTAGTGTGCTGTCCCAGCTGATGGGATTTCGCCGAGTCGAGCGGGATCGGACCCCACGAGGAGGACGTATGAAGGTCGAAGTGAGCCACGTGCCCGAGGCGAAGCGCTACGAGGCCCGTGTCGACGGGGAGACCAAGGTGGCGGGCGTCGCGGAGTACATCCGTACGACGGAGCTCGTTGCGTTCGTGCACACGGAGGTCGAGCCGGAGTACGAGGGCGCGGGAGTCGGGTCCGCACTGGTCCGCACAGCCCTCGACGAGGCACGCGCCGCGAACCTGCGGGTGCTCGCCACCTGCCCCTTCTTCGCGGGCTGGATCAGCCGGCACCCCGAGTACCAGGACCTGCTGTACCAGTCCCGCAGCAAGGTCAGTGACTGAGGAGCCGACGCGGTTGCACCGAAGCGGGCGTGAGCGGCGAATTCGGAAGGTGACGCTGTTCTGCCGTGCGGGAGTGAGGGCGCGCACGGCGAGGTGGCGGTGCCGGGTTCGTACGGGTGCTTCGGCCATCGGCCTGCCTTGTGAGCCGATGCTTGACGTGACAACTGGATCAAGTGGGAGGTGCTCTCGATGAGCAACGCGGAAACCGATGCCCCGGCTCTACGCTGCGGTGAGCTCGTGGAGGACGACCGGCCGGCAGGAGCCCCCGGGATCGATGTCCTGTCGGCGCGTGAGGTCCCTCTCGGGGGTCCACGTGCGATGCGCGTGCGTCGGACGCTGCCCCAGCGGAAGCGCACACTCATCGGCGCCTGGTGCTTCGCCGATCATTACGGCCCGCACGACGTCGCGGTCTCGGGCGGAATGGACATGCCCCCGCATCCACACACCGGCCTGCAGACGGTGAGCTGGCTGTTCAGCGGAGAGATCGAGCATCGCGACACCCTCGGCACCCACGCCCTGATCCGGCCCGGTGAGATGAACCTCATGACCGGCGGACACGGCATCGCCCACTCGGAGGTCTCCACTCCGGGCACCGCCGTTCTCCACGGCGTCCAGTTGTGGGTCGCGCTCCCCGAGGAACACCGCCACACCGCCCCGGACTTCCAGCACTACGTGCCCGAACCCGCGCAGGTAGACGGGGCCGAAATCAGGGTCTTCCTGGGCTCGCTCGTCGGCCGGACCTCCCCGGCCCGGGCCTTCACGCCGCTGCTCGGCGCCGAGATCGTCATCGGACCCCGTGCGACGCTCACTCTTGCCGTGGACACCACTTTCGAGCACGGCCTCCTCGTGGACAGCGGGGACGTCCGCATGGCCGACACTGTGCTGCGGCCTGCCGAACTCGGCTATGTCCCTCGCGGCGCGGACACCCTGACGATGGTCAATGAGACCGACGCCCCGGCGCGGGCAGTCCTCCTGGGAGGACCTCCCTTCGGGGAGGAGATCGTCATGTGGTGGAACTTCGTCGCGCGGTCGACGGAGGAGATCGTGCAGGCACGTCAGGACTGGACGGAGGGGCGACGCTTCGGCGAGGTGACGGGGTACGACGGAGCTCCTCTGCCTGCTCCGGAAATGCCGAACGTTCCGTTGAAACCGCGCAGGAACAGGCCCCTCGCGCCCCGGTAGGGAGGGGCACCGGGAGCGGCCCGGGGAACGCTGCGTGGACGCCGGCGGCAGGCGCCGGTGAGCCCGAGGCTGTCGAGCAGTCCCTCGCCCTCACCAGCTGTGCGACGAGAACGGCGCCTCGAACTCCGACGGGACATCGCCTCGTCGGCCTGCGGTCTCATCTGCCTGAGTGGTCCGGGTCTCTTCCCCTCGTTCGCCGAAAGCGACCGTGGGCCGGTCGTCCGGAGCGCGACGACGGCCCCGGACGACCGGCTTCCGGCTCTAGAAGAACCCGAGTTTTTTGGGGCTGTAGGACACCAGAAGGTTCTTCGTCTGCTGGTAGTGGTCGAGCATCATCTTGTGGTTCTCGCGGCCGATGCCGGAGTTCTTGTAGCCGCCGAATGCCGCGTGGGCGGGGTAGGCGTGGTAGCAGTTGGTCCACACGCGGCCCGCCTTGATCTCGCGGCCGAGCCGGTAGGCGGTGTTGCCGTCCCGGGTCCACACGCCCGCGCCGAGCCCGTACAGCGTGTCGTTGGCGATCTTCAGGGCCTCGGCGACCGAGTCGTACGTGGTGACGGAGAGGACCGGGCCGAAGATCTCCTCCTGGAAGATCCGCATGTCGTTGGTGCCGCGGAAGACGGTCGGCTCGATGTAGAAGCCGTCCTCCAGGCCGGACACGGTCCGGGGAGTGCCGCCGGTGAGGATCTCGGCGCCTTCGTTCCTGCCGATGTCGACGTAGGAGAGGATCTTCTCGTACTGCTCGTTGCTCGCCTGCGCGCCGATCATGGTCGCCGGGTCCAGCGGGTCGCCGCCGACGATGGCCCGGGTCCGCTCGATGCAGCGGGCCATGAACTCGTCGTAGATCGAGGAGTGGACCAGGGCCCGGGAGGGGGAGGTGCACACCTCGCCCGAATTGAGGGCGAACATCACGAGGCCCTCGACCGCCTTGTCCAGGAAGTCGTCGTCGGCGGCCATCACGTCGGGCAGGAAGATGTTCGGGCTCTTGCCGCCCAGTTCCAGCGTGACGGGAATGATGTTCTCGCTCGCGTACTGCATGATCAGGCGGCCGGTCGTGGTCTCCCCGGTGAAGGCCACCTTCGCGACCCGCGAGCTGGACGCGAGTGGTTTGCCCGCCTCGATGCCGAATCCGTTGACGACGTTGACCACGCCCGGAGGCAGCAGGTCCGCGATCAGCTCGACGACCAGCAGCAGACTGGCGGGCGTCTGCTCCGCCGGCTTGATGACCACGCAGTTGCCCGCCGCGAGAGCGGGCGCGAGCTTCCAGGTCGCCATCAGGATCGGGAAGTTCCACGGGATGATCTGACCGACCACGCCCAGCGGCTCGTGGAAGTGGTACGCGACCGTGTCCGCGTCGATCTCGGCGATGCTGCCCTCCTGCGCGCGCACCACCCCGGCGAAATACCGGAAGTGGTCGATCGCCAGGGGGATGTCGGCGGCCAGCGTCTCCCGGACCGGCTTGCCGTTCTCCCAGGTCTCGGCCACCGCGATCTCCTCGAGGTGTTCCTCGATCCGGTCCGCGATCCTGTTGAGGATGTTGGCGCGTTCCGCTGCCGAGGTGCGGCCCCACCGGTCGGCGGCGGCGTGCGCCGCGTCCAGGGCGAGTTCGACATCGGCCGCCGAGGAACGCGCGACCTGGCAGAAGACCTTGCCGTTCACCGGCGACGGGTTGTCGAAGTACCGGCCCTCGACCGGGGCGACCCATTCGCCGCCGATGAAGTTGTCGTATCGCGGGGCGAAGGCGACGATGCTGCCTTCCGTTCCTGGCTGCGCGTACACCATGGCGGCTCTCCTCGGTGACGTGGACGGTGGGTTCGACGGCACGACGACCGCGCCGTCGCGTGCGACCACCGTGGGCCCCGAAGGTTGGCGTGAGGTTGGCGCCATCCGGCCGGCCCTACGCCGTGGAGGCCAGCCGTCCCGCCGCGATGGCGCGGCGCGCGTCACCCGCGTCGAGAAGGCGCAACGCGTGCCTGTGGACCTCCGCGTCGTACGGTGCCCGTTCGCCGTACGCCAGGGCGTGTTCGGGACGGTCGCTCGTGAGAACGGCCTCGCGCACCGCGACCTCCAGGCAGGTGCGCCACTCCTCGATGCCCGGCGCCTGGGAACGGGGGAGCAGCGGGCCGCGGTACAGGCGCAGCGCGGTCTCCGTGTCGCCCGCCCGCAGTGCGCGCAGGACGTCGACGGCGTCGCACGAGACCGGAGCCGTGAGCGCGTACCGGCGCGTGGCGACATGGCCGCCCAGGGCCCGGCGCAGATGGGAGATCTCCGCCTTGAACGTCGACGCGGTGACGGGACGGTCGCCGTACAAGGACGCGCGCAGCCGCTCCGGAGCGTAGCCCTCGGGTTCGAGCGCCAGAAGGGTGAGGATCTCCAACTGCCTTGGCCGCAGCCTCAGTCGAACCCCCGGACGTACGGCGCTTTCCGCGCTCTCCGCGCCGAGGCACGTCAGGCGCAGCGCAGGGGTGCCGGCCGTCAGCGGTGCGCCGGGCGTCCCGGTGCGCAGACCTGCCTCGACGGCGGAGACCAGACCACGCACCGTGGCCATGGCCAGGGGGTGTGAGCGGTCCCAGGTCGTGGACAGGTCCAGGACCCCGAGAACGCGACCGTCGGGTCCGTGGACGGGGGCGCAGTAACAGACCCAGCCGTGCAGTGCCGTGACCAGGTGTTCGGCGGAGAAGACGGTGCTGGGACGCCCGGTGCGCAGGGCCAGCGAAAGGGCGTTCGTGCCCATCGCCTCTTCGCCCCACCGCCCGCCGGGCGCGAAGTTGACCCGCTCCGCACGCCGCCGCATCGTCCGTCCCCCGCACGTCCACAGAATCGTGCCCGACGCGTCGGTGACGGCGGTGACGAAACCGGCGTCGTCCGCGACGCTGCGGAGCTCGTCCGCGAGCGCGTCGACCGGGCCGCGCAGCGGTGAACCGCTCCACAGGTGGTGCACCGCGCCGTCTCCGGACTCAGGTGCGCTGGCCCGGGCCGGGTCCACGCTCGCCAGGGAACGGGCCCAGGACTCGGTCACCTCCTGGCTGAGGACGCGGCCTGTACGGCCGAGGGAGCCGGGGGACTTGAGGCCCGGGATCACACGCGACCACTCGTCCTCCAGCGTGGCCCTGCGCTGCGCGAGGTCACCGCTTCGTGGCATCTCTTCCCCCATCGTCGAACGGGAACCGCCGCCATGGTCCGAGGGCGGGCGTGGGAGCACCTGCCCCGGCCCTCGGTCCGATGCCAGTGTGGCGCGGTCGCCCGTCCGTACGCCATGGTGGCGCCCGTCCCGGGGCGCGGGCCCGGAGCGGGGCGCGAGCCGCCTCCGCCGACGCCGAGTCGTGTCCGATCGCCGAGCCGGCGCGAGCGCCGGGGCGTGCCGTCGAGTGGGTGATGTCGAGGAGATGTGTGCGTCCCATGGCAGGTGATCGTCTTATATGCGCTGGGTGTTAGCCTGCCTGCCGTCATGATCGAACGCATTCGGGGGAGTCGCGGTGGGCTTTGACGGCTACCAGATCAAGGCGGGGATGACCGGCCAGGCCCAGCAACTCGACGACGCCGGTACGGACATGGACGGCGTCAGCTCGGCCGTCAGGCCCCGCACCAGTTACTCGTACGCCGACGCGGGCGGGGACGACGCCGCGTCGGCACTGAACGCTTTCGTCAAGGCCTGGGAAGCGGAGGCCAAGACACTCGCGTCGGCGTTGCACGAGCTGGGTGGCAAGGTGCAGTCGGCCAAGAACTCCTACGGTGGCAGCGACGGTCTGGTGAGGACGAGCGTGCACGGCGTCTCCGTCGACAGCGTGAGCACTCTCCCGGGCACACCGATACAGGGCGGGCGAAGCTCGGTCCTGTCGAGCTACTGAGGAACGAGCCCCGTGACGCTCTTCTCCAATCCCCTCGACTCCCCTTCCCTCCGCCTCGCGTGGCTCGCCGGGCTGTCCAAGAAGTTGCTCGGCGCCGGTAGCAAGAACGAGGTCCTCGACCTGATGGACGACGCCCTCTCGGTGCCCGCACCAGGGGGGAACCAAGGCGCCCTCGAGAACCTGGCAACCCTCTACCGAGGCCAGATCGGCCCCGTCGCCGACGTCTTCGACCAGGTCGACCGGGTGGGCCGCAAGAGTCTTCCGGAGGTATGGGTCGGAGACACGGGCATCCTCGCCTCCGACGCGGTGAAGGCCGCCGGGCGGTCCGCGACCCAGATGACCGAGGCGTTCAACGGCTGCGCGACGGTGCTGCTGACGCTGGCCGACGCGATCGGTGCCGCGCAGCGCAAGGACGAGCAGGGCCGCGGACAGCTGCTGGAGCAGAAGAGGGCTCTCGGCGGCAAGGACGGGTTCTTCGACGACCTGCACGAGAACGACGAGGAGGAGTGGGACCGCAAGAACGCCGCCCACTTCGGCTCCTACGCGGTCGACCTCATGCACGACGCCGTCTCCGAGGCGCAGGAGGCCACCCGCGTCGCCGCCCGGGACCTGAACAAATGGGCCGCCGAGGCACGGGCCGGGAAGATGCAGACCAGCGAACTCACCTCCGTGGACAAGCTCATGCTCGCCGACACCGGCGTCGCGGGCGCCGACACGGAGCTGAACGAGATCCTCAAGGTCGGCGAACTGGAGCGCGCGTCGACGCGTATGGACCTGCTGAGCCTCGACGACGAGATGGCCATGGAGCGGATGCTGGCGAGGTCGGACACTCCGCAGGAGCGGGCCTACCTGATGAAGGCCCTGGCCGCGGGCCACAGCGTCGCCGAGATCGGCACGTTCCAGGACAAGATCCACGGCAAGGACCCCGACTGGATGCGCCGCCACCTCACCCCGGTGGTCACCGCCACGGACAGCATGGACGACGAGGGCCTGGCGGCGAACGGCTCGAACAACAACACGGACTACGCGACGTTCGACGGCCAGCGGTGGATCCAGGGCGGTGACGGCTCCGAGGGCACCTGCGTGGCTTCGTCCACCGTCACCTCCCGCGCCATGGTCGACCCTTTGTACGCGCTCGACCTCACCGGCGGTCCCGACGGGCAGGAGGACGACCCTGACGCCTTCAGGCAGCGCCTGGTGGCCGAACAGCACCGGCTGCACACCGAAGGTGACGGCGGTGAGAACTGGGGTGGCATGGGGCCCGAAGGGCAGGAACGGATCAACGACACCACCGTCGGCAGCGCCACCGGAAGCGACTACCAGCGCCAGGACCTGGACAGTGCCGCCGACCGCAGGGCGGTCCTCACCGAAGTCGAGAGGTCGGTGGCGCAGGGGCATCCGGTGCCGGTCGACGTGTCGGGCAAGGACGGCGCCCACGCGATGACCATCATCGCCCAGGAGGGTGACATGCTTCAGGTGTACAACCCCTGGGGCTCGACCACCTGGGTCAGCGAGGACGACTTCATCAACGGCCACATGGGCAAGGCTTCCAAGAGTGATCTCCCCAATGCGTACAGCGTCTATCTTCCGCGGTAGCAGGGGCGGTGCCGCGATCGCGGCGGCCGCGCTCCTCGCTCTCGCCACGGGCTGCGGCTCGGGCACCGAGGACCCGTCCGGCGGCTCCGCGGGCACCACGAGCCGCCCGGTGAAGGACACCACCATCAGTGCCGGGCAGGGCGAGCGTTTCACGCTCACCGTCGGCCAGAACGTCTCCACCCGCGAGTTCTGGTACCTGGTCGACCCCGGCCCCGACAGCTCGGTGCTCGTCAGTCGCGGCCGGGACTACGCCTCCGACTCCGGCGACGAGCCGATGGCCGGTGCCGGCGGCAGACTCACCTTCACCTTCGAGGCCAAGGGCAAGGGCACCACGCAGTTCACGCTGCTGCACTGCACCTTCACCACCTGTCAGGGCAACACCGCGACGCAGCCCCCCGGGACGACCGGACCCTCCGCCACCCCGAGCGCGGGGACGGCCTCCCCCTCCCCGGCTCCCGAGCGCATCACCTACACCGTCACGGTCGACTGAACCGCGGCGGACCAGTCAGCCGAGACGAGACACCCGAGGCCGCCATGAACGACGCCACGCACCTGCCGGACCGCACGGACGAGGAGCTGGCCCGGCTCGACATCACCGTCCTGCTGCGTTACGGCCTCACCGCCGAGCCCGGCAGCCGGCGCACCGCCCTGTTCGGCGACGGTGCCGCAGCCGCGGCCGTCGTCCTCGACCGCCTGGGGACCGAGCCGCGCTCGGTCGCCTTCCTCGCCGACACCGTGCGCGCCGGCGGACTTGCCCGCGCCGCGGAGCTGCCCGAGCCCCTGCCCGGCCGGGACGCGGCCGTCCTCGTACGGGAGTGGCTGCTGGCCGGCGCCGAGCTCGCTGGTGGGATCCCCGCCGACGACACCGCTGCGACCTGGCTGCGCGCCGTGGCGACCATCGTCGAGCTGAAGCAACTGACCCGGGAGCGGGGCCGGAGCACCTGATCCGAGCAGCCGACCGGAGTCCCGTGGCGGGCGTGTAGCCATCGGGCGGCTGCCGCTGCACTCCTGCTGAACCTCACGGCCGGGCCGGGGCACCTGCGGGTGCCCCGGCCCTCGTCGTCCTGCGTCAGGATGCGGCCGGGACGCTGCGAACCGTGCGGAGCGGGCAGCAGACCACAGGGCCGAAGGAGCGTCAGGGTGTTCCACCGCAGGAGCGAGTTCTCGACGTCTCAGGGGCGGCTTCTGGCCGTTCTGTCGTACGCCGGGCCGACGTGACCCGCACGGGTCGATGGGCGTCCTAATCTTCTACATGTTTGTAGAAGTTCCCTTGTCCGTCGCTCGCCTCCCACGCCGTCGGCGGGAGGCGGCGGCCGGCTGTGCGTGTTCACTTCAGGAGGTATGCATGACGACGATCGATCTCGACAAGGTGCTGGACAAGGCGTGGACGGACAAGAGTCTGCCCGAGATCCTGGCTGCCCCGGTCGCGGCGCTCAAGGGCGTCTCGGACCGGGACGGTGAGCTGCTCGACGAGGCGTTCGGCGTGAAGACCGTCGCGGACCTCGCCGACCTCAAGTACGTACGCTGGGCCCAGGCATTGGCGGCGCTGGACACCACGGCCGAGTAACCGCGCTCCCTCACGGTGCCGCGGACTCCGCCCCGAGGCCGCGGCGCCGGGTGGGATTCTGCTCCTCCGCCGGTGCGGCAGGGCGCGTGGAGCGGACGATGTGATGTGGGGGAGCGCGCCCCGCTTCTCCGTGAGGAGGGCGGGAGGGTGGCGGGCCACCGAGATCGCGGTGGGGTCCGATTCCGCCCGGCCGGTACTCTTCCGGGGTGATACAGCATCCTTCGCCGGACGAGCGGCGGCCCGCGAACGACGGGCCGAAGGCAGCCGCGCGCAATCGAGCCGCTCTGGTCGTCGCCGCCCGGGAAGTCTTCTCGGCGGGCGGCCTGGATGCTCCGCTCTCCGCGATCGCGCGTCGGGCCGGGGTCGGCCAGGGCGTTCTGTACCGGCATTTCCCCGACCGTGGCGCCCTGGCGACCGCGGTCCTGGAGGAGAACGTGAGGCAGATCGAACAGGCAACCGCGGTCGAGGGTGCGACCCTGGCCGAGGTGCTCGGTGTGATGACGTGGCACGCCGTCGAATCGGCCGCGTTCATCGGCCTGATGCACGCCGACGAGGCAGGCGGCCGATCCGGTGTCCGAGCGCACGCCTCGATGCTGTCCGAGCGGGTCGAGCGCAGCCTTCGGGGGCGGCTGCCCGAGGGCCATCGCCTGGGTGCGGCGGACGACCTCATGCTGGCGGTCGCCATGGTCACGGGCGCCGTCACCGGCCCCACCCGCGAGGAGCGGGAACGCCGGGCGCTGGCTGCCTGGCGGCTGCTCGGCGTCGAGGTGGGACCGGTCCAGCCCTACGACGGGTGAGCCCGGGGAGCGGCGTCAGCCTCCGTTGGACTGCCGGGTGCCCTTCGCCAGTGCGTCGAAGGTGTAGAGGTATCCGCCGGCGGGTCCGCTGACAGTCATGTACGCCTTGGTCCCGCCGGGCGTGATCGCCACGTTCGTCGCCGATTCGAGCCCTGCCGCGTGGGCGGGAACCTCGACCGTCGCCAGGCGCTTCCCGTTCCTGTCGTACACGGCCATCGCGGCTCGGCCGTGCAGCCCCTGGTAGAGATTGCCGTCCGCGTCCACGGCGATCGAGTCGGTCTGGGCGATCCCCCCGTCGACGCGGATGGCTGTGTGCTTGGACGTCACTCCTCCCTCGCCGTCGAGATGGAGGTAGGAGATCCGGTTCTGGGTGAGCTCGCTGATCCACAGTCCGCGATAGTCCGCGTCGAACGAGATTCCGTTCGTCGCGGCCAGACCGTCGGCCAGGACGGTGGCCTTCTCGCCTTCACGGCCGATCCGCACAACACGCCCGTGCGCCTTGCCCTCGGACAAGCCGCGCGAGTCGGAGACGTACAGGTTGCCGGCCTCGTCGAAGGCGATGTCGTCGGGGTTCATCTGCGCGCCGTCGACCTTGCCGGTGAAGAAGGTCCGAGGATCGCTGCCGTCCGGGGCCAGGCTCACGACCTCGCCGTGGGCGTAGTCGGACAGGTAGAGGCGGCCGTCGTAGGGGCTGAACTGCGCTGATGTGTAAGCGCCACGGCTGTCGGTGTGGAGGCCGTCGGCTGTCTTCTTTTCGACGTTGACGCGCATCACCTTCGGCTTGCCGGCCGGGGCGGTGACGTCGACGACGATCAGCTTGCCGCTGCTGTCGAAGGTCGGGCCCTCCAGCAGGGTCATCCCGGTTTCCTCGTGCACCTGCGTCAGCTGCATCACCTTGTGCGCGCGGATGGTCCTGTCCGTGCCGGCCGAGCCGGTCCCGGTACCGGGTTCGCGTGTCTCCGTGCCACATCCCGTAAGCGTCAGTGCGCAGATCGCGGCGAGCACGGCAACGGGCCGGACCAGGTGTCGTCGTTGCATGGGGGGAATCACTCTTCCTGTTCGGTCGGGTGCGTCACGTCTGCGGGAGTGGTCGCTCGGAAGACCGCGTCCGCCCGGGTGCGAGGGTGGCTCTGGCCGAAAGTCGACGGACCTCCCGCAACGCAACCGGACATCGTTGTCCGGTTGTTGTTACCGTAGCGGATGGCCGTTCACTCCGGGCGGCCCGACAGGCAGGATTGAGGTCCCCCACATGACGACCCCTCAAGCGTCCGTTCCCGAGGAGATCGCCGAGCTGAGGCAGCGCTATCACCTTGAGCGTGAGCGGCGTGTACGGCCCGACGGTGCCGGCCAATACCTCGACACCGACGCAGAGTTCGGCTATTACGCCGCCGACCCGTACACCGGGGAGCCTGCCGAGCGCGAGCCCCTTCACGACACCGTCGACGTCGCCGTGGTCGGTGGTGGATTCGGGGGCATCCTCGCCGGGGCGCGCATACGGCAGCAAGGCGCGCAGCGTGTGCGGATCGTCGAGAAGGGCGGCGACTTCGGGGGCACCTGGTACTGGAACCGGTACCCGGGCATCCACTGCGACATCGAGTCGCACGTGTACCTGCCGATGCTCGACGAGACCGGATACGTACCGGAGTGGAAGTACGCCCCCGGTGACGAGATCCGCCGCCACGCCGTGCGGATCGCCCGGAAGTTCGACCTCTATCCGGACGCCCTGTTCTCCACCGCTGTCACCTCCCTGACCTGGGACGAGGCTTCGGAGACGTGGATCGTGGCCACCGACCGCGGCGACGCGTTCCGCGCCACCTACGTCGTCACCGCCACCGGCACGCTCTCCGAGCCGAAGCTCCCCGGCATCCCCGGCATCGAGGACTTCAAGGGCCACACCTTCCACACGTCGAGGTGGGACTACGCCTACACCGGAGGTACCCCTGACGGTGGCATGACCGGACTCTCGCAGAAGAGGGTGGGAATCGTGGGTACCGGGGCCACCGGCATCCAGGTCGTTCCCATGCTGGCCGAGGACGCCGGACACGTCTACGTCTTCCAGCGCACCCCCTCGACCGTCGACGTGCGCGCCAACCGCCGCACCAGCGCTGCCGATGTCGGCGCCGACCGCGAAGGCTGGGCACACGAGCGCCGCGAGAACTACCTCCGTATCGTCTCCGGTGAGACGGCCGAGCGGGATCTGGTGGCTGACCGCTGGACCGCGTCGGCAGGCCTCCTGGAGAAGCTCCTTCCCAGCTTCCGCCGGCAGGGCGACCGCGAGGCCTTCGAGGCCGCCTACGAGGTCGCCGACGCGGCCAAGATGAACGAACTGCGAGCCCGGGTCGAGGAGACCGTCGCCGACCCGGACACCGCGGAAGCCCTCAAGCCCTGGTACCGGTACGCCTGCAAGCGCCCCACCTTCTCCGACAAGTACTACCCGGCGTTCAACCGGGGCAACGTCACCCTGGTCGACACCGCGGAAACGCACGGCATCGAGCGCATCACCGAGAACGGCGTCGTCGTCGGCGACACCACCTACGAACTCGACTGCCTGATCTTCGCCACGGGCTTCTCCGTCGGGGCCTCCGGCATCAGCTCCGGCAAGCTCCCCGTGCACGGCCGAGGAGCCGTCCAGATGCTGCACGGGTGGGCGAAGGAGGGGCCCCGCACCCTGCACGGCTTCACCAGCAACGGCTTCCCGAACCTGATCCAGATGGGGTCCCTCCAGAACGCCAGCAGCGTCAACTTCACGCACATCCTCGACGAGCAGGCCGTCCACGCCGCTGCCCTCGTCACGGCAGCCGAAGCCGGGGAGGCCCTGATCGAACCCTCCCGCGAGGCCGAGGACGCCTGGATCGCCGTCCTGGCCGAGGGTGCTCCCGACCACGAGTGGTTCCACGCCGACTGCACCCCCGGCTACTACAACCGTGAAGGGCGCGGCCGGCCGAACGGCCCGATCGCCTACCCCCACGGTGCGTTCGCCTTCCATGAACTCCTGGCGGACTGGCGCGCAGAGTCCATGACCGAGATCCTCCGGGCCAGGACCGCCGCTCGTAGCTAGTCGGGCCGGGGCCCCGGGAGCGGCCGGCGGCGGGTGGCACGCGACAGCTCCTCCTCACCTGCGGCGACGCGTCGACAGCTCTGCCGCACGGATTCGTCGGCCGAGCCCGGGGCCGCGGGTGAGGGGCGCGTACGGGCTGCCACGGGCGACGACCGGTGCAGGGCGCTCTACCGCAAAGTCCGCCCGCATCGATGTCAGTGGTCTCTCGTAGCGTTCTCTCTGTCGAACACGGTGCGAACGGAGTGCCGGTTCATCTCGTCGAGGGGACTGTCATGCCGCGTACCACCACGTATCTGGAGCTGTCGCAGGACGGCGCAGGGGCGCACAAGTTCTACGAGGTGACCGTGGAAGGGGCAGTGGTCTCGGTGCGCTACGGACGCATCGGCGCGGACGGCCAGTCGCAGACCTCCTCCTTCCCCTCGGAGGCGAAGGCGCAGGCCGCGGCAGCCAGGAAGATCGGCGAGAAGGTCCGCAAGGGCTACGCGCCCGCGGTCCGAGGGCAGCGCGCGGCAAGGGCGGTGACGCGCCGCCAGGTCACGTCCGCACCCTCCACCGCCCGCGCCGTGGCGCCCGTGCTGTGGCGCTTCAGGACCGGCGCGGCGGCCTTCGGCATCCATGTCGGCGAGGACCGCTGCTGGGTGGGAAACCAGGCGGGTGACGTCTACACCGTCAGCCACGGCGGTGAGGTCCTGGCACGCTACAAGCTGCCCGACGGCGTCAAGTGCCTGGTGGCCGACGACTTCTGGATCTACGCCGGGTGCGACGACGGCAAGGTGTACGACCTCTCCTCGAAGCTTCCGTTCGCGGCGTACGACATCGCGGCGGACGTGGACATCTTCTGGCTGGACATCCGCGAAGGTGTGCTGAACGTCTCCGACCGCGCCGGGGGCCTGACGGTCATCGACCACGAGGACGAGTACCAGTGGGCGCGCAAGTCCACCGGGGAGCACGGCTGGATGGTGCGCGCCGACGAACGGGCCGTCTACCACGGACACCACCAGGGGGTCACGGCCTACGCGCCGGACGGCTCGGGGGAGATGTGGCACACCCCGACTTCGGGGCAGGTGCTGTTCGGCTGGCAGGAGGAGGAGTCGGTGTACGCGGGCACCGCACGCAACGTCGTACAACGCCTGTCCAAGGCGACGGGCGTGGTGGAGGCGACCTTCCGGTGCGACACCGCCGTGTACGCGTGCGCGACCGCGCCCGGTGGCCGCTTCGTCTTCGCGGGCGACAGCTCCTCGTCGGTGTACTGCTTCGACGCGGACGGCACACGCCTGTGGAAGCTCGGTACGGGCGGCGGTTCGGCGCTGTCCATGCAGTTCTTCGACGACAAGCTGTACATGGTCACCACGGACGGGTCACTGGTGTGCCTCGACGCTAGCCCCGCGGCTGTCGCTGCGGCCCAGCAGGGCACGGTCCCGGTCGCGGCGGACATCAAGTCCGCGGCGGCGCTGCCCACCTACACTCCGGCGACCACGGTCACGACCGTCACCCTGCCGCCTCCCGGCGCGGTGGTCGTGGAGTGTGTCCAGGACGCGGGCAGGCTGCGGGTCCACGTCGTCTCCGACGGCTTCGAGCCGTCGTGGAACGTGCAGTTCCCTCGGGCGATGCGCCAGCCGGGTGCCCGTTACGTGGTCGACGCCCTGCATCCCGCACAGGCGGGGTTCTACCGGGTGCGAGGCGAGATAAGGCGACTGGTCTGACGTGTTGACGGCCCGGGCTCTGTGTGGGGCGCGATCCTGATCGCCCCACACAGGGGTGGGTCAGGCCTGGCCCGTGTTGATCCGCGTGAGGAGCTTGTCCAGGTCGTCGGTCGTCACCGCGCCGCCGGCGAAACTGAGGAGGCGGCCGACGGGGAGGGAGGCCATCATCCTGGCCATGTCGACGCCGAGGGTGTCATTGCCGGCGTCAGCCGCCGGAATCGGCATCAGCGCGCCCAGTGCCTCGGCGGCGCCGGGCGTGGCCATGACCTCACCCAGCGTCGAGTCGAGGGTGAGCGGCAGGACGAACGCGTCTCCGGTCACATCGACCACGGACGTCACGCGGACGTCGCGGCTGGAGGCGGCGGCGCGTACCTCGTAGTCGCCGCCCTCGACGAGCCAGCGCTCGCCTCGGATGTCCCAGTACGCCAGATCCGCGCGGTGCAGTTGTACGGTCACACGCCCGCTCTCGGCCGGGGCGAGGCGGACAACGGCGTGTGCCTTGAGTTCCTGCGGCGGGCGGGCGACGGACGAGTCCGGCTTGGCGACGTAGAACTGGACGACTTCACGGCCGGTCCGCTCGCCTGTGTTGGTGATGGTCACGCTTGCGCTGATGCCCTGGTCGTTCTCCGTCAGATCCAGGTCCGTGTAGGAGAAGGAGGTGTAGGAGAGTCCGTGCCCGAAGGGGAAGGTGACGTCGAGGTCACGCGCCTCGTACCAGCGGTATCCCACGAACAGGCCCTCACCGTAGGTGACATGGCTGTGCTCGCCGGGGAAGTTCAGGTAGGCGGGGGTGTCCTGGATACGGGCCGGGACGGTCTCCGTCAGGCGTGCGGACGGGTTGACCCGACCGAACAGCACGTCGGCGAGCGCACCGCCTCCGGCCTGGCCGAGCAGTGCGCCGTCCATTACGGCCGGTGCGAGGTCTGCGACCGTGGACAGACGGAGCACGCCACCGTGGGACAGGACGACGACGGTGCGCGGCTGGGCGCCGACGACTGCGGCCAGGACGTCCAGCTGTTCTGCGGGGAGTTCGATGTGCTCGCGGTCGAAACCTTCGGATTCCTGGTGGGCGGCAAGGCCGAGGAAGACCACGGCGGTGTCGGCTGCGGCGGCAGCCTGGGCGGCCTCGTGGCACAGGGCTGCGGCGTCGCCACCGCCGTCGGTGGTGAAGCCGGCGGCGTAGGTGATGTCGGTGCCGTCACCCGCAAGCGCGCGGATCTCGTCGAGGGGGATGTCGACGCGGGTCGGGTTCACGTGCGAGCTGCCGCCACCCTGGTAGCGCGGATTCCGCGCGAACTCACCGACGACGGCGAGGGAACGGCCGGCGTCCAGCGGGAGCAGCGTCTGCTCCGCGACCGGATCGTTCTTCAACAGCACGACACAGCGTGCGGCGACCTGGCGGGCCAGCGCGTGGTGGGTCCCGGCGTCGAACGCGGGGACCTGCACGGCCCTGCCCGCTTCCGCCCTCGCCGCGAGCGTGATCATGCGCCCGGCCGCCCGGGCGGCCACCGACGCGTCCAGTTCCCCCGCCTCGACCGAGTCGACGATCTGCTGGTCGGTGGCGCCTCCGCTGCCCGGCATCTCGAGATCGAGACCCGCCGCCACCGCCTTGACGCGGTCCTGGACCGCTCCCCAGTCGCTGACGACAACGCCGTCGAAGCCCCACTCGTCGCGCAGCACCCCGGTGAGCAGCCAGCGGTTCTCCGAGGCGTAGGTGCCGTTGACGCGGTTGTAGGAGCACATCACCGTCCACGGCTGCGCCTGCTGCACCACGTGCTGAAAGGCCCGCAGGTAGATCTCGCGCAGCGGGCGCGGAGCGATGTCGGAGCTTGAGCGCATCCGGTCGTGCTCGGTGTTGTTCGCGGCGAAGTGCTTGAGAGAGGCACCCACGCCCGTGCCCTGCAGACCCCGCACCCAGGAAGCGGCGAGACGGCCGGAGAGGTACGGGTCCTCGGAGTAGTACTCGAAGTTCCGGCCGCATCGCGGGTCCCGTTTGATGTTGACGCCCGGGCCGAGCAGCACGTCGACGCCCAGGGCGCGGCTCTCCACGCCGAGCGCGGCGCCGACCTCGCCGGTCAGCTCCGCGTCCCAGCTCTGCCCCAGGCCGACGGCGGGCGGGAAGCACGTGGCCGGCTCGCTCGCGGCGATCCCGAGGTGGTCGGAAGCACCGACCTGGCGGCGCACGCCGTGCGGACCGTCGGTGAGTACCAGCGACGGGATGTCACCGACCTTCTTGGTGCTCCAGAAGTCGGCGCCGCTGCCCAGGGCAGCCTGCTGTCGCGTCGACAAGGAAGCGGTGTCATGCGTGGTCACGGAGGTCTCCTCGGGTGTAGCGGTGCTCTGCCGGTGAGGGCGGCGTCGGTAGCGGCGGACCCGGAGCGGTTCGCGGCGTGAAAGGACGCGCACGTGGGCCGGAGATGCCCGGGTCGGAGCGTGGGCCGCCCTGCCGTGCGCGGCCCACCGTCGCCTTCGGCGCCGACGACCCCCGGTCAGGTCGGGGCGGCGAAAGGGTCCGCTGTTGCGTTCGGTTCACCTCGTCGACAACGAAAACGGTATGGCATTCGGTTTTCGGTTTCAAGGGTCTCACCAGGAGATTTCGGGTGTCGTAGAGTCGTGTTCATGGCACGACGTGGTTCGTACGCAAAGGGCATCGCCAAGCGCGAGGAGATCCTGGACACCGCTCTCGACATCGTGGCGCGCGTCGGATACAGCCGCACCACCGTGCGTGAGCTCGCCCAGGCCGTCGGGCTGAGTCAGACCGGTCTGCTGCACTACTTCGGCACCAAGGAGCAGCTCTTCGTCGAGATCCTGCGCCGCCGCGACGAGGTCGACCAGCGTGTCTTCGGCGTCTCCGGCGACGGGGCGCGGACCGAGCCGGCCGATCTGCCGCGCGCCTTCACCGCGCTCGTACGTCACAACACCGAGGTCCCCGGCCTCGTCCAGCTCTACTCGCGTCTCTCCTCCGAGGCCGCGGAGCCGGATCATCCCGCCCACGCCTTCTTCCGTGACCGTTACGACCAGGCCCGTTCCGAAGTCGCCACCTTCGTCCGCGAACAGCAGGCCGCCGGCTCGCTACGGGCCGGGCTGGACCCGGAGCGACTGGCGGTCATGCTGTTCGCGCTGATGGACGGGTTGCAGGCGCAGTGGATGTACAACCCGGAGATAGACATGGCGGAGCAACTCGGTCACTTCTGGGAGCTGGTGGCGAATGGACCCGGCAAGGAAGAGGTCGGGTCCGCGCCGCCCACGGAACCGGCAGCGAACAACTCGGGGGACCAGCGCTGAACCGGTGGCCCCTTCGCTTGCGGGAACGCCCTCCCGGCGGTCTCCGTGCCCGGCGTCGGCCGTACCGCCGCTTCGAACTCCTGGCGCGTCGAGCCGGCCAGGACAGGTGCGGGGCGGCCTGTGACACCACCCCGTCTCCGACCTTGGTCCTCTCCTCCCGCGACCGGTGATGGGGGCCACTGTCGGACCTCATGGACCTCATGTCCGAAGGCAGTTCATCTTTCGGCCCGGACCCGGTCCGGCATCGGGGGAGCAGCCATCTCTGCCGCGTCCCGGCAATGAGCTGGAGCGGCGCGAGTGGCAGGATCCGGGCATGGAGTGGAGTTTCAACGTTTTCGAGATGACTCCGGACACACGCGGCACGATCGAGGTCTCGCACAGCGAGTACGAGGCCGTCCTCGAGAGCGATCAGCGGTTCATGCTCGCGATCCCAGGCCTCCTCCTCGCCGGGGCCGCATATGTGGTCCTCGCGGCAGGGGAGTTGCGCCGGGCGGATGCCGGGTTCAGATCTTCGTAGCCGGTGCAGGTCCGAGGACTCCGGCTTGCGGCTTCGCCGCCTTGCCCAGCTCCCCGCCCACCCGGGCGAAACTCCTCACCGGCCGCAGGTCGACACCAGCCCGACCAAGACCCCGGCCGGCCGCACCAGTGAACGCAACGCCCCCGGCAGCGGCGCCACGGCCTGCCGGCCCCGACCCGCGCACCATCGACGCCCTGATCAGCGGCCCGAACGGGACTACCTTCCCGAGCGTCGGGAAGGGCTTGGCCGCACTCGGCTTCGACGGTGTCTTCGCCGGAGATTCGTCGGCGGAAGCGGGCGAGGGAGTCCAGGATCTCTTGGGCTGTCTGGTCCAGACAAACGGCTTGGGGTCCTTGATTCGGCCCGTAGCAGTCCGAAGTCCGCGCCACGTCGGCCGTGCGAACTGTGTCGGGCCCGTGAAGGCATCACCGTCGCTCCATCTCCGCGAGGCTGCCCTGCTCCCCGAACGCGTGTACCCGACAGATATCCTCCTCGGACAGTTGGTGGCGAGCGGGGAGGCGGTCCGCCACTGTTGCCCAGCGACTCGGTTGCCCGGCCGCCGGGCCGCGCGGATCGCCAGGACAGCCCCCGAGAGGACGGGCGAGATGGCGGACGAACCGGAGAGCTCCAAGATGGTCAACTCTGTGCCGGAGACCCCCGAGGTGGATGGGCCCCTACGGCAGGCCCCCGCCCCCCGGCCTTCCGCGCCGGAGAGCCCGGGCCGGATGCGCCGGTTGTCCCGTAGCCGGAGTGGCATCGCTGTCATCGGCGCGCTCGTCGGGGCGCTGCTGGCGTCAGGTGTCATGGCGTGGCGCTCCGATGAACTGCCCTTCATGGCGCGGGACGTGTGCTGGGGTTCGCTCTCGCCCGATGTCGTGCACGCGCTGTTCTCGGACACGGACGTCCGCAGCCGTGAGTTGCCGCTGCGCCGGGCCACGGAGGACCAGATGCACACGGAGTGCAGCATGCAGGGGTTCGGGGCCGACGAGCTGGAGTCCGAGGTCACAGCGTCGGTGCGGACGCTGGGCGAATTGCGAGGCGCGCAGGCGTGGAGCTGGACCGAGGAGTACCTCTCCTCCCGTATGACGCCGCTCGGCGAGGGGATAACCGGCATGGCTTCCTCCACCCGGGCTTGGGTGGCGCTGCCCGCGAGTTGTGAGGAACGGTCGTACGAGTCGGGCGAGAAGCCGCCGTTGCGGGTGGTCACCCTTGCCTCGGAAGCGGCTGACCCTGAGGGCCAGAACGTGGTCGACGCGCGGCGGGGCCTCGACTCGATGTCCCGCGCGGTCGTGCGGTTGGCCAACGGGGTCATGGAACGATACGGCTGTGACGGCCCGTACTCCGACCCGCCGACGCTCCGCCGCGCCCCGGAGGGCAACGAGCTGCCGGACGTCGACGCCGACCGGCTCTGCGGGATCCAGGGCGTGCGGCTGCCCAGGTGGGCCGAGGGGCCCGATGCGGAGGTCGTAGGCATCACGCCGGGCACGAAGCCGGGCCCGTCCTCCGCGGAGGGAATCTGGGCGTGCGACGTGCGCCAGCCCTTCGGCCCGAACAGGCTCCGGCTGATGACCGTGGCGGACCCGGAGCTGGCCGGCGTTGTCTCCCGGGTGCTCGGAAACCGGGCCACGCGTCTGGGTGGTGAGGGGCAGGGCGCCTACGCGGGCGGCCTGAGCGTCTACGCGGCGGACTGCCGGTCCGGGCGGGTCGCGTTCGTCGCGTATGAGCCGGGGAAGGAAAGCGAGTCGCACGCCGACAAGTCACTCGCCCTTGCCGTTCTGCCGTCGTACGTCAAGGCGGAAGCAAAGCGCGTCGGCTGCGGCGATATGAACGTGAAGGTGCCCAGTAACCTCGCGCCGTGAGGGTGGCGGTCGGTAGCCGGTGAGCCAGGACATGGTGCGTTCGATGCCCCATCGTCGGCGGCCTGACAAGCAGCCGCGCTGCCTCGAAGGCTATTGCGGAGACACACTTCGCGGGCGTCAGGGCCGTCACCCTGCTGTCGGGGTGACGGTGATCACGGGCGCCTGGGGGGGGGAGCACTACGTAGGCCTGCGCGGGCCGTCAGGGTAGAGGCCAGGGGAGCGGGCGAGGCCCCTGTCGGTGCCTGATGAAGCATCAGACAAGTCGGCAAGTGGTCAGCATGGGTCCTGAAAACCCCGGGGACAGCTGCCTGGACTTGCGACTCGTTGTAGAGTGTGAGAACAGCACTTGACCTGCAAAAACGCAGGCAGGGAGCCTATGTCCAGGAGTACTTCGATGATGCGCACCATGTTCAAGTCCAAGATCCACAGGGCCACCGTGACCCAGGCCGACCTGCACTACGTGGGTTCCGTGACGGTCGACGCCGACCTGATGGACGCGGCGGATCTGCTTCCCGGTGAGCTCGTCCACATCGTGGACATAGACAACGGCTCCCGCCTTGAGACCTACGTCATCGAGGGGGAGCGCGGCTCCGGCGTCATCGGGATCAACGGTGCCGCCGCCCACCTCGTGCACCCCGGTGACCTGGTCATTCTCATCAGCTACGCCCAGGTCGACGACGCCGAGGCGCGTGCTCTCGTGCCGAGCGTCGTGCACGTCGACGCGGAGAACCGGATCGTCGCCCTCGGAGCCGACCCGTCCGCGCCTGTGCCCGGTACGCGCACCGAGCGCAGCCCGCAGGCGGTCCCCGCACGGAGCTGATCCGCGGAGGTCGCACCCCTGTCGTGCGGGTCCGGCCGTGCCTCCCGGGCAGGTGGGAGGCACGGCCGTGCAGCTCTCCGTAGCAGGAGTCACAGTAGGTACGTATGGACTCGGCAGGCGAGGGCAGCCGCACGGGGAGACGGTGGAGATGAGATCCACTCGTCCGGATCCGCTCATCCGGATCCACCCGTCGCGTTCGTGTTGGAGGACCGAGATGACGCACCCGAATCCCGACCCCGTACCGCCCGCGCCGACGCCCCCGCCCGTGCCGGGGCCGCCGACCCCCGTGCCTTCGCCGCCCCCCGTTCCGCCGGGCCCGGTGCCGCCCGGCCCCGCGCCCGACCCCATTCCGCAGCCGCCGAACCCGAGCCCCGAGCCGGTACCCGAGCCGGAGCCCGCGCCTGCGCCTGCCGGCTGACCGGGAGCCCTGGCCCGCGCCTGCCGGCTGATCGGGAGCCCTGGCCTGCGCCTGCCAGGCTGGCCGGGAAAGCGCCCCTACGGCTCGGCCCTTACGACAGCCCCTGCGCCTGTGCCCGCAGGTCCCTCAGCGCGTCGGCGTGGCGCAGTCCGCTCTCCGCCGCCACGGAGTCCAGCGACTGCGCCTCGCGCACGAGGGCGAGGCGCAGGGCGCCGGTGCCGCCCGCGAAGCCGTACACCGCCGGCCGGGGCAGGCTGTTGTAGGCCCACGGGGTCGAGAAGTAGTACGCGCCCGTGTCGTACAGGGCCACGAAGTCGCCTTCGTGGAGTTCGGGCAGTTCACGGGCGTGGGCCACGATGTCTCCGGCGAAGCAGCACGGCCCCGCGATGTCCTGGACCATCGTCCGCCCGCTCCGGGGGCGGCCTTGCCCGTCGAAGGCGCCGACCCGTAGCGGCCAGGCGTCGGGCATGAACACCGTGCGGGTGGCGATCTGCGCCCCCGCGTGGGTGAGTGCGATGCGGCGCCCGCCGGCCTCCTTCGTGTACTCGACCCGCGCCCCGATGAAACCGTTCTTCGCGAGCAGGGACCGGCCGAACTCGGTGACCAGGTCGTAACGCCCGTCGAACAGGCCCGGAGCCGCGGCGCGGAGCGCCGTCACGTAGTCCGCGAAGGCGGGGCGGACCTCGTCGTCGGAGAAGTTGACCGGCAGGCCGCCCCCGATGTCGATCCCGGTGATGCGGCGCGTGCCCAGCACCTCGTTGATCTCCTCGGCGAGCCGGTACGTCTCCGCGATGCCCGCGGCGATGAGCTCCAGCGAGCAGCCCTGCGAGCCGACGTGGGCGTGCAGTCTGGTCAGCCAGGGACGCTCGGCGAAGGTCTGGACGACGTGCTCCCGCGCTCCGGGGTCGCGCAGGGCCACGCCGAACTTCGAGGTAGCCGTCGCCGTGCTCATGGCGCCGATCGAACCACCTCCCACCTGCGGGTTCACCCGCAGCCCGAGGACGGACGGCGAGCCGGGCGAGCGGAGCTCCTCGATGCGCCGGATCTCACCGAAACTGTCCGCGTTCACGGCGACACCGAGTGCCAGTGCCAGCCTCAGTTCGGCCCGGGTCTTGGCGGGCGAGTCCAGGACGATGCGCGCCGGGGGAAATCCCGCCTCCACCGCGAGCCTCAGTTCGCCCGGGCTCGCCACCTCGCAGCCCATGCCGCAGTCGGCGAGCAGCCGCAGCACGGGGACCAGAGAGGCGGCCTTCGCAGCGAACGTGTGCAGCACGCGTGCGCCCGGCTCGGCGGCGAAGGCGTCCCGCAGCGCGTCCACGGAGTCGCGTATGCCGTCGGCGTCCAGGAAGCCCGCAAGGGGACGCTGCTCGCTGAGCAGCCCTTCCGCCACCGCGAGACGGAGTGCCTCGGCGAATCTGGCGGAACGCGCCGGGCGGAGTGGGCCCTGGGCTGCCGCGGAGGACTGCGGCGGCGTGCTGCTGGTGTCGTTGATGGGAGCCTCGCAGGTCGGCTTGACGGGAGCCGCGCGGGTCGGCGCTTTCAGGCGATCAGGGACACGACGGCCTCGGGGGTCAGCATCCGGAAGGTGAACGCCTGGTGGAAGTAGAGACGGATGCTCGTCGCGTCGTGGTCCAGATATCCGATGGACAGGTCCTGCCCCAGGCACAGCTCGAAGTCGCCGCCGCGCGTGGACAGCAGGACCCCGCCCTTCACGGCCGGCGCCCACAGGATCGGTTCGTCGAGCTGCCGGGCCAGATGGGTGGCGACCGGATAGCCGTGGTCGGAGGTCTCGGTCGCCTCGGTGAACGCGTCAGCCCCCAGCAGCAGCCGGTACGGCCCGTCGACGCCTGCCAGCCGCAGCCGGGTGAGGGCCTGGCTCACCGCGGTCGGATAGTCCCGCGCGTCCGCGGGCAGTGGCAGCGGGGGGTGCGAGGAGCCGTCCCGCAGACCCGTGATGCCGGCTGCCGGATACCCGTCGATGACGGCCATGTCCTCGGCGAACGCACAGGTGCGGGCCGCGTCCTTGACCGGCTGCCAGTCGCTGTCCTCCGAGCCGCGTTCCACGTCGTCGACGGCCGCCCTGGTCACCGTGAAGGGGACACGCCACTCGATGACGGGTGTCGCCGTGCGGGCGCGGGCGATCACGTCGGGCGTGGGCGGATCGATGTCGCGCAGATGACCGTCGCCGATCGCCGACAGTCCCGGTCCTTGAGGGTCGCTGACGTCGATGACCCGGCGCGCGGCCACATGGCGGCTGAAGGTGCGTCGCGCCTCCTCCTCGATCTGGTCCCAGGCGGCCTCGGTGACGGGGGCGAGTTCACGGTGCAGATTGTTCATCGCGGGGCACTTTCCTTCAGGCTGCCGATGTGCAGCGAACCGTCGCGCGCCCCGGCGGGAGCCGACGGACGCTGCTCCGAGGCCTGCGGCTCCGGAACAGCCTTGGCCACAGCAGTGGGCGGCGGTGGAGGGGAGTCCAGGAAACCGGCCGTGGGGGCGTGGAAGAGCGAGCCCGTGACCGCCGTGGAGAAGTCGAGGATCCGGTCGTGGGTGCCGGGCGGGCTGCCCAGGAACATGTTGCGCAGCATCTGTTCGGTGACCCCGGGGTCGGCCGCGTAGCCGATGAAGTACGTGCCGAACTCGCCCTGTTCGAAGCTGCCGAACGGCATGTTGGCGCGCAGGATGTCCCGTTCGGTGCCGTCGTCCTCGGTGATGGTGTTCAGGGCGACATGCGAGTCGGCGGGCTTGACGTCGTCGGCGAGCTCGATGTCGGTGAACTTCGTACGGCCGATGATCCGCTCCTGCTGCTCGGTGCTCACCCCGTTCCAGCCGGCCAGGTCGTGCAGGTACTTCTGCACGTGGACATAGCTGCCGCCCTCGAACGCGGGATCCTCCGGGCCGACCAGGGCCGCCGCCCTCGCCTCGTCGCCCACCGGGTTCTCCGTGCCGTCGACGAAACCGAGCAGATCCCGGTGGTCGAAGTAGCGGAAGCCATGGACCTCGTCCACGATCCTCACCGTGCCGTCGAGCCGCCCGAGGAGCTGGGAGGCCCACTCGAAGCAGACGTCCATCCGTTCCGCGCGGACATGGAACAGCAGATCGCCGGGTGTGGCCGGCGCACGGTGGACAGGGCCCCGCAACTCCTGGAAGGGATGCAGACGGGACGGTCTGGGACCGGCGAACAGACGGTCCCAGGCTTCCGAGCCGAAGCCCGTCACACAGGCGAGCCCGGCGTCAGGGACCCGGAAACCGATCGATCGTGCGAACGCCGCGAGATCGGGCAGTACATCGCGTACGGCGGATTCACCGCCCGGCTCGATCGTCGCGACCAGTACCACCGCGGCACTGGTCAGCGGCGCCACGACGGGCTGGACCACAACTGGTTCCGGTACGGCGTCGGACATGCGCGCACTCCGTGGGTGGTGGACGTGGCTCCCTGCCACTTATCCACATCACGCTCCGGGCCGCACGCGGCCCGGTCCGGCCGGGCGACAGGAGCAGGGGCGGACCGGGCCCCAGGCCCCGTAGCGTCACTTCTCCGTGCACGAAGGGGGACAGCTTCAGCGTCGGGTCGGCGCCGAAGGCTCCAGGCCGGCTTCGAGCTCGTCCAGTGTCCGGCGTGCGTCGGCGATCCGAGCCCGTAGTGCCGCGTTCGCGTCCTCCGTGGGCGTCGGTTGCGCGGGGACAGGACGGTCCCGCTCGGCTTCGAGGTCGCTCGCCTCCTGCAGGGAGTTGATGACAACACCGATGAGGAGGTTGACCAGCACGAACGATCCGAGCAGGACGAAGGAGGCGAAGTAGACGATGGACCAGCGGGAGATCTCCAGCCCGGCCCGGACCGCGTCACCGAGGCCGTCGAGGGTCATGAGGAGGAAGAGAGTGAGGACGGCGCGACCGAGGGACCCGTAGTGCTCGGGATCGTCATCGGCGAAGAAGACCCAGCCGACCATGGCGTACACGTACAGCAGGAGTGCCCCGACGAGCAGGAAGCTCAGTGTGCCGGGCAAGCTCTTGCCGACGGCGACGATCACGATGCGCAGCTGGGGAAGGAAGCGCGCGGCGCGCAGCACCCGGGCCAGGCGCAGGAGCCGGAGCACGGTGGCGTTCTCGCGGGCGAACGGCATGAAGGCCGTGGTGACGACGAGCAGGTCGAAGGTGTTCCACGGGTCGCGGAAGAAGTCTCCGGGGCGGTCGGCGTGGGCGGCGGCGCGCAGCAGGATCTCGGCGGTGAAGGCGACGAGGAAGACGTGCTCGGCAGCCTTCAGGGCCGCGTGCCACTGATGTACGACGCCGGTATAGGTTTCGATGCCCAACAGCGCGGCGTTGGTTGCGATGAGGCAGAACACGGTGGCTGTGAACGCGCTGGAGTCGACGATGCGCCGGCTGTGTTCGGCGAGCCTGCGCCGTAACCGCGCGGCGGTCCGTTCGGACATGGGGTGAGTCGTTTCCTCGCAGACCTGCTCCTGCTTTCCAACAGATGTGGATCTTAGAGGATGTTGGTGTCGGACCGGACTCTCGGCCAGGTTCTGGTCGCTCCGGCCCTGTCCTCGCAAGCAGGAATCAGTGACCCGCTCGGCGTCGGGGCCCGGGGCGGCCCCGACCGGCTGCGGGGATGCCGGCGGAAGGCGCGGTCGGCGGTGGGGCGGGCGGGCCGGGCCGGTACTGCGCACCCGTCGTGGGCAGCACCGGCCCGGACGCGGCCCAGGGTTCAGCGCCGACGTCCCAAGACTTCGGCCGAGCCGCCGTCGCCACCACCCTCGATGAATGTCTCAGCTCTCGACTTCGGTCTTGTCGCCGCCCCAGAGGGTGTGGAACGTGCCGTCACGGTCGACGCGGTGGTAGGTGTGTGCGCCGAAGTAGTCGCGCTGGCCCTGGGTGAGGGCGGCGGGGAGGCGTTCGGCGCGCAGCGAGTCGTAGTAGGCGAGGGTGGTGGCGAAGGCGGGGGTGGGGACGCCCTGGGTGACGGCGGTGGCGATCACGCTGCGCCAGTCGTCCTGCGCTGCGGCGATCTCCTCGGCGAAGCTCTTGTCGGAGAGGAGGCTCGGCATCCGGGGCTGGGCTTCGTAGGCGCTGGTGATCCTGTCGAGGAACGCGGCCCGGATGATGCATCCGCCCCGCCAGATCGCGGCGACCTTGCCGAGGTCGATGTTCCAGTCGTACTGCTCGCTGCCGGCCGCGATCTCGTGGAAGCCCTGGGTGTAGGCGACGATCTTCGAGGCGTACAGCGCCTGCTCGACCTGGTCGGCGAAGGCTGCCGCCTCGTCCTTGCCGAGTGTGCGGGCGGTCGGCCCCGCCAGGTGGCGTGAGGCGTCACGGAGGGCTGCGTGACCGGATACCGAGCGCGCGAAGACGGCCTCCGCGATGCCGGACACGGGAACGCCCAGGTCGAGGGCGATCTGCACGGTCCAGCGGCCGGTTCCCTTCTGCTCCGCCTGGTCGAGCACCACATCCACGAAGGGCTTTCCGGTAGCCGCATCGGTATGGGAGAGCACTTCCGCGGTGATCTCGATGAGGTAGGAGTCCAGGCGCCCGGTGTTCCAGGTGCGGAAGATGTCCGCGATCTGCGCGGGGGAGTAACCGGCCACGTCACGGAGCAGCTGGTACGCCTCACCGATGAGCTGCATGTCCGCGTACTCGATACCGTTGTGAGCCATCTTCACGAAATGCCCGGCGCCGTCCGGCCCGATGTGCGTGACACACGGAGCACCGTCCTTGGCCTTCGCGGAGATCTGCTCCAGCATCGGGCCGAGTGAGTCGTAGGACTCCTTGCTGCCGCCCGGCATGATGCTCGGTCCGTCGAGCGCGCCTTCCTCCCCGCCGGAGATGCCGGTGCCGACGAAGTGAAGGCCCTGCTCACGCAGCTCCTGCTCCCGGCGCCGCGTGTCCGCGAAGTGCGCGTTGCCTCCGTCGATGATCACATCGCCGGGTTCCAGGAGAGGTGCGAACTCCGCGATCACCGCGTCCGTGGCATCTCCGGCCTTCACCATGACGACCAGGCGTCGTGGCTTTTCCAGGGCTGCCACGAAGTCCTCGGCGCTTTCGGCCGCGATGAAATCACCCTCGTCGCCGAACTGTTCGACGAGCTCGTGGGTACGTGCGGCCGTGCGGTTGTGCAGAGCGACCGTGTACCCGTTGCGCGCGAAGTTGCGGGCAAGGTTGCGTCCCATGACGGCGAGTCCTGTGACACCGATCTGCGCTGTGCTGCTCATTGTGGCTCTGCCCACTTCCGGTCTCGTGGTCCTCGGCAGTTCGACCGACCGCCAGGATGGAACGCGCTGCCGACCTTACGAGGTGCGGACGACCGCGGGCCGGGAGGCGCTCACTGTGTCGCCACTGTTCCCCGGATGGGCGTCGGCAATCCGAGGCCGTCCGGGCCGTCCGGTGGTCCGGTGGTCCGCGGCCGGCGGCGTGGCGGTTCGCCGGGCCGACCTTCCGCCGTGAGCTGCCCGTCAGCCGTGCCCGCCGCGGAGCAGGGGCAGCAGTTGGTCGCCGATCCGGCTGATCTCCTGCTTGTAGGGAGTGTCGGAGAGGATGAAGTGGGTGATGCCGAGCTTGCGGTAGTTCTCCAGCGCGATGGCGATGTCGTTCGGGGATCCGACCAGCCAGGTGGTCGCGGCCCCGCCCGCCCCGTACCTGCCCGGCGTGGTGTAGAGGCAGGTGTCGAGCACCTCGCCCCGCTCGGCGAGGTCGACGAGCCGCTGCTGTCCCACCGCCCTCCGATGACCTGTCCAGGCGACCGGGTCGGCGGCGGCCAGGGCGGAGACCTTCTCCTCCGCGGCCTGCCACGCCTCCTCGGTGGTGTCACGCACCACCGTGGTGATCCGCAGCCCGTACTCGAGGGGCTTGTGCCGACGGCCCACCTCCTCACTCAACACTGCGAGCCTGTCGATGCGTTCGGCGACTCCGTCGAGTGGCTCGCCCCAGAAGAGCTGGACGTCCGCCTCGGCAGCCGAGACCCGTTCGGCCGCCAGGGAGGCGCCGCCGAAATAGAGCGTCGGGTGTGTCCTCCCGCCGATCGCGTACGGGCGGGGGGCGACCGTGGAGTTGGTCACCTGGTAGTACTCCCCGCTGGACGTGACGTCCTCCTCGGTCCACAGACGCCGCAGGAGGTGGAGGAACTCCTGTGTCCGTGCGTACCGTCGCGCCGGTTCGACGGTGGTGTCGCCGTAGGCGCCGAGGTCGTCGGCTCCGCTGACGATGTTGAACAGGACCCGTCCGCGGCTGAGCTGGTCGAGGGTGGCAGCCGCCGCCGCGAGCTGGGCCGGCTGCCAGTAGCCGGGACGCACCGCGATCAGGGGCTCGAACGCCGTGGTGCGCGCGGCGAGCGCCGTGGCCACGGTGAAGGTTTCGGGGCGGCCCCAGCCGGTGCCCAGCAGGGCGCCGCTCCAGCCGTGTGCCTCCGCCGTGCGGGCCAGGTCGGTCGAGTACTCGATCGACCCCCAGTCGGCCGTCGTGTCGTCGCCCCGGTGACCCGGCTCGACGGTGTTGGGGATGTACCAGAGGAACTTCGGGTTCATCGTGTCTTCCGATCACTGCTGGCCCTCGCGCCGGAGCGCGACCGGGCAGGACGATGGTGAGGAGGAGAAGGGGGAGATCGGGTCTGTCCCCGGCTCCGACGGGACGCGGGTGTTCGTACGCGGCCCGCAGTGTCGTACCGGAACCGCCGTGCCGGGCCCGCGGTGTCGTGCCGGAACCGCCGTGCCGGGTCAGTCGGAATGCGTGGAAGAACGGTCGTCACCGGGGTCCGCGCCGCTCGGAGATCCATGGCGCACGGTCCGCACAGGACGGCGGAGCGGGATCAGCCCAGGGGGAGCGGACGTCGCGGAGACAGGGGTGGGGTGAAGGTCAACACCCGGCGCTGGACGCGCGGACGAGGTGGGGACAGCGCTCGCCGGGAAGGGGCTGGACCTCGTACATGCGGTCGAGTCTCGGTGGGGTCGTCGGGAATGTCAATGAGCTCCCGCGCCTGCTGCCGGGCCGGAGGAGCCGGGGTGGGCCGGGGCGCGAGTCGGGCATCGGGGCTCGGCCCACCCGGCGCGGCTGCGCGGCCACGCTTGACCTTGACACGATGACAAGGTCTTCGGTGTGGCTGAAGGAGGTGGCCGGATGACCACGCAGAAGCAGGACACAGCCACGATTCGAGCTCTTCAGGGGCTGGCGGACCCCCGTCCCTCGGTACGGCTCCGGGCGGCTCTGGCGATCGGTACGACCCCTGACCCGCGCTTCGTCGACCCGCTCGTCGAACGATGCGCGATCGAGCCGGAGTTCTATGTGCGTGACATGCTCACCTGGGCACTCACCCGCCACCCTGCATCGGTGACTGTCCCGGAACTCGTCGAGGAGGTCCGCTCGACGCGCGCGCAGGCACGGAGCCAGGCGTTGCACACGCTCTCCAAGATCGGGGATCGCCGGGCGTGGCCCGCGATCACCAGGGAGCTTCTGTCCGACGTCGACGACGAGGTGGCCCGGAGCGCCTGGCGCGCGGCGGTCCTGCTCGTGCCGGAAGGTGAGGAGCACGAGCTGGCCGCAGTATTGTCCACACAGCTCGGGCGCGGAGAACGGGAGACGCAGCGGAGCCTCAGCAGGGCGCTCGTCGCGCTCGGTGGGGCGATCCTGCCGTTCCTGCACGCGGCGATGACGGATTTGGACCCTCGCGTGCGTGCGCACGCGATCGCCACGGACAAGCTGGTGCGCGACCCCGAGACCGGATTCGAGTCCGCGATCGAGGAGGCGAAGCGCGTCGTGGCCCTCGGCGTGACAGGTCAGGAGGGGTGACAGGCGGTGTTGATCGGTGAGGTGGCACGGCGGTCCGGAGTCAGCGCCCGCATGCTCAGGCACTACGACTCGCTCGGTCTGGTGCGCCCGACCGGCCGTTCCGGCAACGGTTATCGCGAGTACTCCGACGACGACATCCGGCGGATCTTCCACGTCGAGAGCCTGCGGTCACTGGGCCTGTCGCTCCGTGACGTCGGGCGCGCGCTCGAGGACCCCGGCTTCACGCCGTCCGAGCTCGTCGACGACCTCATCCTCCGGACCCGGGAACGCATCGCGGCGGAGACGGAGCTGCTCACGCGACTTCGTCGTATCGGGGCAGCGGAACCCGCCGACTGGCAGGACGTCCTCCAGACCGTCACGCTTCTCCACGCGCTGGGATCGAAGAGCGCGGGGACGCGCCAGCGCGCGGCGCTGTCGTCGGTCGACGAGGTTCCGGTGGAGGCACTGGTCGAGGCGGTACTGAGCGAGAGGGACCACAACGTCGCAGGAGCTCTTCGATGGGCCCTGGCGCAATCGGGCGACAGGGGGCCGGTGCTGTTGGCGGAGGGCCTCGCCTCACCCGCCCCCGAGGTGCGGAAACGTGCCGTCCGGTCCCTCGCCGGGATTCCGGGCGGCAGGGCGACCGCGCTGCTGGGGGACGCCCTCGCGAACCCCGACGTCGTGGTCCGCAGGTATGCCGCACTCGAGCTCGGGGCGCGCGGAGTGGCCGACGCCGTCCCGACTCTCGTCGACATGGTCGCCGAGGAGGCGAACGACGTCGACGCGGCCGACGTACTGAGTGCCCTGGCGAGCAGCCCGGAGTCGGCGGAGCGCATCGCTGCCGGGCTGGTCGAGCGTCTGGCTCGCGGTGTGGCCGGACCGACCGCCCGCCGACGGCTGACGGAGGCGCTCGCGGACATTCCCGGGAGTACGGCGTCGCGGGCCCTCGCGGATCTCTCCCGGGACGAGGACCGCGCCGTGGCGCTGACCGCGGCGTACGTGCTCAGGTTGCGTGAAGGGCGCTGACGGATTCCGCCCCGGGCGCCGTCGGGCGTGGGAGACCCCCGATGTCCGGCATCGGGGGTTCCCGCGGTCACCGCGCCTGATCGGCCGTGGCCGCCGCTTCGCCGTTGGCCGTGTCGACGAGGAAGCCGCCGGACTGGTGGTGCCAGAGCTTGGCGTAGGCGCCGTCGGTGTTCAGGAGCTCGTGATGCGTTCCCTGCTCGACGATGCTGCCGTGGTCGAGGACGATCAGGTGGTCCATGGCCGCGACCGTACTCAGGCGGTGCGCGACGACCAGCGCGGTCCTGCCCTCCATCAGCTGCCACAGTGCCTGCTGCACGAGGGTCTCGCTCTCGGAGTCCAGCGCGCTGGTCGCCTCGTCCAGCAGCAGGATCGGCGCGTCGCGAAGGATCGCCCGGGCCAGTGCGACCCGCTGACGCTGCCCGCCCGAGAGCTTGACGCCGCGTTCCCCGACCATCGTGTCGAAGCCCGAGGGGAGTTGGTCGGCGAACTCCGTCACGTGGGCCGCGTCGGCGGCGGCGCGGATCTCGGCGTCGGTGGCGTCCGGCCGGGCGAACTGGATGTTCTCGCGCAGGGTGCGGTGGAACATGGCCGGTTCCTGCGGGACGTAGGCGATCAGGCTCCGCAGATCGGACTGCCGTAGCCGACTGATGTCCTGACCGCCGATCATGATGCGGCCGGACCGGACGTCGGACATCCGCAGGAGCAGCCGGGTGAGGGTGGTCTTGCCGCCGCCGGACCGCCCGACGAGGCCGATCCGCGCTCCGCTCGGCACGTCCAGCTGAAGTCCCTCGAAGATCGGGTCGCCCCCGTCATGGGCGAAGGTGACGTGCTCGAAGCGGATGTCCGCCGCCTGCTGGGCCAGTGGCTCGGGCGTCGCGGGGTCGAGCACGGTGGGCGGCGCCAGCAGCAGCTCGGTGAACTGCGCGGCCTCGGTCATCGAGCTCTCGAGACGGCGGTAGATCTGGTTGAACTCGAACATGATGCGGGTCGAACCGGTGTAGTACGTGAAGGCGACCACGATCGCTTCCACGCTGCCGCCACCGGCGCCGATTCCTACGGCGAGGAGCAGGCCAAGCCCGTTGGTGAGCACGGAGAGCGGTGCCACGAGAGTGTCGATGCGGAGGTTGCCGTAGTCCCACGAGCGCAGAGTCAGGCGCCTCGACTCCGCGACCCGCGCCCGGTGTTCGGCCGCCTCGCGCTCCTCGGCGGCGAAGGCGCGCACCGTGTCCATGTTCATCAGCGCGTCGGACACATGGCCCGACACCCGCGCGATGGCCTCCTCGCGCCGGTTGACCAGCTTCTGGCGGCGCCGGATCAGCGGCGCGGCGCACACCGCGGTCAGCGTGATCATGATCAGCAGACCGGCCACCAGCAGGGGGTCGTAACTCCACAGGATGACCGTGCCGAACAGGAGTGGGGCCAGGCTTCCCACGATGTTGAACGTGAGGGTGTCGACGAACTCCTCGAAGCGGGAGGCGAAGCTCAGCACCCGCTTGGTGAGTGATCCTGCGAAGTTGTCCTGGAAGAACGAGGCGTCCTTGGCGAACAGGGCGTCCATGCCGGTGACGTACAGGTGCTCGATGCCGCGGGCGTCCACGCGGTTGAGGCAGTGCAGGCCCGCCCGCCACATGGCCTCCGCGAGGAGCAGAACCGCGGCGAACACCCCGACGTAGGGGAGTGCCTCACGCACGCCGATTGCCCCGTCCTCGGCGATACGGCCGACGAGCTTGGCGACGACGAGCGGCGCCAGGTAGGTGATCCCGATGTTGCCGAGCGCCGGGAGAGCGAGAGCGAATACCGAAAGTCTGCGCTGGCGGGACAGTTCGCCCAGATAGTGGCGGAGTGCGAGCCGGACCGGGCCGTTGCCCGGCCCGGTGCCGTGAGACTGCTGCGATCCCATGCCGACCTCATGTCGTTTCGCGGGCAGTTGCTCCGGACTTCGCCATGGCCGGCCTCCGGAGGGGCGGCGCCGCGCAGGCGGAAGCGCTCGCCGCGCGTCTGCGGCAAGAGATCCGGAAGAGACGAGTCTCCCGTGGCCGGCGGCTCGGCGTCCAAGCGTTTTCGGGGAGCACGGGCAGCACGGCGGCGCTTTCCGGCCGCTCGGCCGCCACGTTCCGCACCGTGGTGCGCCCGCGTGCACGGGCGCGGGCACGCAGGACCTGTACGTGCTCGGACGGCTCGCGGAGCCGGGGTGCGCGGGCTCGCGCGCGCCCGTGCGCGGGCGGCATACCGACGGACCGGCCGATGTGGCGGGGAGGGACCTCGCGCGCACGCGTGCGGGCGCGGCACAACCTGAGGGGTCCTCGGAGGGGGATAGGGGGCGGCGTACTCGGCGGCGGTCGTGACGGCGCGGGCCGGGGGCGGGGCCCTCAGCGGGCCGGTTCCTCCCCGAACAGGTCTCTCTCCTCGGGAATCAGATGCATCGCGGCTTCCTCGGCGGACGCCGCCGCACCGTCTATGCCGACATCCTGTGCGGTGAGGGTGGAGGGCACATGCCCGTCGCCCTCCTGGGTGAGTCTGCCCGCGCGGTCCGTCCCCACTTCCGTGTCGTAGAGCTCCCCGTCGCCGTCCGCGAGGTCGCCCGGACCGTCGGGGACGGGTTCGTCCCCCTCGGGAACCTCCCTGGTCAGACGGTGGTCGAGGGATTCGCCCGTGTGCTGTTCCGAGGCCGTGGTGCCCTCGTCGTCGACCGCCCAGGGCCGTTCCGGCGGCGAGTAGCCCTCGTCCAGGACGTCGGCGAGCCCGGACGTGTCGAGGGTGTCCTCCAGATCCAGCAGGTCGGCAGGGTCGGAGGCCTCCGGCTCTTGCGGCTGGTAGACGTCGTCCCCCCGGTCGCTGTCGGTCATGGCGTACCCCTTCCTGCGGGTCCCCCTGTATGCAATTCCACTCCGGTCCGGCGAGTGACGCAACGGAAGCCGTTTCCCAGTAGAAGTGACGCTGTTTTAGATGACAATGAAAACGATTGTCGATAGCGTGTGTGCGGTCGGGCCGGGAGCCTCCGAAAGGGGGTGATCCCTGCCTGTCCTTATGCCCGACGTCCTTGTGAGAAGGGGGAGTTCATGGCTCATCTGTTGGTGGTCGAGAGCTGGGTCGGATCGATGAGCAGGCTGCTGCCACGGGCCCTGGAGGGGGCGGGACACCACTTCACCTTCCTCACCCGCGACCTGCAGCACTACCTCCGGTCCGCACCGGAGGGAACGGCCCATCCGCTGCTCACCGCCCGTAACGTCGTCACCGCGCCCACCAATGACCTCGGTGAGCTGCTTCCGCAGGTCCAGCGGCTGCACGAGGCCCTCCGCTTCGACGGGGTGGTGACCTCCTGTGACTACTATCTGCCGGCCGCTGCTCGGATCGCCGGCCTGCTTGGCCTGCCCGGTCCGTCGGCCGAAGCCATGGAGAACGCCTGCCGCAAGGACGCCACCCGTCGTGTCCTGAGTGCGGCCGGTGTCCCCGGACCCCGCTTCGCGGTGTGCGCGGACGGGGCGGAGGCGGCCGTGGCCGCCCGTGACCTCGGCTATCCCCTCGTGGTCAAACCGGTGGACCTCTGCGCGGGCATGTTCGTGCGCCGGGTCGACGACGAGGACCAGCTGGCCGAGGCGTGCGCGGCCCAGGCCGCCTTCCCGTACAACGCCAGGGGGCAGCGGCGTACGCCCCACGTCCTGCTGGAGGAGTTCCTCCGCGGCCCCGAGGTGAGCGTCGAGACCGTGACCTGCCGGGGCGTCGCCCACGTCGTCGGAGTCACGGACAAGAGCGTCGGCGGGGCCCCGGCCTTCGTCGAGACCGGCCACATGTTCCCGGCCGCCCTGTCCCCGGACGACCTCGCCGCAGCCACCGGAACCGCGCTGAGCGCCGGTGCGGCGCTCGGCCTCGACGACGTCGTGGCGCACACCGAGATCAAACTGACCGAGGGAGGCCCCAGGGTCGTGGAGGTCAATCCCCGCCCCGCGGGCAATCGCATCACCGAGCTGGTCCGCCACGTCACCGGGATCGACCTCGCCACCGCCTGCATCGACGTGGCGCTCGGCCGAGAACCCGACCTCCGTCCCCGCACAACCGGGATGCGGAGCGCGGCCATCGGGTTCCTCGTGCCCGACCTCGCGGGAACCCTTGCGTCCGTGGAGGGCGCCGACCGTGTGCGGGAGGCCCACGGTGTGCTGGAGGTCCAGATCGCGGAACCGGGGCGCACGGTCGAGGCCGCGGACAGCAACAACGCCTACCTCGGGCACGTCATGGCGGGCGACGCCGCCGGCCTCGGCGCCCGGGACCGCGTCGAGGCGCTCCTCGCGGGACTGCGGCCCCTGCTGGTGAGCTCATGACGACGACCTCACGCCCGCCCGCCTCCTGCCTCGGCACCCTCCTCGACCAGGCCCTGCGGGGTGAACTCGGACCGGACCCCTCGACCCGGCTGATCTCGGTGGCCTTCACGACGTCCCAGGCCGCACGGCACGACGGCAGGCAGGGCGGATACCGCAACGAGGTCCTGAGCCTGCGCCTGGAGCGCGCGGTCGGCTCGTGCGCGGTCGAACCTGGAGCCCTTCCCGCCGGAGCCGTCGAGGACTGTGCCGGCGCCGACGTGGCAGAGCTCCTCGCCCATCCGCTGCTGCCGGTCCGGGTCGCGGCCCTGGACGCCTATCTGACGGACGTCACTCCCCACACCCCTGACCACGGGGCGCAGCCGGTGACCGTCCCCGCCGGAAGCTCGCTCGAACGGTCCCGGGCGCGGGCCACCGCCGTCGCCGACCTGCTGGACGTGTCGCCCGGCGGCACCGTCCTGGTCGTCGGCGTCGTGAACTCCCTTCTGTACGAACTGCGTTCGCGCGGCCTCACCGTCATTCCCTGTGACCTGAAGGGAGGAACCACCGACTGGGGGGAGCCCATCGGTACGGACGCCCTCAAGGGGATCGGCCACTGCGACGCGGTGCTGGCCTCCGGTATGACCCTGGGCAACGGGACCTTCGACCCGCTGCGCAGGAGCGCCTGGAAGCGCCGGAAGCCACTGGTCATGTTCGCCCAGACCGGCAGCGCGGTCCTGCCCCGGTTCCTGGGCGCCGGAGTCACCGCGGTGTGCGCCGAGCCGTACCCCTTCTTCTGGCTCGACGGCGGGCCCGGCACCATCCACCGCTACCGCGCGGGCGACGGCGGACCCGACGCCGTCCCCCGCAGCCGCCCGTACGACGGAGGCACCTCGTGACCACGGCATCCCTGCCCGCTCTCGCACCCAACCGCGAACTCCTCGCCCTCATCGGCCGCACCCCGCTCGCCAGGATCACCACCGGACTGCCCCTGCCCCACCCGGGCTTCTGGGCCAAGCTCGAAGGACACGGCGTCGGCGGCATGAAGGCACGTGCCGCGGTGTCCATGCTCCTCGGAGCCGAGGAGCGCGGCGAACTCCTCCCCGGCGCACCCGTCGTGGAATCGACCTCCGGCACGCTCGGCATAGGCCTCGCCTTCGCCGGACAGGCGCTCGGACACCCCGTCGTGCTCGTCGGCGACAGCGAACTGGAGCCTTCGATGCGGCAGTTGCTGCGCTCGTACGGAGCGCGTCTCGAACTCGTCGACCGGCCCAAGGCGAACGGCGGCTGGCAGGGCGCCCGCCTGGACAGGCTGCGCGACCTGCTCGCCCGGCTGCCAGGGGCGTACTGGCCCGACCAGTACAACAACCCGGACAACACAGCGGGTTACGCCTCACTCGCAGCCGAACTGGCAAGCCGGCTCGCCCACCTCGACATCCTCGTGTGCAGTGTCGGCACGGGAGGGCACAGCGCCGGGATCGCCGGACCACTGCGCCGGCACTGGCCGGGACTGCGGCTCATCGCCGTCGACTCCACCGGCTCCACCATCTTCGGGCAGGCGGCGACGCCCCGGCTGATGCGGGGTCTCGGCAGCAGCATCCATCCGCGCAACGTCGCCTACGACGCGTTCGACGAGGTCCACTGGATCGGCCCCGCCGAGGCCGCCGACACCTGCCGGCGACTCGCCCGGGAGAACTTCGTCAGCGGCGGCTGGAGCACAGGAGCCGTCGCGCGCGTGGCCGCCTGGGCCGCCCGCACACACCCCGGCGCCGCTGTCGCCACCGTCTTCCCCGACGGACCTCACCGCTACCTCGGCAGCGTCTACGACGACGACTTCATGACCGCCCATCAGCTGGACCCCGATCTCGCGGCCGCCCGCCCCGTCGACGTCCGGCACCCGCGTATCCCGCAGACCGGAGGCTGGACCAGGTGCACCACCGTCACCGATCCGCTGGCGGAACGCCTGGAGCGGCAGCCGTGAAACTCACCCAGCACACCGTGCGACTCGTGCTCGCCGAGCCGCTGCGCATCTCGCGATCGACCATGACGGCCCGCGACGCCGTCTGCCTCACCGTCGAACACGACGGGGCCGACGGCCACGGCGAAGCCGTCACCAGCCACTTCTACGGCCTCGACACCCCCACCCTGCAACGCCTCGCCGCCCGGACCGGTGAGCGGCTCGCCCGCTTCGCCGACCCGGAGACCGCACTGCACGCCCTGCGCGCCGGTGAACTCGACGCGCCCGGCACCCCGGCCGCCATGACCGCCGCCACCGAGTCGGCGCTCCTCGACCTCGTCGGGAAGCGCACCGCCACCCCCGTGCACCGCATCCTCGGGGCCGCGGTGGCCCCGAGGACCGCCACCGCCCGGACGATCTCGCTCACCTCCCCGGGAAGGGCGGCCGCCCAGGCCCGCAGCCTGGCCGGGGCCGGGTTCTCCGTGATCAAGATCAAGGCGGGCGACCGGGACCACGAGACCGATCTCGACCGGGTGCGCGCCGTCCGCGCCGCCGCCCCGGCAGCCCGACTCCTCCTCGACCCCAACGGGGCCTGGTCGGAGTCCCGGGCGCGCGCGCTCCTGCCCCGGTTCGCCGAACTGGGCGTCGAAGCGGTGGAACAACCGCTGACCCCCGGCGACCCGGAGGCCCTCGCGCGGCTCGCCGCCCGCTCACCCCTGCCCGTCATCGCCGACGAGGACGCCGTCACCTACGAGGACGCGCGCCGGCTCGCCGGACGCGTCCACGGCATCAACGTCAAACTCGCCAAATGCGGAGGCGTCCACGCGGCCCTCCGTATCGCCGCCCTGATCGAGGGCAGTGGCACAGACCTGATGCTGGGCTGCCTGACCGCCAGCACCCTGGGCATCGCCCCCGCCGTCCACATCGGCGACCGTGCCCGCTGGACCGACCTCGACGGGCACCTCCTGCTCGCCGACGACCCCTGGACAGGAATCGGGGGCTCCGACGGGTTCGTCGCGGCCGCCGAGCGGCCGGGTCTAGGCGTACGCCCCCGCGCCCGAGCCCAAATCCGGAGCGCGGCCTCATGAACACATGGAACGAGATCCGCGGATTCCCGCTCGCCATTCGCCTGCTGCTGGTCAACCAGCTCGGCGTCAACACCGGCTTCTACCTGCTCGTCCCGTACCTCGCCACCCACCTCGGCGACGACCTCGGGATGTCGGCGGCCGTCGTCGGCATCGTCCTCGGCGTACGCAACCTGAGCCAGCAGGGACTGTTCCTCATAGGCGGCTCCGCCGCCGACCGCCTCGGCGCCCGCGGTGTCATCATCGCCGGCTGCGCGATACGCACCGTCGGCTTCGCCCTCTTCGCGCTCGGCGACGGGCTGCCCGTGCTGCTCGCCGCCTCCGTGCTCAGCGGCGTCGCGGGCGCCCTGTTCAATCCCGCCGTCCGCACCTATCTCGCCCAGGAGGCAGGCGAACGCAGAGCCGAGGCGTTCGCCCTGTTCAACGTCTTCGCGACGACCGGCGCGCTCATCGGCCCCCTCCTGGGCAGCGCCCTGCTGCTCGTCGACTTCCGGGCCTCCGCGCTCACCGCCGCCGGGATCTTCGCCCTGCTCACCGTCGCCCAGGCCCTGGTGCTCCCCGCCCGGCAGGTGCCACCGGCCACCGGCAGCGTCACGGCCGACTGGCGTGAGGCCGTCGGCAACCGCGCCTTCCTCGCCTTCGCACTCGCCATGGTCGGCATGTTCACGCTGGAGAACCAGCTCTACCTCCTGCTCCCGGCCGGAGCCCGGCACGCCACCGGCTGGGACGGTGCCGCCGGGCTCGTCTTCCTGGTCGGGACGATCGCGGGCATCGCCTTCCAGCTGCGGATCACCCGCGCGCTGTCGAGGCGCGGAACGCGAGGGCGCTGGATCGCCGCCGGACTGGTGCTCATGGGGCTGGCCTTCGTCCCGCCGATGCTCGTCGCCGGCACCGGAGCGCCCCCGGGCGGCCCCCTGGACGCCACCCTGCGCGCCCTGCCCGTGCTGGCCGGAGCGCTCCTGCTCCACCTGGGAGTGATGGTGGCTCAGCCCTTCGTCATGGAGCTGATCCCCGGCTTCGGGCGCCAGGAGCTGACAGGCACGTACTTCGGGATCTTCTACGCGGTCTCCGGCATCGCCGCTGCCGTCGGCAACGCTGCCGTCGGCCGGGCCATGGACGCCGCACCACCAGGCGGGGGAGGCGGCCCCGTCGCCCTGCTCCCCTGGGGCTGCTGCCTGGCGGCCGGACTCGTCTCGGCGGCCGCGGTGACCTGGCTGCACCGCAACGGAACCCTGCCCCGGACACGGCCCGCCCCCGTGGCGGTGGCGGCATGAGACACCGGACAGGGAATCTCCTCACCGACAACCCGGAGCTCTACGAGGCCAGGTTCCCCGACCCCGAACACCTCGCGGGGCGGTGGGCGCAGGACATCCTGTGCCGCCACGGCGCCGGCCCCACCGTCCTCGACCTGGGCTGCGGAACAGGCCGTGACGCCGCCTGGCTCCATCACGCGGGACGGCGGGTCACCGCCGCCGACCTCTCCGCTCCCATGCTCGCCCACGCCCGCGCGCGCCACCCGGGGCCTGCCTACGTGACGGCCGATCTCAGCCGGTTCGATTTCGGTCAGCGGGTCTTCGACGCCGTGGTGTGCCTGGACAGTTCGCTGCTGTACTGCCACACCAACGAGCAACTCGACGGATTCCTGAGGTCCTGCCGCCGCACCCTGGTACCCGGCGGCCTGCTGGTCGCGGAGATGCGCAACGGCGCGTACTTCCTCGGCCGGGACGAACCCGCGACCGCGCCGGCCGTCTCCCGCTTCACCTGGCACGGCACGGCCTACCGCTCGACCACCGCACTGCGCGTCGACCGGGCCGCCCAGCTCCTGCGGCGCACCCGGAGCTGGACCGCGGACGACGGCAGCCCGCCCGTCGTGGAGCACTCCGCGTGGCGGCTGCTCCTGCCCCAGGAACTGCGCCACTTCCTCACCGTCCACGGCTTCGACGTACTCGCCCTGCACGACGGCCCCGGGCCGCGCACCGAACCGGCCTGGCAGCCGGGCGCCGGACCCGGGGACACCGCCGACGGCGACCGGCTCCACCTCGTCGCCAGGAAAACCACCGTCGACCCGGCCCGGACGTCCGCCGCCGAACCGGCAAACCCAGCAACAGGAGAGCAACCATGACCGCATCGGCCGACAGACACGATCGCTTCCCCGGCCTGCGCAGACGCGGCTTCCTCGCGGCGGCAGGGGGAGCGGCCGGCCTCGGCGCACTCACGCTCGCAGGATGCTCCGGGCCCGAGGCCACCGGATCCGACGCCGGCAAGGGGGACGGCACGCCCCGGCGCGGCGGACAGGTGCGCGCGGCCTTCGCCGGAGGCGGCGCGAGCGAAACACTCGACCCGCACCTGGGAAACCTCTTCGCCGACGCTGCCCGGAGCAAGGCGCTCTTCGACAAGCTCGCCGACTACGGCGCCGACCTCGCCGCCGTGCCACGCCTGGCCGAGAAGTGGGAGCCGAACGCCGGCCTCGACCGCTGGAACGTCACGCTGCGGCAGGCGCAGTTCCACGACGGGAAGCCGGTGACCGCCGCCGACGTCCTGTACAGCTACCGCCGTATCGCCGACCCCGACAAGGCATTCCGGGCCCGTGCCTCCCTGGAACCCGTCGACCTCGGGGCGAGCCGCGCGACCGGGGAACGGACCGTCGAGTTCGTGCTGAAGCGGCCGACAGCCGAATTCCCCAACGTGATGGCCGCCTTCGGCACCTACATCGTGCAGGACGGTGCCACCGGCTTCGACCGTGAGCCGATCGGCTCCGGCCCCTTCCGCTTCGTCTCCTTCGCGCCCGGACGCTCCACCGTCCTGCGCCGCCACGACGCCCACTGGGACGGCGCCCCCCACCTGGACGAGCTCGAATTCGTCGTCGCCAACGAGGAGTCCGCCCGGATCAACGCCCTCCTCGGAGGCCAGGTCGAGTACGCGCACGAGCTCAACCCCGCCACCGGACGCGCCCACGAGAAGTCGGACAGCGTCACGATCGTCCGGCTCCGCAACAGCGCCATGCAGGCCTTCGCCATGAAGACCGACCGCCCGCCCTTCGACGACCCCCGGGTCCGCGAGGCGTTCTTCCTCATCGCGGACCGCGAGGAACTGGTGAACGGCGCCCTCTCCGGCGCGGGAGAGACGGGCAACGACCTCTTCGGCAAGGGATACGAGTACTACGCGGACGAACTCCCGCAGCGCGAACAGGACATCGACCGTGCCCGCAGTCTCCTGAGGCAGGCCGGTGCGGAGAACCTCAGGGTCACACTCGACACCTCGGCCGTCGCCGCCGGATTCACCGAGGCCGCCGGGATCTTCCGCGACCAGGCGGCACGCGCCGGGGTCACCGTCGACGTACGGATGGGCAGCAAGGACTCCTACTGGAAGGACATCCTCGACACCGGAACCCTGTGCTGCTACCGGTCAGGAGCCATGCCCATCGAGTCCCACATCTCCCAGCGGCTGCTCACCGACTCCACCACCAACGCCACCAAATGGCAGGACAAGAACTTCGACGCCCTCTACCGACAGGCCCAGTCCACCCGCGACCGGACGGCACGGGCCGCCCTCTACGCCCGTATGCAGCGACAGCTCCACACCGAAGGAGGCTTCCTGGTCTGGGGCTTCGGCGACTGGATCCTCGGCACCGCACCCTCCCTGCGGGGTGTCGCCCGCGAGGCGCCCGCCAACACCCTGGACTGGGCACGCTTCGACAAGGTCTGGCTGGCGTGAACGCACTGCGCTCCTGGGTCGCCCGGCGGCTGCTCCTCGGTGCCGTGCAGACCGCGGCAGTCGTGCTGCTGGTCTTCGGGCTCACCGAGGCGCTGCCGGGCGACGCCGCGGTGGCCTTCGCCGGTGACCAGCCCGACCCGCAGCGCATCGCGGCCGTACGCGAGGCGATGGGACTGGACCGGCCCGCCCACGAGCGGCTGGCCGACTGGGTCGTGGGGCTGCTGCACGGCGACTTCGGCACCTCCCTCACCTCGGGGCGGCCGGTGGCCGGATTCCTTGCCGGCGGCTTCGGCCCCACCCTGCTCCTCGCCACACTCACGGTCCTGATCCTGGTCCCCGTGGCGGTCGGCCTCGGCGTACTCGCCGCCCGACACGAGGGGCGTCTCACCGACCGGCTGATCAGCTCCACCACCCTCGGCGTCTACGCCGTGCCCGAATTCGCCCTCGGAGTGCTCCTGGTGAGCGTGTTCGCGCTGCGCCTCGGCTGGTTCCCGCCTACCGCCGTCGGTTACGGCACCGATCTGCTCGCGCACCCCGCCGCGCTCGTCCTGCCCGTCCTGGTCCTGCTCGCCCGGCCCGTCTGCTCGCTCGCACGCCTGGTCAGGGCGGGCATGATCGACGCGCTGGCCGCCCCGTGGACCACCCATGCCGGACGGTACGGAATCCCGGGGGCACGCATCCGCTACGGACACGCCCTGCCCAACGCCCTCGCCCCCGCCACCCAGCAGCTCGCCCGCACCATCGACTGGCTGCTGTGCGGCGTCATCGTCGTGGAGGCCCTCTACGTGATCCCCGGACTCGGCACCGTCCTCATGAACGCCGTCGCCGACCGTGACATCCCCGTCGTCCAGGGACTCGCGGTGGTCTTCGGCGTCGCCACCGTCGTGCTCAACCTCGGCGCCGACCTCGTCACCCACCGGCTCGCACCACGCTCGGGGGTGGCGGCATGAGGCGGCTCCGCAGGTACGGCCCCGGGGCCGCCGTCGTCGCCGTCCCGCTCGGCATCGCCCTGGCCGGCCCGTTCCTCGTGGGGGAGCCCTCGGCACGCGCCGCCTCCTTCACCCTCGGCGCCGGCCACCGGCTCGGCACGGACTTCGTCGGACGGGACGTCGTCCAGCAGGTGCTGCTCGGCGGACGGCCCGTGGTGCTCGTCGCCCTGGCCGCCACGGTGCTCGCCTACCTCGTGGCCCTGCCGCTCGGGCTGGCCTGTGCGCTCACCCACCGCAGGTGGCTGGAGGAAGTGCTGATGCGTCCCCTGGACGTGCTGCTCGCAGTTCCCTCACTGCTGATGATCCTGCTGGTCGCCGCCGCCTTCCCGCCCGGGGCGGCGGGACTCGCCCTGCTGGTGGCCTTCGTGTCCGTCCCGGACGCCGCTCGGATCGTGCGCGCGGCAGCCGCGGAGGCGGCGTCCCGGCCCGCCGTCGAGGCGCTGCGCATGCAGGGGGAGAGCTGGTGGCGCCTCGCCGTCGGATACGTGGGCAGGTCCATCCTGCGCACCCTGGCGGCCGACGCCGGGATCCGGCTGACCGGAGTGCTCTACCTGGTGGCCACCGCGGCCTTCCTGGGCATCGGGGTCGCCCCCGACGCCGCGGACTGGGCCGTGATGGTGGACCGCAACCGCACCGGACTGCTCATCCAGCCCTGGGCGGTCGTCGTGCCGGCCCTGCTCATCGTCGCGCTGACCATGGGCGGCAACCTGCTCGTCGACGCCGCCATGGAGCGCCGTACCCCGGCCCGCAAGGGCCGCCGCTCATGAAGGAGAACCCCGTGATCGCCGCCGTCACCGGACTGACGGTCGAGGTCGACGGCCGCGCACTCGTCGACCGGGTCTCGCTCCGCATCCGCCCCGGCACCGTGACCGCCCTGGTCGGCGCCTCCGGCAGCGGCAAGACCACGACCGGCCTCGCCCTGCTCGGTGAATTCCCCGCTGGTGCGCGCGTGACGGGCGAGGTGGCCGTGCACGGCACCCGCATCGGTTACATCCCCCAGCACCCCGCCGCCGTCCTCAACCCCGCCCGCCGCGCCGGGGCCCTCCTGCGCGACATGGCGCGCACGCAGGTGCGTGACCTGCCCCGGTCACAGCGTCGCGCGGCAGCCCGGCAGCGCGTCACGCAGGCACTCGACGACGCCCAACTCGAGGACGGCGAGCAGGTGCTGGGCCGGTACCCGCACCAGCTCTCCGGAGGACAGCAGCAGCGCCTCGTCCTGGCGCAGGCACTGCTCCTCGGCGCCCGGATCATCGTCGCCGACGAACCCACGACAGGGCAGGACGCCCTGACGACACGTCGGGTCGTCGACCAGCTCGCGGCGGTGGCGGCGCAGGGCATCGCCGTGCTGCTGCTCAGCCACGACCTCGACGTCGTGAGGGAACTGGCCGACGAGGTGCTGGTGATGCGCGGCGGCCGTGTGGTGGAACAGGGCCGGGCCCACCGGGTCCTGGAGGCGCCCACCCACCCGTGGACCAAGGAGCTCCTCGCCGAACCGAGGACCCTGCCGTACGCGGAACCCGGGCGCACCGGTGCCGAGCTGCTGACCGTCGACGCACTCACCGCGCGTCACCGGACAGGCGGGGCCCATGTGCCGGTGCTGAGCGTCGACCGGCTCACCCTCCGCGGCGGTGAGTGCCTGGCCGTCGTCGGACGCTCGGGCAGCGGCAAGACCACCCTCGGGCGCTGCCTCGCCGGACTCCACCGTGACCACACGGGCCGGATCACGCTCGACGGCAGGGAACTGCCGCGCAGTCTGCGGGACCGCAGCAGGGAGCAGCTCGCCGCCGTGCAGTACGTCTTCCAGGACGCACGGGCCGCCTTCGACGAACACCGGCCGGTCCTGGACCAGGTGGCCCGCACGGCGGTGCGCCTGCACGGCACCGAACCCCGGGAAGCGGGGGCCGAGGCGCGGCGGGTGCTGACGGACCTCGGGCTGGCCGAGGAACTCGTCCGCAGGCGGCCCGGCCTCCTGTCCGGCGGCGAACTCCAGCGCGCGGCGCTGGCCAGAGCGCTCCTCGCGCGGCCCCGGGTACTCGTCTGCGACGAGATCACCTCCGGGCTCGACCCGGTCACCAGGCGTTCCCTGCTGGACCTGCTCGCCGCACTGATGCACCGTCAGGACGCGCCCGCCGTCGTGCTGATCACACACGACCTCGACACCGCTGCACCGGCCGACAGGGTGGCCGTGCTGGACGGCGGCGTGGTGGTCGAGGAGGGCCCGAGGGAACAGATCCTGACTGCTCCCCGTCACCCGTTCACGGTCGCGCTGCTCGGTGCGTCGGAGAGATGGGGAGCCGCCGCACGCCGGTGAGACCCGGTCAGCCCGGCTGCCGGTCGTGGCGCCGACCGCGAGGAGCGGTGCGGTGGGTACGAGCCGGCCGGGCCCCGTCACTCCGGCCACGGCGATTCGAGAACGGTGCGTACGAAGTCCCCCCGCTCGAAGCCCGGAACGTAGTGCTGGAGCACGTCGGCCTTGACGTTGCCGAACGTCGTCTCCGGTTTCGGGCGGATTCCCTCGGTGAAGGAGGCGAGGATCCGCCGCTTGAAGTCCGGCCGTGGATGCAGTGCGACGACCGCCGCACGGTCCGCGTCGGAGACGTCCCCGTAGCCGATGCCGAGGACGTCGTACTCCACACCGGCCGTCACCAGCGCCACCTCGGGCTCCATGAAGGCCGGGATGCCAGGGGTGGTGTGCAGGGCGATGGCGGTCCACACCCGCCGCACGCTGTCCTCCGGCACCCCACGGGCCTGCAGGAAGCCGCGTGCCTCGTCCGCACTGTCCACCTCGAAGCGGCGCCCGCTGGAGCGGAAGCGCTCGCCGAGCCCGAGGTCGTGGAACATGGCACCGATGTACAGGAGTTCGGGGTCGAAGGACAGGTCCCGCCGGCGCCCCTGCAGGGCGCCGAAGAGGAAGACCCGGCGGGAGTGGTGGTACACGAGCTCGTCGGTCGTGTCGCGTACGAGCTCGGTCGCCTCGACCGCGAGCCTCGTGTCCGGTACGCGCACGCCTGCCGTCGTGGACGGATCGGCTGCCATGGTGTCACCCAGCTTCCTGTACGACTGATCCTGGCGGGCACGTCCAGAATCCGTGTACGGAGGTCCCGTGCGACGCCGACAGGCCGCACGTCCCCCGACTGACGCACTTCGGATTCACAACAGGGACGCGTCAGTCTGCGCTGTTCAGGTGTTGGCGGGGGCCGCCCGACGGGTGCGAGGCTGGAGCCGCACCCCGGACAGGGGCGGAACGGAGGACAGGGATGAGCGTGTTCACAACGAAGGCCGGAGCGGTCGCCGGGCGAAGGGCCGTCCGTGATCCCGGAGTTGTCGTCCTGCGTGGAATCCCCTACGCCGCCCCGCCCTTCGGCGCCGACAGGTTCCGGGCCCCGCGGCCCGCCGCGCCCTGGGACGGGGTCCGCGACTGCGCGTCGTTCGGGGCCGTCGCCCCCCAGTCGGCCGAGCTTCCCGGCGCGCCGGTCTGGTCGCCGGGCGACGAGGACATTCTGAATCTCAACGTCTGGACCCCGGCCGGCGACGGCGGGGCTCTCCCCGTGCTCGTCTGGATCCACGGCGGCGCCTACGTCTTCGGTTCCTCCGCGCAGCCCGACTTCGACGGGACGTTCCTGGCCGGTCACGGAGTCGTGGTCGTCACCCTCAACTACCGTCTCGGCTTCGAGGGGTTCGGCCACGTCCCGGCCGTGGACGGGGAGGAAGCGTGTCCGGACAACAGGGGGCTGCTCGACCAGATCGCCGCGCTCCGCTGGGTGCGCGACAACATAGCCTCGTTCGGCGGCGATCCGGGCCGGATCACGGTCGCGGGACAGTCCTCCGGAGCGACCTCGGTCGCCTGCCTCATGGCGATGGACGGGGCGCGCGGCCTGTTCCTCCGCGCCGTCGCGCACAGTGCCGTGAACGCCTGCGCAACCCCGGAGTCCGCCGCCCGCACCACGGCGGAGGTGGCCACGGCGGCGGGTGTCCCCGCCACGTACGCAGGGCTGGCGTCAGCCTCCCCGCATGCCCTCGTCGAGGCTTCGGACCGGGTGGCGGAGGGCTACAGGCGGGACCCCGGGTCGGGGCACCGCCACTACGATCCGGCGATCTACGGACCGGTGGCGGGGGTGGCCGGACTGGCCGCCGACCCGCTGACGGCGTGTGCGACGGGAGCGTCCCGCGAGGTGGACCTGATGGTCTGCCACACCGTGGAGGAGTACTGGCTGCTGGACGCCGTGGGCAGTTGCGCGAAGATCACCACGGAGCGGCAGCTCGCCGCGTTCGCCTCCGACCACCGGCTCCCGCCCTCCCTGCTGGACGGCTACCGCGCCCTGATGCCCGGGGCACCGGTGAGCGAGATCTACCTGGCCGTGTACGGGGACCTGATGTTCGGGGAGTACAGCAGCAGACTGGCCGAGTCCCACGCGCGGGCGGGAGGACGGGCCCACCTCGCCCGCTTCGTCCGCCGGCGCGACGGACAGGGGAAGCCGGTCAGGGCCTGGCACTGCGCCGACGTCCCCTTCGCGTTCGGCACCTTGGAGGACGAGGACGTCCACTTCCTCGTCGGGGGATCTCCGGGCGCCGCCGACCGTGAACTCGCCGGGCGGATGGCGCAGGCCTGGGCGGCCTTCGCCGCCACCGGCGATCCCGGCTGGCAACGTATCGGATCCGGCACCGACGCCGCCGTACGGATCTGGGACACCCTCCCGGAGAGCCTCCCAGGGACCTTCCCGGAGAGCAGCGACAGCAGGTGGGACGACTTCCGGGGGCCGTGGAGGACCGCAGGGCTCCCGCTGCTCACCCCCTGACCCCGAGCGGCGGCCGAAGCCTCGGTGCTTCTCCGGGCGCGCGCCCGCGGGCTGCCAGGACGAGGCCGCGGGCGGTCGGCGCCGGGGCGCGGGGCCGTGAGCGGCGGGGCGTGGGCTGTCATTGGCATGGACCTGCCTGACGAACTGGACTACAGTCCGTGGCGGCACTTCTGAGAGCGCTCTCAGACGGCTCTCGGATGCTTCCTGTTCCACCCCCACGATGCTGGAACAACAAGAAGGGGCACTCCCTTGAGACATACGACGATGGTGCGGACCGGTCTGTCCGCCCTGCTCATCATCGGCACCTGGGCGACCGCCGGCCTCACCCAGGCCACGGCAGCCGACTCCCGTTCCTCCGCCGAACCCCAGGCGTCGGCCGGGATCATCACGGCCATGCAGCGCGACCTCGGACTCACGAAGAGTCAGGCCGAGGCGCGGCTCACCGCTGAGAAGAAGGCGACGGCTCTGGAGGGAACCGCGCGGAGCGCGGCCGGGGCCTCGTTCGGCGGCTCCTGGTTCGACGCCGGCAGCGGCAAGCTGACGGTCGCCGTCACGGACGATGCCAAGGCGGGTGCCGTCCGGGCGGCCGGCGCGCAGGTCCGCGTCGTCGACCACACGGCGCGGGAGCTCGACGCCGTGAAGAACCGGCTGGACGCGCTCTCCGCACCCAGCGGCGTCAGCAGCTGGCGCGTCGACCCCCGGGCGAACAGCGTCGTCGTGACCGTGGTCGCCTCCGAGCGGGGTGACAACGATGTCCGCGCCTTCGTCGCCAAGGCGCGCGAGGCCGGCCCCGTCACGATCGAGCAGACCGCCAAGGCGCCTCAGACGTTCGCCGCGGGAACGGTCGGCGGCGACCCGTACTACACCGGGAACGTCCGCTGTTCCATAGGCTTCTCCGTCCACGGAGGCTTCGTCACGGCGGGCCACTGCGGCCAGGCAGGCGGAGCGGTCAGAGGCTGGGACGGCTCGGCCATCGGCAACTTCCAGGGCTCGTCCTTCCCCGACAACGACTACGCCTGGGTGAACGTGGGCAGCGGCTGGTGGACCGTCCCCGTGGTCCTCGGCTGGGGCACCGTCTCCGACCAGTTGGTCCGCGGCTCCAACGAAGCCCCGATCGGCGCCTCGATCTGCCGCTCCGGCTCCACCACCCACTGGCACTGCGGAAACGTCCTCGCCAAGAACGAGACCGTCAACTACAGCCAGGGTGCCGTCCACCAGATGACCAAGACCAGCGTCTGCGCCGAAGGGGGCGACTCCGGCGGCTCGTTCATCAGCGGCGACCAGGCGCAGGGCGTCACCTCGGGAGGCTGGGGCAACTGCAGCAGCGGCGGTGAGACCTGGTACCAGCCCATCAACGAGATCCTCAACCGCTACGGGCTGACCCTCCACACGGCCTGACGGGTGAACTCCGCCGGACGCCTCGGTCCGGCGGGCAGCTGATCGGTCTGCTGCGGCAGCAGGGTGGCCCCCTGTCGCAGCAGACCCCCGGCCGACGTCCATGTCGACCTCGTCGCAGGCGGCAGGGTCGGTCGATGACCGGTATGGACATCACCGCACCACCGGGCAGCGGGATCGCCGTCGTCACCGGAGTCAGCACCGGGACCGGCCGTGCCACGGCCCGCGCGTTCGCCCGGGGGAGCACCCTTGTCGTCGCGATCGGCCGGGTCATGCTGGACGCACACGGCCGACCGGACGTACTGGTCGACAACGCGGGCATCGTGCGTGGCGGTTGCTCTGCACGCTGACGCCGGAAGGCTCACGTCTCAGCTCTGCACGCTGACGCCGGAAGGCATCACCTCCCAGTTCGCCACCAACTTCCCCGCCCCCGCCCTGCTGACGCGGCCGGCTCTGCTCCCGCTGGAGAGAGCCGGCGGGACATCGTCGGCGTCAGTGCGTCAGTGCGTCGGCACGTCGGTGGGGCAGTGTGCCCGGCCCGGCAACTCGGTCTACGCGGCGGGCGAAGCCGCTTCGGAACTGCTCACCCGCAGCTGGGCGGTCGAGCCGGCACCCCGTGGAATCCGTGTGGTGGCCGTCGCCCCCGACATGATCGCGCTCCCATCGGCGGGCATCAGGGTCTGACGCCGGAACGCACGCCGGTGGTCCGGACATGGCAATTGGCGCACACCCGTCGGGCCGGATCGGCGGCCCGGATGAGGTGCCCTGGGCGATCACCGAGCGCCCCGCCCCGGGTACCTCGTCCGTCACGGGGGTGGTGTTCGCGGTCGACGGCGGAGCGGGGCCGAAGTCCGTGACCGGCTGGTGGCCGTGCTCCGGGAGAAGGCCGATGGCGGGACCCACCCGGTGACCTGACGGGGTGTCGCGGTCCTCGGGCGTGAAGACATCTCAGGAGCACGACGGGCAGAACCATGTCCGCGCCTGCGGCTCAGGCACGTCGTGACCGCCCCACGCCACGTCCGCGCCCGGGGCCCGCACATGGCGTGGGCCGATCGCGAGCACCCAGGTGCTCGAAGGCAACTCCCCGTGCATCGCGCTCCGTTCACCAACTCTTGACATGTTCTCAGCGGCGGCGCAACACTGGCAGCGCTTGGGAGAGCGCTCTCCCAAGCGTTCCGTACGACGCACCGTCCAGCTCCACTCTCCCCCCACCGCGCACCCGATGTGCGCGGACGCAGAGCGGCATGGAGGTCCGCATGGCCGAAAGAATCAGCAGATCCACCCTGGTGTCCGCCCTGGTCGTCATCGCGGCACTGGCCCTGGTGATCGCAGGGCTCACAGCGATCGCCAGGGCCGGTGCCCCGGCCGAGGCGGCGCCCGAGGCCGGGGCACCCGCCCCGGCCTCGGGCGTCATGCAGGGGACGCAGCACATGCAGGGGCACGCCATGGCGGCCGCCGACCCGGTCCCCTCGGGGGACGACCCGGACGGCGACGGTTACATCCCGGCGATCCCGCCGGTCACCGGGGTGCAGCCGTCCACCGAGATCCCGCCCCACCGGTACTTCCACGAGTTCCAGGCGAACTGCTCCGTCACCCACACCGGATCGGTCGACCCGATCGTCTACCCCGGTCAGACCGGCAAGTCCCACAACCACACGTTCATGGGCAACGACACCACGGACGAGAACAGCACGACCGCATCGCTCGGGGTGGGCGGTACCGCCTGCAAGGCGCCCGGCGACCTGTCCGCGTACTGGATGCCGACCCTGTACAAGGGGGACCAGGAGGTGCGCCCGGTCGGTCCGCAGACCATCTACTACAAGGCCGGTGTCACCGACTACCGGACCGTGCGGCCGTTCCCGAAGGGGCTGCGCTTCGTCGTCGGCAGCCCGACGCAGACCGCCGCGGAGTTCCGCGACCACCCCGGCATGGTCGAGGGGTACGAGTGCGGTGAGAGCTACCACAACTACGAGTTCCCGGCGACGTGTCCGACCAGCCAGGACACCCAGCTCAACCTCCGTATGCAAGCGCCCAGTTGCTGGGACGGCAAGCATCTGGACACCCCGGACCACAAGGCCCACATGACCTATCCGATCGTGATGGGGGCCAACCAGGACGTCTGCCCGGCCAGTCATCCCGTCGCCCTGCCGATGATCGAGTTCAAGATGGCCTGGCCGGTCAACGGAGACATGTCGCAGGTGAGGCTGGCCAGCGGCACGGGCCACTCCTTCCACTACGACTTCTTCAACGCCTGGGACGACGCCACGCTGGACACGATGGTCGGCCACTGCATCGTGGGCGGCCTCCAGTGCGACGCCCGGGGCTACGACCAGAACAACCCCGGCGAGGGTGCCGCTCTGGACGAGAACTACGAACTGCCCTGACTGTCCCGGCTCTCCCTCATGGATGAACCGCACCCATGAGGGAGAGCGCTCTCCCATTCGTTCCCCCCACGAGGAGCTGTCACCTCATGAAACTGCCACGTCCCACCCCATCGGCCCGCGGTCGCAGACGCACGACGGCGCGTCTCGCGGTCGCCGCGCTCGTCGCGGCCGGAGCGGCCACCCTGCCCGTGCCCGCCGCGCATGCGGCCGGAAGCGTGGTGAAGGTCGAAGGAGCACAGGGCGCATGGAAGCTGACCGTCGACGGTGCGCCGTACACGGTGAAGGGCCTGACCTGGGGCCGGCCGTCGCCGACGCCGGGAAGTACATGCCCGACGTCAGGTCGATGGGCGTCAACACCATCCGGACCTGGGGCACCGACGCCACCACGAAACCCCTGCTGGACAGTGCCGCGGGCCAGGGCATCAAGGTCATCGCCGGCTTCTGGCTCCAGCCGGGAGGCGGACCCGGCAGCGGCGGATGTGTGAACTACCTGACGGACACCGGGTACAAGAACGACATGCTCGCCGAGTTCCCCAAGTGGGTCGAGACCTACAAGGACCACCCCGGCGTCCTCATGTGGAACGTGGGCAACGAGTCCGTGCTCGGTCTGCAGAACTGCTACAGCGGTGACGCCCTGGAGCAGCAGCGCGACGCGTACACGACCTTCGTCAACGACATCACCAAGAAGATCCATGCCGTGGACCCGAACCACCCGGTGACCTCGACCGACGCCTGGACCGGAGCCTGGCCCTACTACAAGAGGAACGCGCCGGACCTCGATCTGTACGCCGTGAACTCCTACGGCGCCGTCTGCGACATCCGGAAGACCTGGGAGGACGGGGGGTTCGACAAGCCCTACATCGTGACCGAGGGCGGTCCGGCAGGTGAGTGGGAGGTACCCGACGACGCCAACGGTGTGCCGGACGAGCCGACCGATGTCGCGAAGGCCGGCGGCTACAGCCGCGCCTGGCAGTGCGTCACGGGCCACACGGGGGTCGCACTCGGCGCCACCCTGTTCCACTACGGCACGGAGTACGACTTCGGCGGTGTCTGGTTCAACCTGCTCCCGGCGGGCCAGAAGCGGCTCTCGTACTACGCCGTGAAGAAGGCGTACGGAGCCGGAACCCCGGGGGACAACACCCCGCCCGTGATCACCGGCATGACGGTGGACAACGCCTCGGCCGTCCAGGCGGGCAAGCCCTTCACCGTGAAGGCGTCGGTGTCGGACCCCGACGGCGATCCGATCACGCACCAGATGCTGTTCGGCAGCAAGTACGTGGACGACAGCGGGCAGCTCGGTGACGTGCCCTTCACGGACAAGGGCGACGGCACCTTCGAGGTCACCGCTCCCGACCGGCTCGGTGTGTGGAAGGCCTATCTGAAGAGCTCGGACGGCAGGGGCAACGTCGGCATCGAGACCAAGTCCTTCAAGGTCGTGCCCCCGCAGGTCGGAGGAACGAACCTGGCGGCGGGCAAGTCCGCCTCCGCGTCCACCTCCCAGCCGGACGGCACCGGCTGCCCGTGCCCCGCGGGCAAGGCGGTCGACGGCTCCTTCGACACCCGCTGGGCAAGCGACTGGTCCGACCAGCAGTGGATCCAGGTGGACCTGGGGGCGAGGACCGCGTTCGACCATGTGCAGCTCGCCTGGGAGACCGCGTACGCCAGGGGATACACCGTGCAGACCTCGGACGACGGCCAGGACTGGAAGACCGTCCACACGGTCACCGAGGGCAACGGCGGCATCGACGACATCGACGTGACCGGCGAGGCGCGCTACGTACGGGTGAACACCTCCGTGCGCGGCACCCCCTGGGGCTACTCGCTCTACGAGTTCGGTGTCTACCGGCGCTGACCTCCGCCGAACCCGCCGCACCGTTCCACTCCCCGCCGTCGGTGCGGCAGGACGGTCCGCGGTGGGGCCACGGACCTCCGTGGCCCCACCGCGGACTCCTCCGTGTGCCGTTATCCCGCCGCCCGGCCGACACCTGACGGCGGGAGGCCCCTCAGCGTGCCGAGGGTGCCGTCCCGCCGTCGCGGAGCGCCGCGGTCACCCGGAACACGGCGTCCTGCGGTGCGCGGACGGCCAGCGTCGTGCCGGCAGCCGCCCCGCGGACGGAACCCTCCACCGCGACGCGGTTCACGGCGCGGCTCCCCGCGGCGAGCACGTACCAGGCTCCGGTGGGCGACCTCCAGTGGGTGCCGGCGACGACGTGCTGGCCGAACCGGCTGCACAGGGCGCTGTTCCGGCGGTCGGACACCACCTCGGCCCGTGCGGAGGGGGAAGCGGCGGGCGGGACGAACTGCACGAGGACCCGGCCCGGGCCGCGCCAGGTGTCCGCCCGGGTGCACACCCAGTCCGCCGTGGCGCGGGTGCCGGGCAGCGGCTGCACCGCGAAGTGCCAGTTGTTGACCGCCCGGACCCCCGAGCGCCGCAGGTCCCGCAGCGAACAGGCCGTGCGGGCCCAGCCGACCAGGGCGTCGGAACCCGTCGCCTCGCGTGGCTGGCGGGCCGGAGCGCCGGAGCCGGGTGCCGGTGTGTGGGTGAGGTGCACCGGGGCGAGGTCGCCCAGGTCCGTGACGAGGAATGCGTGCTTCTCCACGATCTTCTCCGACGACCGCAGCTGCATCGCGGGCCACGACCCGCATGTGCCGCCCTCCGCCGGGCGGGGCACCGCCGCGGTGACACCGTCGCCGTCCACGTCGAGCGGCCATGCGGGGGTATCGGGCGCGAGGAGGTCCCTCGTAGCCGACTCCGCCACCCAGGGCGCCAGGAGATATCTCGCCGATGTGGCGGTGCGGCTTACGGTGAGCGCCGCCGCGGTGGTGACGTCCGCGTCGTCGGCCCGTGCGAGGTCCAGGGCGGGGGCGCCCTCCCCGGACAGCGGTTCGGTGTACCGGACGACGCGCACCCCGCCGTCGTGGAACAGCACCACGGCCTGCCCGCCCAGGTCGCCCGCGAACAGCAGCTGAGGCGGCTGGGCAGGGGCCACGACCGCAGTTCCGGGGGTGTGGGTGACGGTGACGTCCGGTCGGGGTGCGGCCCAGCTGTCCAGCGCCCGCCCCAGGAGCTCAAGGTCGTCGAGCCGGCCCCCGCGTGACGGCCAGGCACTGAAGTCCACGCGTGAGGTGTCCGCCCACTGCTCCGGAGACGTCCGCACCAGGGCCGCGGGGTCGAGTGCCCCGCCCGGTACCGTCACACTCCGGACGGCGGCTCGTGACGGGACGTCCTCGGAGTCCGGGCCGGTCGTGAGGGCCAGACCGCCCGCCACGAAGAGCAGCGCCAGCGCGGCAGCCCCCGCCCGTACCCGGTGCCGACGGCGCAACAGGTCGCCGGGGCGGGTCTGAACCGTGCAGGGATCGAACTCGCCCGATCCCAGCATGCGCCGGACCCGCTCGTGGTCGCTCCCGGCCATCTGAGCCGCGGCCCGCACGGCGTCGCCCGGATCCGCCACGCCGGCGCCGGCGAGCAACGCCTGCGCGGCCTCGCCGGACAGCGACTCCAGCAGACGCAGACCCAATGCCGCCCGGACCGGCGCCGAGACGTCGGCCAGGGCGCGGTCCAGGGCGAATTCGTCCATGCCACCGGCGCGCGGGAAGAGCCTGAGCCCTCGTACGACCGGCATCGAGGGGCGCAGCGCGGCCGGTGCGGGCACCCTCCCCGGCCACCAGCGGGGCTTGTGTCCGTAAGCCAGTGCGGAGCGCACCACCCTCAGGCGGACCGCGGCGTACGCGGGTGTGCGGGTGCTGTCACCCGTGCCGCCTCCGGACCGTGGAGCGGGGATGCCTTCCGTGCCGGGGCCCGGTGCGGGGCGGGCCCTGCCGTGCAGGGCACGTTGTACCGAGGTGTGTGCCGCGAGCACCCTGCGGTGCCGGCCGAGGCTCGGCGGCAGTGTGAGGTAGGCCAGGCGCACGAGGCGCGGATAGTGCTCGACGAGTGCCGCCTCGGCCTCCTTCACACCGAGGTGCGCGCCGGGACCGAGGGGGCGAAGCGGCGGGGGATGGAGCGGCATGTGCTGGTGCCTTCCGAGCCGTGGGCGTAGAACCTTCACCCCGGCAAACGAGCCAATCGTGTGACGGTCACATCGGACACGTCACCGCACCGGTCATTGCCCTTTCCCCGCACCGTCAGGAGCGGGGCGTCCACTACCGGGGAGGCTCCTCAGGCCCCTCGTCACCCGCACTCAGCTCCTCGGCACGCAGGGCCAGATCCTGCAGCACGTCGGATGAACTCACGTCCTCCTGACCGGAGTCATGGATCTGGGCGAGCGCGATGAAGGCCAGCGTGAACGCTCCGACCAGCTGTTCGACGGCGCCGCCGACCTCGCGTCCCACCAGCGCCGCCATCTCCTCGACGGTGGCGTCGGAGGGGATGGCGATGTGCGGCATCGTCTCGTTGAGCAGGGTCGTCACCATGTTCCCGCCCACGTCCGGGTCGACGCCTTCGCTGTCACCCTCGGCGTGGCGCTGCATCTCGCCGGCCTCCGTGAGGATGCCGATCACTCGCTTGAGGACTTCGCTCTGCTCCATACGGTGAGCATAAGCGCCGGGCCTACGCCGCTTGATCGTCCTCCGGCGGTGCGCCGAACGGCAGACGCCCCCGGACACCGGCGGTGGGGGCCGCCGTGCCGGGGGCGTGCCGGGCCGTCGCCCGGGGAGGGGGCTCAGTCCGCCGCGCGTGACCTGTCGCCCGAGACCGCGCGGATCAGCTCCGCGTAGCGCCGTCCGCTGCTCTTGACGGTGCGGCGTTGCGTCTCGTAGTCGACGTGCACCAGGCCGAACCGCTTGTCGTATCCGTACGCCCACTCGAAGTTGTCCAGGAGCGACCAGGCGAAGTAGCCGGCCAGCGGCGCTCCGCCCGCCACGGCGCGGGCACAGGCCGCGAGGTGTTCCTCCAGATACCGCGTGCGCTCCGGGTCGTGCACCGAGCCGTCGGGACCGACGGTGTCCCGGTAGGCCGAGCCGTTCTCCGTGACGTGGATCCGCCGGGCCCCGTACTCCTCGGTGAGGCGCAGCAGCAACTGCTCCAGACCCTCGGAGTGGACCTCCCAGTCCATGGCGGTGTGCCGGGCCCCGGGCACCGGGATCTGCCGGGCGAGGGGGACCGGGCCGTCGTCGTCGGCGGTGACGATCTGGCGGAAATAGTAGTTCAGCCCGAGCCAGTCCAGCGGTGCCGCGATGGTCTCCATGTCCCCCGCCCGCACGGGCAGTTCGACTCCGTAGAGGTCGAGCATGTCCTGCGGGTAGCCCCGGCCGTGGATGGGGTCCAGCCACCAGCGGTTGATGTGACCGTCGGCGCGGACGGCGGCGGCCAGGTCCGCCGGGCTCTCGCTCGCGGCCTGGACCGGGCTGAGGTTGTTGACGATGCCGACCCGGGCGTCCGGGCACCGGTCACGGATCTCCCGGACGGCCAGGCCGTGGCCGAGGTGGAGGTGGAACGAGGCACGCACGGCGGCCGTCAGGTCGGTGAGCCCCGGTGCCATCCTCCCTTCCAGATGGCCGATCCAGGCCGAGCAGAGGGGCTCGTTGAGCGTCGCCCAGTCCTTCACCCGGTCGCCGAGGCGGTCGACGACGACGCCGGAGTACGCCGCGAAGTGCTCGGCGGTCTCCCGTACGGTCCATCCGCCCCGGTCCTGGAGCGCCTGCGGCAGATCCCAGTGGTAGAGCGTGGTGAACGGGGTGATCCCGGCCTCCAGGAGGCCGTCGACCAGCCGGTCGTAGAAGTCGAGTCCGGCCTTGTTCACCGGGCCGTCGCCGCCGGGCACGACCCGCGGCCAGGCCACCGAGAAGCGGTAGGCTCCGGCGCCGAGCTCCTTGATCAGGCCGATGTCCTCGGGGACCCGGTGGTAGTGGTCGCACGCCACGTCGCCGGTGTCACCGTTGTCGACGGCGCCGGGGGTGTGCGAGAACGTGTCCCAGATGGAGGGGGCGCGGCCGTCCTCCGCCACGGCTCCCTCGATCTGGTACGCGGCGGTTGCCACCCCCCATGTGAAGTCCCGGGGGAGAGCGCTGAGATCGTTCACCGGCTTCCTTTCGGCAGTGGTCACTTGACGGCTCCCGCGGTGAGCCCGGCGACGAGATAGCGCTGCAGGAGCAGGAAGCCCGCCACGACGGGCACGCTGACGACGAGCGAGGCGGCCATGACCTGGTTCCAGTACACGTCGTTCTGGGTGGCGTAACCCTGCAGGCCCACGGCGAGGGTGCGCGTGACGTCGTTGGTCATCACGGAGGCGAACAGCACTTCGCCCCAGGCCGTCATGAAGGCGTACACGGACACGGCCACGATCCCCGGCACGGCGGCCGGCACGACCACCCGGAACAGCGCGCGCATCGGGCCGCAGCCGTCCACCATGGCGGCCTCGTCCAGGTCCCTCGGGATGGAGTCGAAATAGCCGATCAGCATCCAGATGGAGAAGGGCAGCGAGAACGTCAGGTACGTGAGGATCAGCCCGCCCCGGGAGCCGTAGAGGGCCAGGCCGGTGGTGTTGCCGATGTTGACGAAGATCAGGAACAGCGGGAGGAGGAAGAGGATCCCGGGGAACATCTGGGTGGAGAGGACCGTGACGGTGAAGACGCGCTTGCCCCGGAAGCCGTAGCGGCTCACGGCGTAGGCCGCGAACACCGCGATCACCACCGAGCACACCGTCGCGGCGCCCGCCACGATCAGCGAGTTCACGAAGTACCGGGCGAGCGGAACGGTGTCCCAGATGTCGATGTACGGCTGGACCGTGAGGCCGTCCGGGATCCACCTGAACTTCCCCGACACGTCCTGGAGCGGCTTCAGGGAACTGCTGATCATCACGTAGACCGGCAGCAGGACGAAGCCCGCGAGGAGGGTCAGGACCACGCGCCGGGTCCACAGGAAGGACCGCGGTGCGGCCATCGGGGACCGGGCGGCTCGGGCACCGTCGCGGCTAGGCATGGGAGCCCTTCCTTCCTCGGGACGTGAGGAACAGGTAGACGGCCGTCACGACCAGGAGGAACAGCAGCAGCAGGACGGACATCGCCGAACCGGTGCCGAAGTTCCAGGTGACGAAGGACGACTGGTAGATGTGGATCGAGATGAGGTCCGCGTCCGCGGGAGCCGCCTTGCCGAACAGCACGTACGGCGTGTTGAAGTCGTTGAACGTCCAGAGGAACAGGACGAGCACGAGGACCTGGTTGACGGGCCGCAGAGAGGGCATCGTGATCCTGCGAATCTGCTGCCGGACGCCCGCGCCGTCGATGGCGGCGGCCTCGTACAGCTCGCGGGGGATGTTCTGCAACGCGGCCATCAGCATGAGGAAGGCGAACGGCCAGCCCTTCCAGACCGAGACGACGATGAGCGCGTAGATGCTGTTGTCGCCGATCAGCCAGAAGGACGGCTGGTCGGTGATGCCCAACTGGTCGTGCAGGACGTGGTTCACCAGCCCGTTGTCCCGCTGGAACATGAAGGCCCAGGTGATGACGGCCGCGTAGACCGGCAGGGCGTACGGGACGAGGAAGAGCGCGCGCAGGAAGCCCCGGCCGCGGAAGCTCTCCTGCAGCATGATCGCCGCGGTGACGCCGAACAGCCATGCCAGGCCGACGGCGAAGAACGTGAAGACGCAGGTGACGAAGAAGGAGTGGAGCAGGGCCTCACCGATCGGCGCGTCGAAGTCGACGGCGATCTCGTAGTTCTCCAGGCCCGTCCAGGGGGCTGCCCCCCAGTTGCTGATGAAGAACTGGGTGAGCTGACGGAAGCTCATCACGATGCCGACGATCATCGGGATCAGATGGATGAGGAGTTCGAGCAGGACGGCGGGGAGGAGCAGGAGATAGGGCAGTCCGCCGCGGCGGATCCGGTCGGGGATGCGCGGCATTCCGCGGCGCGCACCCCCGCTGCCCCGGCTCGTACCCCTGCTGGACCTGTCGGTCCCGGGGTCCGTGGTCACGGTGGTCGTCATGGACAGAGCCTCAACCCTGCATCGTCTGCTGGGCCTTTTCGAGGCGCGCCCTGACGGATTCTGTGGTGACGGGAGTGCCGGCCGCGGCGTCCGCGAACAGCTCCTTGACCGCGGTGCCCACCGCCGTCTCGAACTGCGACTCGTTCGGCACCTGGGGGAGCGGAGCGGCACTGGTGGCGAGGGTGTCGCGCAGGACCTTCAGCTCGGGCGCCGCGAAGGCGGGATCCGACTGCGCGGCCTTGACCGGCGGGATCGAGCCGTAGGTCTTGCAGAGGATCTTCTGTTCCTCGTCGCTCGTCATGAACTTCACGAACTTCTTCGCACCGTCGATGTTCCTGGTGTTCCTGAACACCGCCATGTTGATCCCGGCCACCATGGAGTTGGTCTGCTTGCCCGCGCCAGGCGCGCCGGCGGGCACGGGGACGGGGGCGACGCCCCAGTCCTCCGGCTTCATGCCCTGGGCTGCGAACGTGGTGGCGGCGGCCTGCCACAGGACCATCGCCGTCCGGCCCTTGGCGAAGTCCGTCAGGGACTGGTTCTGGGCGTACTCGGCGTTGCCCGGAGCGACGATCTTGTCCTTGGCCATGAAGTCGACGTACTGCTTCACGGCGGCGACGGCTCCGTCCGAGGTGAAGTCCGCCTTGCCCTCCTCGTCGAAGAAGTCCGCGCCGTGCTGCTGCCCCAGGACGAACGTCTGGTGGATGTTGTTGGAGAGGTTCGAACCCTCCGCGCCCAGGGCCCACTTGCCGTCCTTGGACAGCTTCCTGCCGTCCTCGACGAGCTGGTCCCAGGTGGCGGGCGGCGCGGTGATGCCCGCGTCGGCGAACATCTTCTTGTTGTAGTAGAGGGCGTACGAGAGTGAGTAGAGGGGCACCGCGGCGGGCGGCTCGCCCTCCTTGCCCGCGGAGGCCACAGCCGAGTCGATGAAGCGGTCCCGGCCGCCGATCGCCTCGAAGTTCTCGTCGTCCCAGGGGAGCAGCGCGCCCGTGGCCTGGAGCGAGGCCGACCAGGTGTTCCCGATGTTGAGCACGTCCGGGCCCTGGCCCGACGTGGTGGCGGCGAGGATCCGGTTCAGCAGGTCGGCCCAGGGCACGACCTCCAGCTTCACCTTGATCCCGGTCTCCTTCTCGAACTTCTTCAGCTCGGGAGTGAGGATCTTCTTGTCGGCCTCGATGCTCGGGCCCTGGTTCGACGCCCAGTAGGTCAGGGTCCTGGGGGACTCGTTGCTCCCGCCGTCCGACGACGTACCGCCGCCGCAGCCGGTGACACCGGCGGCGACGGACAGGGCGAGGGTGATCGCTGCTGCGGCTCTGAGGTGACGCATGAAAGGTGGCCCCTTTCCGGGGAGGGCGCGGTTCGGGATCCGAACGCCCCTTCCGCTCTTAATTTAAGATGTGATTTAAGTGATGAAGAAAGTGCGCGTCAAGGTCCGGGGCCGGGGTATGTTGCCGGGACGAAGGGAGCAACATGGCTGAGCGCAGCAGACGGACCGTGCGTGACCTGCGAAGGGGCAATCGGGCGCGGGTATTGCAACGGTTGTATTTCGACGGCCCGCTGAGCCGTCAGGAACTGGGGCCGGCGACCGGGCTGAGTTCGGGATCCATCAGCAACGTGGTCGCCGAGCTGGCCACGGAGGGGCTCCTGGAGGAGGCGGGCGTCGTCGACTCCGACGGAGGACGCCCGCGTACCCTGCTGCGGATCGCCCCGGGCGGCGGGCTGTTCGTGGGCATCGACATCGGCGAGACCCGGGTACGGGTCGAGCTGTTCGACCTCTCCTTGACGGAGCTCGCGCGCACCGACCGGCTGCTGGCCCAGCACGGATACGACGTCGAGCGCATCGTCGGCCACGTCCGCTCGGGCGTCTCCGACGTACTGCGCGACGCCGGCGCCGACCCCCGCATGCTGCTCGGCATCGGCATCGGTGTGCCCGGCATCATCGAACGCGACGCTCCGGAGGCCGCGGGCGGCCCGGGTGCCGTCGTCCACGGTCAGACCATCGGATGGAGCGCCGTTCCCTTCGAGCGGCTGCTCCGGGAGGCCGTGCAGGTCCCGCCGGAGGTGCCGTTCTTCATCGACAACGGCGCGAAGACGCTGGGGCAGGCCGAGATGTGGTTCGGCGGCGGCCGCGGTGCCGGAGCGGCCGCCGTCGCCCTGATCGGCTCCGGGGTGGGGGCGAGCGTGAGCCGGGGGGACATCCTCGACGAGGACCTCTCGAACGCGGCCCTCGAGTGGGGCCACACCACGGTCCAGCTACGGGGCCGCCGGTGCCGCTGCGGTTCCATAGGATGCCTGGAGGCGTACGCAGGCGCCGAGGCGATGCGGGAACGCTGGCACGAGGCCGGCGGCCCGCTGCCCCCGGACGCCGACGACGAGACCGCCCTCGCCGCGCTGCTCAGTGCGGCCTACCCGGGGCCCGGCGCAACCGCCCCGGACCCGGTGGCCGTCGCGATCCTGGACGAGACGGCGGAGTGCCTGGGGGCGGCCCTGGCCGATCTGGTCAACCTCTTCCTGCCCGAACGCATCCTGCTCGGTGGCTGGGCCGGTCTGCTCATCGGCCCGCACCTGCTCCCGCAGATCCGCCGGTACGCCGAGGAGTACGCCCTCGAACACGCGGTCGCCCGGACCACGATCGGTCTGGGGCATCTGGGCCCTGACGCGGTCACGGTGGGCGCCGCGACCCTGCCGCTGTCCGACTTCCTGGCGCGCGGCGGCACACGGCCCGCGCCGCCGGTGCTGCCGGGGGCCGGAGCGGCGTCGGACCGTGCCGCCGCACCGGCGGGCCGGGGTCGCTCCGTGACGGGCTGACGGGGCGGGCTGACGGGGCGGGCTGACGGGGCGGCGGGTTCCGTGCACCGGTCGCCCCAACTGTCGTACGCGTGTGGGAAGGCCCGTCCGCCGTGACGATGCGGGCGACGGGCCCCGTGACGGCCCGTCACGTCATGGCGGACGGCAGGGTGAACCAACCCGTGCGTCGGTCTCCCGGGTGCCCCGGAGCCGATGCGACCCCGGTAGGAGCTGGGCAGGGCTCCCGGGCTCCTGTTTCACGCGGAATCCCTGACCACCAGCACCGGTTCGAAGATCACGGACGTCATCGGCCGGTCCGGCGCGGCCAGCCGGTCCAGGAGGAGCCCGGCCATCTCCGCCGCCATGTCCTCCACCGGCTGCCGCACCGTGGTGAGCGGCGGCCGGCACGCCGATGCGGCGCTGCTGTCGTCGAAGCCGATCACGGCCACGTCCTCCGGTACCCGTCTGCCGTGCTCCCGCAGCACATGACAGGCTCCGGTCGCCATCAGATCGTTCGCGGCGAACACCCCGTCCAGGTCGGGGTGTTCAGCGAGGAGTCGCTCCATGGCGGCCTCCCCGCTCTCCTGTGTGAACCGCCCCTCGGCGACGGGCGGGACGGATGATCCCTGCCGGGTCAGAGCGTCCTGGAAGCCCGCCAGCCTCTCGCGCCCCGCGGGCACGTCCAGTGGTCCGCTGATGGTGGCGATCCGCCGGCAGCCGCGCGCCAGCAGGTGCTCCGCGGCCAGCCGGGCACCGTCCCGGTGCGCGAGGTCGACGTAACTGATCCCGACCGGCCGGGCCGGGCGCGCGTAGAGCACGGCGGCCAGACCCGCCTCCGTGATCATTCCCGGCAGTGGGTCCTCCGCGTGCGTCGACACGATCAGCGCCCCGTCGGCGCTGCCCTGCCGCAGGTACTCCACCACCTCCTCACGTGCCCGCGACGTCTCGGCGAACATCAGCACCGGGTGCATCCCGCGCGGCCGCAGGGAGTTGACGACCCCTGTCACGACCCGGCCGAAGAACGGGTCCGCGAAGACCTGCGCGGTGAAGGCCCCCTCCCCGGCGGCCCCTCCGTCGTCCGGCTCGACGCCCGCGCCCGACACCACCAGCGCGACGGCGTCCGTGCGCCGGGTGACCAGGGAGCGGGCCGCGCGGTTGGGCGCGTAGCCGGTGACGGAGACCGCGCGTCGTACGGCCTCCTGGATCGCGGGGTCCACGTTGCGCACCCCGTTGATGACGCGGGAGACCGTGGCGCGCGAGACGCCGGCCGTCCGTGCCACGTCCTCCAGTGTGGGGGCCGTGCCCGCCGGTCGCAGAGCATCCGTCATGAGCGCATTTATAGCATCGGAGGGGCGGTGGGATAGAGCGCTCTCCCGTTCGCTCCCCAGCCGCTTCCCTTGCCTGTCCGCAGGGGTCGTGCGCCGGGGCGCACGGTCGGCGGGCGCAGACTGTTACTTGTCATCACCCGCTGTGTGCCCATAAGTTGACGGCTTGTGACGTGTCCTACAGCCAGTGGGGGAGCCTGAAGATGGCCGCGACCGGACGGCACCGCAGATACCAGCCCAGCCGCATCAACCGTGCCTCGCTCACGGTGACGGCGGGAGGCGCGGGCATTGCGCTCCCGCTTCTCACGGCCGCCTCGGCGGGGGCTGCCACGACCGATGTGTGGGAGAAGGTCGCCGCCTGCGAATCGACCGGGAACTGGCACATCAACACGGGCAACGGCTACTACGGAGGCCTGCAGTTCACCCGGTCCACCTGGGCCGCCTACGGTGGCACGGCCTACGCCGCCCGGGCGGATCTGGCGACCAAGGACCAGCAGATAGCCGTGGCCGAGAAGGTGCTCGACGGGCAGGGCCCTGGAGCCTGGCCGACGTGCTCCGTACGGGCCGGTCTGAAGCAGGGCGGCGACGCCCCCGACATGGCCCCGCAGTCGAAGCGCCAGGTCGCCGTCGACGGCGGGAAGGACAAGGCCTCGAAGTCCGGGCCTTCGGCGAGGACCGCCCGTGACAGCGCGACGGTGAAGGCGTCGCCCACCGCCGTGCCCGGCGCACGCGAGTCGTACACCGTCGCGCGCGGCGACTCGCTCTCCGGGATCGCGTCCGCGGAGCGGGTGCAGGGCGGCTGGCAACAGCTGTACGCGGCCAACCGAACCGTGGTGGGCAGCGACCCAGATCTCATCATCCCGGGACAGCGGCTGAGCCTCGACGGCGCCGGAGCGCCTTCGACGGCCACGGACCGGAAGACCGGGTCCGGGACCGCCGCACCCGAAGCCGCGAGGAAGACGGCTCCGAAGGCCGCCGAGAAGGCCCGGCCCGCCACACCGAAGGCCACCCCGAAGCCCACTCCGAAAGCGACGGAGAAGGCCAGGCCCGCTGCCGAGAAGAAGGCGTCCAAGCCGCGGTCCGGCCTCACCGCCCCCGTGTCGGCCGGCACCGGGACCCCGTACCACCAGGCCGGTTCCTGGTCCAGCGGCTACCACACGGGCGTCGACTTCCCGGTGCCCACCGGCACCTCGGTGAAGGCCGTGGCGTCCGGCAAGGTGGTCTCGGCAGGCTGGGCGGGCGCGTACGGCTACGAGATCGTCGTACGCCACAGCGACGGCAGGTACAGCCAGTACGCGCACCTCTCCTCGCTGCACGTGCGCGAGGGACAGCAGGTCGGCAGCGGCCAGCGGATCGCACGCTCCGGATCCACCGGCAACAGCACCGGCCCGCACCTGCACTTCGAGATCCGGACCGGCCCCGGCTACGGATCGGACATCGACCCCCTGGCCTACCTCAGGGCAGGCGGCGTGAGCGTCTGAACGTTCCCCGCCCGGCCCTCTAAGTCACCCCGGCGGGCCGGGCCGGCAGCGGACCGCCTGCCGTCGAACTCCACCCTCCCGCCGCCGTGGTCCAAGGGCAGGGTCAGCGGGAGGGAGAGCGCCGTGGGCGCCGGAAACGGGTCCGGCAGCACCGCCGCACCCTGAGGCACCACGGGTTTCGCCGGCTCGGGCAGTGTCACCGTCGTCCGCGGTACGTCGGCACTCCCGGCCTGAGTCGTGTCGACGTGTTCCTCCGGCGTACGCTCCCCGGGCCCCGTCCGCTCCGGCGCGTTCCGCTCGGCCCCCACGCGCTCCGTGGTCAGCAGCACCAGCCCCGCCGCTGCCAGCGCGCCGCAGCCGAGGGCGAGCAGGGTGCCCGTCACCCCGAAGCGGAACTGCTCCCCGAACATCGTGAGGCCCACGGCCGCCGCGACGACCGGGTTGACCACGGTGACCGTCGCGAGCGGAGCCGTCAGCCCGGCACCCCGGTACGCCGCCTGCGACAGCAGCAGCCCCGCGGCGGCGAGCCCCGCGATCACCAGAAGGGTCGGCAGCCCCGAGGTCACCGAGCCCGAGGTCCACTCCACGGCCACGGTCTTCGTGAACACGGACGCCATGCCGAAGGCGATACCGGCACCGGTGGCCAGCACCACGCTGCGCAGCATCGGCCGGTGGACCCCCTTGGCGAGGATCAGCAGGACCACCACCGCGCCGGACGTCCCGGTCGCGAGCGCGAACTGTTCCTGCCCGGCCAGTGTGTGGGACCCCGCGCTCCCCGTGAGAGCGAGCAGCCCGGCCAGTCCGACCGTGGCCATCAAGGCGCCGCGCCAAGCCGTGCGCCCCGCCCTGCGGTGGACGAACAGAGCGGCCATCGGCAGGGCGAAGACGATCGTGAGAGCTCCCAGGGGCTGTACGAGGCTGAGAGGCCCGTACGCCAGCGCCACCACGTGCAGCACCGCTCCCACGCCGTTGAGAGCCACAGCGACCCACCAGGCTCCGTTGCGCAGAGGAGCGTACGGGCGGCTGTCGCCGGCCGCGGCCACCCGCTCCTGGACGATCGCGCCCGCCGCGTAGGCGACGGCGGAGACCAGTGAGAGCAGCACGGAAAACGCGAGGGAACTCATGTACACCACGATGTCCCGTCGGAGCCGCCGAGTCGTCGTCCCTGAGGCGGCGATTCGGCGTACTGCTCCAGTAGTACGTCCATCACTCCAGGGTCCTCCTCTCGACGGTAGTCCTCCTGGCCCCAGGGCTCAGAAGTTCGCCGGGGAGGTCACACCGTGCCACCGGCCGACCGCGAAAGGTGTCCGAAAGGGCCTGCGGCCAGGACGTCGCCGGACGGGAGGCGGAGGGGCGAGGCTCAGGTACTCAGCGTGAACTCGGCGCGGATGCGCTTGCCGACCGGTACCCGCTCCGCCGTGAGCCGGTCGCAGAGAGCGACGACGATCTCCATGCCGTGACCGCCGAGGCGCGCCGGGTCGGGGGAGTAGAGCACGGGGAGTGCCGTGCTGCTGTCGTACACCGTGACGCTGATGCGCCGTGCGTCGCCCTCGAGCTCCAGCAGGTACGGGCCGTGGCTGTAGCGGTCCGCGTTGGTGACCAGCTCGCTCACCGCCAGCATCAGATCGCTGCGGGTGTGCTCGCCGAGCACCGCGAGCCACTCGGACACGAGGCGGGCGAGGAAGCGGTCGGCGAGCGCGCGGGCCTGCGCGATGCATCCGGGCTCGCCGTCGAACACCTCGGCAGCGAGCAGTACCTCCGTGGACGGGGACCCCTGGACGGGGTCGTCCGGCCGTGAGGTGGCCTGTTCGTTCATGTGCTCCAGCCAGGGCGCCGCAGGGGAGGTCATGGACCTCTTCTCGCCGTTCGTCTACCCGCGTCGAGAGATCCCACTCCGGGGGATCCCTTCAGATCTTACGCACGCCGGGGCAGCCGGACCACGCTGACGAAGAAGTCGTCGATCTGGCGCACCGCGCCGATGAACTGTTCCAGGTCCACCGGCTTGGTGACGTAGGCGTTGGCGTGCAGTTTGTAACTGCGCAGGATGTCCTCCTCGGCCGAGGACGTGGTGAGGACCACCACCGGGATCAGAGCCAGTTCGGGGTCGGTCTTGATCCGCTCCAGGACCTGCCGGCCGTCGTACCTCGGCAGGTTCAGGTCGAGCAGCACCAGGTCCGGGCGAGGGGCGTCGGCGTACTCGCCCTGGCGGTAGAGGAAGTCGAGCGCCTCCTGCCCGTCGCGCACCACGTGCAGGGTGTTGCGGATCTTGTTGTCCTCGAAGGCCTCACGGGTCATCAGCTCGTCGCCGGGGTCGTCCTCGACCAGCAGGACCTCGATGGGCTTGACGGCGTCGTTCACGGGGTGTCTCCCGACCGGGGGGTGAGCGCGGCGGGGGCGAGCAGCTCCGCCGTGGTGTGTGTGGGGGCCTCAGGAAGCACTGGCAGGGTGAAGTGAATCAGTGTGCCCTCGGCGGTCTCCGGGTCCAGCCAGATCCGGCCACCGTGGAACTCGATGATCTTGCGGCAGAGGGAGAGCCCGATTCCGGTTCCCTCGTACTCGTCGCGGGCGTGCAGGCGCTGGAAGATGATGAACACCTTGTCGGCGAACTCCGGGGCGATCCCGATGCCGTTGTCCGCGACCGTCAGATGCCAGTCGTCGCCCTCCCGGACACACCCGACGGCGATCCGGCACGGCACGTCGGGCCGGCGGAACTTGACCGCGTTCCCGACGAGGTTCTGCCACACCATGGTGAGGGACGTCGAATCGCCCAGCAGCTCCGGCAGCGGCTCCTCGCGTACGACGACGGCTCCGGACTCCTCGACGGCGAGGGTGAGGTTGGTCAGGGCCCGGTCCAGAGCCGCGTCGAGATCCACGGGCTTCCAGCTCTGCTGCACCCGCCCCACCCGGGAGAACGTCAGCAGGTCGTTGATGAGCACCTGCATCCGCTTGGCGCCGTCGACCGCGAAGTCGATGTACTGCCTGCCGCGGTCGTCCAGTTCCGCGCTGTACCGCTTCTCCAGCAACTGGCAGAAGGAGGCCACCTTCCGGAGGGGCTCCTGGAGGTCGTGCGAGGCCACGTAGGCGAACTGCTCCAGTTCGGAGTTGGACCGGCGCAGCTCCGTGGTCTGCTCGGCCAGCAGCGTCTCGCGTTCCTGGGACTCGGCGAGCTCGGCCACCAGGCGCCGGCGCATGGCCTCGGCCGCCTGGGACACCGCCCGTACGTCCGACGGGCCCCGGACATCGATCTTCTCGGTGAAGGCACCCGATCTCACCCTGTCCGACGCGGAGGTCAGGGCACCGAGGGGCCGGCCAACCATGCGGTGCAGCAGAAGACTCAGCGACACCACGGCCAGCACGAAGCCGGCCACCAGGGCGATGAGCACCCAGTCGCGCGTGCCGCGCGCGTCGCCCAGTTCCGCGCGCGCGATGTCACGCGCGTCGTCCAGGTGGCTCTGCTGGGTGTTGTAGAGCGCCCGCAGGGAGTCGAAATCCGCCTTGCTCCGCATGATCGGGGCGGATGAGGCGGCTGTGGGCCCGCTCGCCCGCACCGCGGCGATCAGCGGCTCGGCCCGCAAGGTCCGCCACTGCTGGGCGGCCCGCTCGATCCGGTCCACGTCCTCGGCGTACGGCTGCTCGTTCCCGGTCAGTGAGCGAACCCGGGCCAGCCGCTCCCGCTCGGCCCGCTTGCCCTCCTGGTAGGGCTCCAGGAATGTGGTGTCACCGGTGAGCGCGAAACCCCGTACGCCGGTCTCCTGGTCGAGGAGCGAGTTCTGCAGCTGGAACGACGCGGAGCGGGCGGGCTGGATGCGGTCCACGAGGTCGGTGGTCCGGTCGGAGATGCGTGAGAGGACGAGGCCGCCCACGACGAGGCAGCCGCAGACCACGAGGACGAAGCCGGCCAGGATCAGGTGCACCCAGTTCTGCACCGACAGCCTGGCTATGGGGCCGGGCCGCCCGCCGGCCGGTTCCTCGGTACTCATGCGCTTGCCTTCCAGCCGAGATGAAGTACTGCGACGTCGTCGGCCAGGCCGCCGTACGGTGAGGCGCTCTCGGTGGCCTCGGCGACCAGCGCGTCGACGAACGCGCGGGGTTCGAGCGCGCCGTACCTGCCTGCCATGGCGAGCAGGCCGTCCTCACCCAGCCGGGAACTGGGCCCCGTGCGTCCCTCGAACAGACCGTCGGTGAAAAGCACGAGCTCGCTGCCGGGGGAGAGCTCCAGCTCGGTGATCGTCCACCGGCCTGCACCGGGCAGCAGTCCGAGCGCCATCCCGGCATCGGGCTCCACCCACCCGACATCCTTGCCGCGTCTCAGGAGCAGTCCGGGATGTCCGGCCCGGGCGACGAACACCCGGTCCCTGCCCGGCGGGAAGACGAGCGTGGTGACGGTGGCGAAGACATGGGGGTCGGACCGCTCGGCGACGAGTATCTCCTCCAGCAGCCCGATCTTCTCGCGCTGGGTGACACCGGTGAGTACGGCCGTGCGCCACGCGACCCGGAGACAGACCCCCAGGGCCGCCTCCGCGGCCCCGTGCCCCGACACGTCACCGATCACCGCGTGCACGGCGCCGTCCGCGGTCTGCACCACGTCGTAGAAGTCGCCGCTCAGCAGCCCGTGGGCGCGCCCGGCCTCGTAGCGCGCGGCCACCCGGAAGCTGTCGTCGAGCAGCAGCGGGATCGGCAGCAGGGCCCGCTCCAGACGTGCGTTCTCCTGAGCGATCAGCCGACTGGTCCGCATGGCCGACGCCGACCGCTCGGCATGCTTGCGCTGGAGGGCGTAACGGACCGCACGGCCCAGCACCTCGGGGTCGATCCGGCCCTTGACGAGATAGTCCTGGGCGCCCTGCGCCACCGCGGACAGCCCCGTCTGGGACTCGTCGAGGCCCGTCAGGACGATGACAGCCGCGTCGGGGGCCGACTCGACGAGCTGACGGACCGCGTCGAGGCCGTGGGCATCGGGGAGGTGCAGATCCAGCAGGACGCAGACCGGGGTGCTGCGGCCGAGCAGGAACCGCCGGGCCTCCGCCATCGTCTTGCACCACGTGAGCGGGGCGTCGAGCTCGCTGTCGGAGAGCATCTCCTCGACCAGCAGCGCGTCCCCCGCGTCGTCCTCGACGAGGAGCAGTGTCGCGTCGACGTCCCAGACGGACGCGTCGGCGACCGACACACCCTGCTGCTCGGGAATCACGCCGGGCTGCACACGCGCAGAGGTGCCCAACGGTGACTCGGTCACTCTCCACTCCCTCGTCCGGACGGCACAGGAGATCCCTCGGCCGTATCGGCAGGAAGCATATGTGACGGAGGCCCGGCGCTCGGCCGGGCCTCCGTCGTTCCGTTCGTACTTCGTGGGATCAGGCCTCGACACTCATACCCGCGCGCAGCCGCTGCACGATCCGGCTGAGCAGACGCGACACGTGCATCTGCGAGACGCCCAGCTCAGCGCCGATCTGCGCCTGGGTCATCTCCTGGCCGAAGCGCATGCGGACGATCTTGCGCTCGCGGTCGTCCAACTGCCGCAGCAGCGGAGCCAGCGTGTGCAGGTTCTCGACGCTTTCCATCCCCGGGTCGTCCTCGCCCAGGAGATCGGCGTAGGCCCGCTGGTCACTGCCCGACTCGCTGTCGGCGTTCGGGGTGTCCAGGGATCCCGCGGAGTAGCCGTTGGCGGCGACGAGGCCCTCGATGATCTCCTCCTCGGGGAGATCGAGGTGCGCGGCGAGCTCCGCGACCGTCGGGTCGCGGTCGAGCTTCGTCGACAGCTGCTCCTTGGCCTTCGCCAGCTCGACCCGCAGCTCCTGCAGTCGTCGCGGCACGTGCACGGACCAGGTCGTGTCACGGAAGAACCGCTTGATCTCGCCGACGATGTAGGGCACGGCGAAGGTTGCGAACTCGACCTCGCGCGACAGGTCGAACCGGTCGATGGCCTTGATCAGGCCGATCGTGCCCACCTGGATGATGTCCTCGGTGTCGTCACCACCCCGGTTGCGGAACCGCGAGGCGGCGAAGCGCACCAGGGAGAGATTCATCTCGATCAGGGTGTTGCGCGCGTACTGGTACTCGTGGGTCCCCTCTTCGAGGACCTGGAGCTTGTCGAAGAACAGCTTCGACATGGCCCGGGCGTCCTGGGGAGCCACCTTGCCGGCGTCCTCGATCCACGGAAGCGCGGCGGTGTCGGAAACCGTGCCCGCCTCGTCGTGCCGCGTCGCCGCCGCGCCGATCGCCTCGGTGGTTCGCACTGGCGTCGTCATGGTGTCGCCCTCCCTGGACTCCGCTTGAGTGACGGGCGCATGCCCCGACATCCGGAAGTAATGCCTGCGGATGCGGAAGAATTTTTCGGAAATGCGTGAACGGGCCGGACGGAGGCGCCGATCGTAACGATACGTGAGCATCCGGGTGCTCCTGGTGGCCCTGTGTGGTCGGGGTGTGACTCGCGCCTCGTTCGGGGCACCTGTGTGTTCCGAAGCGGAGGAGGGGCCCATGAGCGACACCGGCACGGCGGGCGGTCGGACGGTCACGACCAGGATCCCGGCACGGCTGGACCGGCTGCCCTGGTCCCGCTGGCACTGGATGATCGTGATCGGCCTGGGCACGGTCTGGATCCTCGACGGTCTCGAGGTCACCGTCGTCGGCAACATCGCGAGCCGGCTCTCGGAGGACGGCAGCGGACTCGCCATCACCGACGCGCAGGTCACCGGGATCGCCGCCGCCCTGTACGTGGCGGGAGCCTGCTCCGGCGCGCTGGTCTTCGGATGGCTGACCGACCGCTTCGGGCGCAAGAAGCTGTTCCTGATCACTCTCGCCGTCTATCTGGCCGCGACCGCGCTCACCGCGATCTCCTTCTCCGCGTGGTGGTTCTTCCTCTTCCGCTTCCTGACGGGCTTCGGGATCGGCGGGGAGTACGCGGCGATCAACTCGGCCATCGACGAGCTGATCCCCAGCAAGTACAGGGGCCGCGTCGACCTGATCATCAACGGGAGCTTCTGGCTCGGGGCCGTGGCCGGTTCCCTGCTCTCCGTCCTCGCGCTGAACACCGACATCTTCCCCAGGGACATCGGCTGGCGGCTGACCTTCGCACTGGGCGTCGTCCTCGGACTCGTCATCCTCCTGGTGCGCCTGCACGTGCCGGAGAGTCCCCGCTGGATGTTCATCCACGGACACGACCAAGCGGCCGAGAAGCTCGTCGACGGTGTGGAGCGCGAAGTGGAGGCGGAGACCGGGCGCACCCTGCCTCCCGCCGAGCCCGCCATCACCGTGCGGCAGCGCACGAGTGTCGGGTTCGGACTGATCGCGCGGACCGTCTTCCGCTCCTATCCGAAACGAGCCGTCCTCGGGATCGCCCTCTTCATCGGCCAGGCGTTCCTCTACAACGCCATCACCTTCGGCTTCGGCTCGATCCTCGTGACGTTCTTCGACGTCTCCAGCGGCGCCACCGGCTACTACTTCGCCGTCATCGCCTTCTGCAACTTCCTGGGACCGCTCCTCCTCGGCCGTCTCTTCGACACGGTCGGGCGCAAACCGATGATCGCCGGCACGTACATCCTGTCCGGCCTGCTCCTCTTCGCCACCGCGTGGCTGTTCGGCGTCGGCTCGCTGACGGCCGTCACCATGACCGGGTGCTGGTGCCTGGTCCTCTTCGTCGCCTCCGCGGGCGCCAGCTCCGCCTACCTGACGGTCAGCGAGATCTTCCCGATGGAGACCCGGGCGATGGCGATCGCGTTCTTCTACGCCGTCGGAACCGCGGCGGGAGGCATCACCGGTCCGCTGGTCTTCGCGAACCTGACGTCGAGCGGTGTGGTCGGTGACACCGTCCTGGCGTTCTGCATCGGGGCGGCCCTCATGGTGGCGGCGGGCCTCGTCGCCGTCTTCTTCGCGGTGGCGGCCGAGCAGAAGTCCCTGGAGGACATCGCGACCCCCCTCTCGGTCAGCGGAAGCGGCGGATGACGGCTGAAGGGAGCAACGCCCGACTCATGGCAGACTTGACCGGGGCATTCGGCCCGTGCGCGCCTGCCCTCGCCGGCTCCCGGCCGGATCACTCCCCACCGACCCCGGCAGCGGCATGAGTGACGAGTGACAGAGGAACGGCAATGACGGTGACAGAGGACAGCCAGGAGTTCGCTCCCGGTGTCGTGGAGTTCGGCCCCGGTATCGACCCGGAGCGGCTTGCCGTCTGCCTGAGCGTGCTCGACGAACTGGACACCATCGACGTCGACCACCCGGACGCCATCACCGTGCGCCGGGCCACCGCCGGCATCTACCGCACCGTGAAGCAGCGTCGCCGCCAGGAACGCCGGGCCTCCAAGACCGCCCACGACAAGGCCGTCACCGAAGCCACCGCGACCGGATCCGCCGAGCGCATCGACGACGAGACGCAAGGGGTCCTCCCGTCCTCCTCGGCCACCGCCGAGATCGCGGGCATACTCCAGCGCCCCAGGTCCTGCTACATCTGCAAGACCCGGTACGTCGAGGTGGACGCGTTCTACCACCAGCTGTGCCAGTCGTGCGCCAAGGAGAACCGCAGCCGGCGCGATGCCCGCACGGATCTCACCGGCCGGCGTGCCCTGCTCACCGGCGGCCGCGCGAAGATCGGCATGTACATCGCGCTGCGGCTGCTGCGCGACGGTGCGCACACCACCATCACCACCCGCTTCCCCAACGACGCCATCCGCCGCTTCAAGGCGATGCCGGACAGTGACGAGTGGATCCACCGCCTGAAGATCGTCGGCATCGACCTCCGTGACCCCGCCCAGGTCGTCGCCCTCGCCGACTCGGTCGCCGCCGAGGGCCCGCTGGACATCCTCATCAACAATGCCGCGCAGACGGTGCGCCGCTCGCCGCAGGCCTACAGCGAGCTGGTCGCCGCCGAGTCCGCCCCGCTGCCCTCGGGAGAGCTCCCCGCGGCCGAGGTGATCGGCACGTTCGGCAGCGGCACCGTCGACCGCGTGGCCGCTCTGCCCGCGGCACGCAAGGAGGGTGAGGGTCTGAGCGCGCAGGACGTGACCGGTCTCGCCCTGGTGACCGGGTCCGCCTCACCGGCCCGTATCGCCGCGGGCACCGCGATCGACGCCGGCGGCCTGGTCCCCGACCTGCACGACTCGAACAGCTGGATCCAGACCGTGGAGGAGGTCGAGCCGATCGAGCTCCTGGAGGTCCAGCTCTGCAACTCCACGGCGCCCTTCATCCTCATCAGCCGGCTCCGCCCGGCGATGGCGGCAGCCGCGGGGCGCGCCTACGTGGTCAACGTCTCCGCGATGGAGGGGGTGTTCGGCCGCGGCTACAAGGGCGCGGGGCACCCGCACACCAACATGGCCAAGGCGGCGCTGAACATGCTGACGCGGACCAGCGCCCAGGAGATGTTCGAGAAGGACCGCATCCTCATGACTGCCGTCGACACCGGCTGGATCACGGACGAGCGGCCTCACCCGGACAAGATGCGGCTCGCCGAGGAGGGTTTCCACGCCCCCCTCGACCTCGTCGACGGGGCTGCCCGGGTCTACGACCCGATCGTGCGCGGCGAGCAGGGCGAGGATCTGTACGGCTGCTTCCTGAAGGACTACGCCCCCGCCGGCTGGTGATCCCGGCCGGCCCCACCCGCACCACCCGCCACCTGCGGTGACAGAAGACACGACGGCGGCCCCGCACGAGCGGGGCCGCCGTCGTCCTGTTGGCTGAAAGTGACCCAGGCCACACGTTCTGTCGAGCGGGACGGCGCTCATTTGGTTACTCTGATGTGAACGGACGCCACCGAGGAATCCACGAAGCTTCCTCGGCCGTCCTGGGACAGGTCTGTAAGCATTCCGCCGTCCCACCCCGTACCGGCGCCACCGCGACCGAACTGTTTCTGCCCCTGCCCCGCAGAGGGCGGTCGACACGGTTCTCACAGCCGCAGCGTCGCCACCGCCCGGGGTTACGCGACGCAAAGGAGTCCGCGGTGACACCTGAGATGACGAAGACCGAGACGCGCCCGGCCGAACCGGCCGGAGAGCGGCGCCGTCGGCCCGAGAAGCTACGGAACATCGAGGTCTGGGCCAGGTCGGCACCGATCAGGCTGGCCGGCTACGAGGACGATCTGGCCGAGCCCCACATCCTTCCCGGAATCGACTGACCGCCCCACCGCCTCGAGCAGCGTCCATGTTCCTGCCCCCGTCCCCGGACGGGGGCAGGAACATGTCCGGGCCGCGTGGTTCACCGGCGGTCGTCCCCCTCGCGCGGAGGCGGTCGCAGCGGCACCGGCCGGGCGACCGGTCTCATGAAGTCACGCACATAGGTCCGGTCCCACCAGCATCCGGTCTCCCGTAGCTCCTGCCGGTCCGTGAACCGGTAGTGGAAGACCCGCGCCCTGATGTGGGCGGGCGGACCCTCGGGGAACGGATCGTGCCGCAGGAGCCGCAGGGTGTCGCGGTCGCCGCGGAGCAGCCGTTCCACGAACGGGCCGAACCAGGACCGGGCGTACGCGGGGGAGAGCGCCGCGAACCACATCATCCAGTCCAGCCGCAGGTGGTAGGGCGCGAACTGGCGCGGCAGCCTGCGCGGATCGCCGGGTTTGCCGCGGAAGCCGTACTCGAGCCAGCGGGACCCCTCGTGGATCACCGCGTCGTCGGTGCCCTCGACCACGACCTCCAGCCGCATCCTGCTGATGCTGCCGAAGGCGCCGTAGGTGTTGACCAGGTGCAACGGGTCGAAGGACCGGTTCATCACCTGGCGGCGGGAGACCAGATTGCGCGCCGGGCGGTAGCTGAGGCCGAGCACGAGGGCGGTGACGGCCATGACCACCACCTCGTACCAGAGGGGCGCGTCCGGCTGCGCCGGCGGAGGGCCGGCGATCGGTGACCAGTCGACGGCGGCGAGGGCGAGGACGATGGTCAGCCAGTTCAGCCAGGCGAAGTTTCCCGACAGCACGAGCCACAGCTGGGTGACCACCATGAGTCCGGCCGCGACGCTCGCCACGGGCTGCGGGGTGAAGAGCAGGAACGGCACGACGAGCTGGGTGACGTGGTTGGCCGCCACCTCCACCCGGTGCACCGGCCTCGGGAGCCGGTGGAAGAACCAGCTCAGCGGCCCCGGCATCGGCTGGGTCTCGTGGTGGAACTCCAGGCAGGTCAGTTTCCGCCAGCACTCGTCCCCCCGGATCTTGATGAGGCCGGCGCCGAACTCCACCCGGAAGAGCAGCCAGCGCAGCAGCCACAGCACCAGCACCGGGGCAGCCGTGTCGGCGTTGCCCAGGAACACGGCGAGGAAGCCCGTCTCCAGCAGCAGTGACTCCCAGCCGAAGCCGTACCAGACCTGACCGACCTGGACGATCGACAGGTACAGCACCCACGGCACCGCCCAGAGAGCCATTGCCGCGCCCAGCGGGAGACACGTGTCCAGGCCGGCCAGGAGTGCGAGCGACACTGCCGCGCCCGTCCAGGCGGTCAGCGCGAAGAAGCGGTCCGAGTAGTGCAGCCGGAACAGGCCGGGCGCGGCCCGCCACGAGGTCCGCCGCAGGAGATCGGGCACGGGGAGCATGCCCCGGGAACCGATCAGCGCCCGGAACTGGAGCGCCGCGGCGACGAACGCGACCAGATACACGGCGGCCAGCGAGCGCTGGAAGATGAGCCTGCTCAGCCAGTAGCCGTCTGCGGTGAACCACTCCACCGTTCCCAGTATCCGGCGTACCCCGTCCGTCAGCCGGTCGACACGATCCGGCGCAGCACCTTTCCGAGCCGGCGCGCGTACCAGTGCTGGGCGAGCGGGACGAGAGGGCCCGCCAGGCGTGCGTACCAGCAGGCGGGCCGTGAGAACGCCGTCACGGTGAACCAGACCGTCCCGTCGTCCGCGAGCTCCACGACGAAGCTCTCCTCGCCGCACTCGGGGTGCCGCGCCCGGGTGCCGTAGGCGAACCCGGTCCGGTCGCTCTCGTACGCGGTCCAGACGATCTCGCAGGGGGCGCCGATGCGGAGCCGGCCGATGCCGGCCGACACCTCGACGGTGCCGCCGGCGGCTGCCCGCGGAGCGGAGGCACTCACCCCCGCGCCTGCCGCCCGGTGCATGCGCCACTCGGTGACGGCGGCGCCCGCGGCCTCGAAAGCCGCTCTTCCCCTGCCGATCGCGGCACGGTGGTGGAGGTGGTTGTAGCCGTCGGGGAGGGGCCCGAGACGGGTTGCGCCGACCTCGGGGTACGTGAGGGTGCTCATGCGGTTCCGCCTTCCGTGCGGGTGAGGTCCTGGAGCCGGCGGCGGGCGAGCAGCGCGCAGAGCGCGAAGCCCAGCGCGTTGCCGAGCCCGTGCGTGGCCGCCATCCAGGTCAGGTCGGGGTGAGGCAGCCCGGTGGCCTCGCCGAGGGCCCAGCTCAGCGCGAGCACCATGGTCACCGCGAGCACGCCGGCCGAGACGGCGAGCAGGAGACGGGTGACGCGGTCCGGTCCGGGGACACGGACGGCGCGCCAGGTCAGAAGGGCGACCGTCCACATCCCGGCGGTGAGTACGACCGCACCGGCCAGCTCGGTCCGCTCGCCGGTGAAGTAACCGACCAGGACGAGCAGGGTGCCGAGCGGCACGCTCAGGGCGGCGAACCGGCCCGCGGCTCCGTCCTCCGCACGGCAGACGAGACCGGCGACGAGGGCTGCGGCGAAGCCGGCGAAGTGGAAGTGGGGCACGGTGAGCGCCAGGATGCCGAGCCCGAAGCCGAACAGCTCGTGGCCGGAGCGCTCGGCGACGAGTGCGAGAGCGGCGACCGACGGAGTTACCAGCGCGGTGAGCAGTGCGGCCTCAGCCGGACGCGCGCTGCGGGTCCGGGCGAGCCGTCGCGGAGCGTGCGCGGCGAGAAGCAGGGTCCCCGCCGCGTAGCAGAGGGCGAGTGCGGCGGCGGCGCCTCCGCGGGGCAGCCACAGGGAGACCGCACCGGGCACCGCGAAGAGAGGCCACAGGCGTCGTACGCGGTCGAGCGCCGGGTCGTGGACGAGGCCCAGACCCAGCGGAACGATCACCAGCATGCCCAGCATCACGATCAGCCCGACCAGTACGGACATCGTGCCCACCCCTGCCCTCGTTCTAGGGACCCCCGTCGAATTGAACATGTTCAATTCGTGTCGCGATCAGCATAGGGGGCGCCTTGAACGCATTCAAGGCGCCAGTTCGGTCGAGGAATCGGGCAAATAATGGCAGAGTGGCGCACATGGATGACCGGGTAGCGGGTTCCCTGTCACTCCCGGACGACTGGCCCGCCCACCCGGACCTGAGTCTCGCCCTGAACCGAATGGGCAGCTTCGACTGGGATCTGGACAGCGGGCTCATGCACATGGACGAGCCCGCCCTCGAGGTGTTCGACCTGCGCCCGGAGGAGTACGACAACCACCCGGAGACTCTCGCCCAGCGTGTTCCCGCCGACGAGGCGATCCGGCTCGACGACATGGTCTCGCAGGCGCTCAAGAGCGGCCGCAGCAACTACGGCGCGTACTTCCGCAGGACGCGGCGGGACGGTTCGCGCTGCTGGACCCACACCCAGGGGTTCATCCGGCGTGACGGCACCGGGCGGCCCCGCCGGATCATCGGGATCATCCGCGACGCCACCCAGGAGCTGGCGGAGTCCACGGCCCGCCGCACCGTCGACGAGGAGCGCCGGCGCCGTACCAGCCTGGTCGAGGGCACCACGGCGGCCCTGGCCCACGCCCGGACGGTCGAGGACGTCACCGAGGTGCTGAAGAGCTCCCGGGGCCTGGCCAACCTCGGTGCCACCAGCCTCGTCATGGGGCTGTTGGAGTCCGGACGCATCCACCTGGTGGCGGACGGCCCCGAAGGGGCGTTCGTGCAGGGCACCCGCTACACCCGGACGGACGAGCCCTACCCGATGAGCGAAGTGATCCGTACGCTCACGCCGCGGTTCATCGAGACGCCCGAGGACTTCGCGACCTCGTACCCCATCCTGTGGCCGCACATCAGCCACCTCGGCATCACCGCCGCCGCCTACATGCCGCTCATCGCCCAGGCCCGCCCGATCGGGGCACTCGGGCTGCTCTACGGGAACAAGGCCGGCTTCACCGGTGACGAACGGAACCTCCTGGTGGCTCTGGGCAGTTCGATCGCACAGAGCCTCCAGCGGGCCATGCTCTACGAGCAGGAGCACGATCTCGCCGAAGGGCTCCAGCAGGCGATGCTGCCGCGCCGGATTCCCGATGTGCCCGGGGCCCGGGTCGCCGTCCGCTACCGGTCCGCACGGCTGGGGAGGGACATCGGCGGCGACTGGTACGACATCATCCCGCTGCCCGGCGGACGTGTCGGTGCCGTCATCGGTGACGTACAGGGACACGACACGCACGCGGCGGCCGTCATGGGGCAGCTCCGCATCGTGCTGCGCGCCTACGCGGCCGAGGGGCACAGCCCTGCCACGGTCATGGCACGGGCGTCCGTGTTCCTCCATGAACTCGACACCGACCGCTTCGCGACCTGCACCTACGCCGAGGCCGACATGACCACCGGGGTGGTGCAGCTGGTCAGGGCCGGTCACATCGACCCGGCCCTGCGTGGCGCCGACGGGAGCTGCCGCAGGCTGCCGTCCGACGGAGGGATGCCGCTGGGCCTCTCCGCAGAGTTCGGACACCTCGAATACCCGGTGAACACCGTCGATCTGGACCCGGGCCAGACCCTGATCCTCTACACCGACGGGATGGTGGAGCTGCCGGGCACCGACCTCGACGAGGGCATGAGGCTGCTGGCGGCGACCGTGCGTGACGGGCCGCAGGACCTGCAGAGACTGGCCGACCGGCTCTGCGAGGTCGTCGACGAGCGCGGCGGCGAGGACGACATGGCGGTGCTCCTGTTGCGCCGGGACGCGGCCCACGCCCCCCATCCGGGCGGCCGGCTCCAGCAGCACGTCGCCCAGAACGATCCCGAGGCGCTGACGTCCGCCCGCCACATGATCCGGGCGGCGGTCCGCGCCTGGGGCGCCAAGGACCGGGCCGACGAGGTGGAGCTCGCGGCCGACGAACTGATCACCAACGCGCTGATGCACACCGACGGCGGCGCCATCGTCACCATCCGGGTGCTCACCGGCCCCGAACGCCGTCTCCGGGTCGACGTCGAGGACCGTTCCAGTGCGCTGCCACGCCGCAGGGATGCGGGGGAGTCGGGAGTCTCGGGCCGCGGGCTCATGCTCGTCGACCGACTTGCCGACATCTGGGGAGTGGAGTCCCGGGGGAACGGCAAGTGCGTGTGGTGCGAATTCGTCGTCCCTGAGCGCCGGCAGCACCGGCGCCGAGACGGCGCGAGACTGTAACAGTACGTAACATGTCATTACTTGACCGTAACCGACCGTGCGGGATTGACTGCGATCCCGCCGTTCCGCTGTCGACGACGCGAGGCCCCGTTGAGTACCGAGCTCCTGGCACCTCTTGATCTGGCTTTCTGGCACCTCGAATCCGATGCCCATCCGATGCACCTCGGCGCCCTCGCGGTCTTCGACCCGGTGCCCGGTGTCTCCGTGCCGGAGCTGCTCGACCTCCTCGGAGCGCGGGCGGCCGCCATTCCCCGGCTGCGGATGCGGGTGCGTGACGTCCTGCTCCCCGTCGGCGGTGCGGCCTGGTTCACCGACAAGGACTTCGACGTGCAGCGCCACGTCACGCGGGTCGTCCTGCCCGAGGGCGACTTCCTGACGAGAGGCCTGGCTCGCCGGTGAACTCATGGAGCAGCCGCTGGGGCGCGGGCTGCCGCCCTGGCGGATGTACCTCCTCGACAGTCCGGGCGACGGCCCGTTCGCCGTGCTCGTCAAGCTGCACCACGCGCTCGCCGACGGGATGCGGGCCGTCGCCATCGGCGCCGGCATCTTCGACCAGATCGCCTCCGCCGGTGCGGGCCGCAGCGCGGCGCACCGGCGGACACCCGTCCCGCCCCGCTCCTGGCTGCCCGGTCCGTACGAGGTCGCGGGCATGGCGAGGGAGCGGCTCGGCGAAGTCGGCCGGGCACTGGGGGTCGGGGCCTCCGTCGTCCGCGCCAGCCGCCTCGACCTGCGCGCGACCACGGCACTGACCGCTCGCTCCAGCGGCACGCGCCGGCTCGCCACCGCCGAGCTCGACGCGGAAACGGTGCAGCGCATCCGGCGCACCGAGGGCGGCACGGCCAACGACGTGCTGCTCGCCGTCGTCGCCGGTGCGCTGCGCCGCTGGATGCTCGAACGGGGTGAGCCGCTCCCCGGCGCCGACCCCCGCGCCCTGGTCCCCGTCTCCCGGCGCCGGCCCGGTGGGGCGGCCACCGGCAACAGGCTCTCCGCCTATCTCCTCGGTCTGCCCGTCGGCGAGCCCGACGCCCGCGAACGGCTGCGACTCGTACGCGCCGGAATGAACCGCAACAAGGCCGCGGGACCCCTGCGCGGCGCGGGCGCGGTCGCCGTCCTGGCCGACCAGTTGCCCGCACTGGCCCACCGGTTCGGAGCGCCACTGGCGGGGAACGCGGCCCGGATGCTCTTCGACATCCTGGTCACCAGCGTGCCCCTGCCCCGCTCGGCCCTCTCGCTCGGCGGGTGCCCGCTGCGAGCCGTCTACCCCATGGCGCCGCTGGCCCGCGGGCAGGCGCTGGCCGTCGCACTGTCCACCTACGGCGGACGGGTACAGATCGGACTGGTGGCGGACGGAAAGGCGCTGCCGGATCTCGACCGGCTGGCCTCCGCGCTCCGGGAAGAGCTCCACGACCTGCACGCACTCGTACCCACGGTGCCCGCACCGGCTTGAGAGCCGATCCGCCCCACCCTGTTGACGCAGCCGATTGATCCGATGAATAGTCCTGTACGGACCATCGGACCATCGGCGGGGGCGGCATGCGGCATACCAGGCTCGGAAGCAGCGCGGTCGAGATCACCGAACTCTCCTTCGGGGCAGCGGCGATCGGCAACCTCTTCACGGAGGTCGACCCGGAACAGGCCGCGGCAGCGGTCGACGCGGCCTGGGAGGAGGGCGTCCGTTACTTCGACACCGCACCGCACTACGGCCTCGGGCTCTCCGAACGCCGCCTCGGCGAGGCCCTGCGCGACCGGCCGCGGGCGCAGTACACGGTGTCCACGAAGGCGGGCCGTCTGCTCGACCCGCTGACCCCCGCCGAGACGGCGGCCCACGAGGGACTGTCCGACGGATTCGCCGTGCCGCACACCCACCGGCGCCGCTGGGACTTCAGCGCCGACGGCATCCGCCGCAGCATCGAGGAAAGCCTGGGACGCCTCGGCCTCGACCGGGTCGACATCGTCTATCTGCACGACCCCGACGACCATGGGGAAGCGGCCTTCCGCGAGGGCTACCCGGCGCTGGAGAAGCTCCGCGCGGAGGGCATGGTCGGAGCCATCGGCGCCGGCATGAACCAGACCGCGATGCTCACCCGCTTCCTGCGCGAGACCGACGTCGACGTCGTCCTCTGCGCCGGCCGTTTCACCCTCCTCGACCACAGCGCCCTCGACGCGCTCCTGCCGGAGGCCGCAGCCCGCCACCGCGGCGTGGTCGTCGGAGGTGTCTTCAACTCCGGGCTGCTCGCCGACCCCCGCCCCGGCGCCTCCTACGACTACGCGGCGGCCCCCGCGCCGCTCCTGGACCGGGCCCTGCGCATCCGGGACGTCGCCGAGGGACACGGTGTCCCGCTGCGCGCCGCCGCCCTGCACTACCCGCTGCTGCACCCGGCCGTCGCCGGGGTCCTTGTCGGAACCCGCTCCCCGGACGAGGTGCGCGACGCGGCGGCCCAGATCCGCAGGCCCGTCCCGGACGCGCTCTGGGACGACCTGCGCGCGGAAGGACTGATCTGACATGACACCCCTGCCGGTCATCGACGCACACCACCACGTGTGGGACCTCGCGGTGCGCGACCAGGACTGGATCACCGGCGAGGAACTCGCCCCCATCCGCCGCACCTTCACCCTCGCCGACCTGGAACCCGAGGCGCGGGCCGCAGGGGTGGTGTCCACCGTGCTCGTCCAGACGGTGACCGTCGCCGAGGAGACCCCCGAGTTCCTAGCCCTCGCCGACGGCAGCACCCTCGTCGCGGGCGTGGTCGGCTGGACCGACCTCACCGCCCCGGACGTCACCGACACCCTCGCCTCGCTCCGTGCCCTGCCCGGCGGTGACCGGCTCGTCGGAATCCGGCACCAGGTCCAGGGCGAACCCGACCCCGAGTGGCTGCTGCGCCCCGACGTCCTGCGCGGTCTGAGGGCCGTCGCCGCCGCCGGTCTCGTCTACGACCTGATAGTCCGGCCCCACCAACTGCCCGCAGCCGCCCGAGCGGCCGCCCTGCTGCCGGAACTGACCTTCGTGCTCGACCACGCGGGCAAGCCACCGGTGGCACGGCGCACGACGCACCCCTGGGCCGACGGTCTGCGGGCCCTCGCCGCGCTGCCCAACACCGTCTGCAAACTTTCCGGCCTCGTCACCGAGGCGGACCCGCGTTCCTGGACCGTCGAGGACCTCCGCCCCTACGCGGACACGGTCATCGAGGCCTTCGGACCCACCCGGCTGATGTACGGCTCCGACTGGCCCGTGTGCCGGCTCGCCGCCGGATACGCCGACGTCCTGGACACCGCACACCAGCTGACGGACGGTCTCGGCGAGGCCGACCGGCGGTCCGTCCTGGCCGGCACCGCGCAGCGCGTCTACGGGCTCCGGGAACCCGCCGTCTGAACGCCCCCGAGATTTCCGCCGGGCAGTCGCGGTCCCGTTGCGGCACGCTGGAGCCATGCCCGAACTGCCGGAAGTCGAAGCCCTGCGGGACTTCCTCGACGACCACCTGGTCGGCAAGGAGATCGCCCGGGTGCTGCCGCTCGCGATCAGCGTCCTGAAGACGTACGACCCGCCGGTCACCGACCTGGAGGGCGCCACCGTGTCCTCCGTGACCCGGCACGGTAAGTTCCTCGACCTCACGGCCGGGGAGCTCCATCTGCTCATCCACCTCGCGAGAGCCGGCTGGCTCCAGTGGAAGGACAGCTTCCCCGCGACCCCGCCGAGGCCGGGCAAAGGACCGCTCGCCCTGCGTACGGTGCTCACGGGCGGCGACGGCTTCGACCTGACGGAGATGGGCACCACCAAACGCCTCGCCGTCCACCTGGTGCACGACCCCGCGGACGTGCCCGGCGTGGCACGCCTCGGGCCGGATCCGCTCGCCGACACCTTCGACCGTGACGCGTTCGCTGCGGTGCTCGGCGGAGCACGCCGCCAGATCAAGGGAGCGCTGCGCGACCAGTCGCTGATCGCGGGCATCGGCAACGCCTACAGCGACGAGATCCTGCACGTCGCGAAGATGTCGCCGTTCAAGCTCACCACCGCACTCGGTGACAACGACATCACCCACCTGTACAACGCCATGCGCACCACGCTCCAGGACGCGGTCGAACGCTCCCGCGGCGTCGCGGCAGGCCGGCTCAAGGCCGAGAAGAAGAGCAGCATGCGCGTCCACGGCCGCGCGGGCTTGCCCTGCCCCGTCTGTGGCGACACCGTGCTGGAGGTGTCGTTCAGCGACTCCTCGCTCCAGTACTGCCCCACCTGTCAGACCGGCGGCAAGCCCCTCGCCGACCGCCGGCTGTCCCGCCTGCTCAAGTAGCGGCCCGGCCACCACGGCCGGCGGGCGGCCGCACGTTCCGCGCAGCGCGCGAACTCGGCCAGACGATCCACCACGGACCCGAACTCGCGCACCTGCACCACGCACACGGCGCACTCCGCCAGATGCTCCTCGAAGCGGGAGGTGTCGGCAGCCCCGAGCACCCCGAGCGCGTAGGCCCCGGCGTCGCGGTGCGGTTCGGTGGCGTGCATGCCCTCGGATACGTGACGAACCCGGGAATCACTCACGCCGTCCGGCCGCCGGAGGACCTAAACTCCGGCCTCATGCTGCGCGTACTCGCCGTCGACGACGAAGAACCCGCCCTGGAGGAACTCCTCTACCTCCTGCGCGCCGATCCCCGTATCCGGAGCGCCGAGGGCGCCAGGGGAGCCACCGAGGCGCTGCGCCGCATCGGTGGGGCCGTCGACGCCGGGCCCGACGATCCCTCCGCCATCGACGTGGTGTTCCTGGACATCCACATGGCGGGGCTGACCGGACTCGACGTCGCCCAGCTCCTGGCCGGGTTCGCCGCACCGCCGCTCATCGTCTTCGTCACCGCCCACGAAGGCTTCGCCGTCCACGCCTTCGACCTCAAGGCCGTCGACTACGTACTCAAGCCCGTGCGGCGCGAGCGCCTCGCGGAGGCCGTACGCCGGGTCGCCGAGCAGGTCGGTGAGCGCTCCGCGTCCGTCCACGACGCGGCCGCCGACCAGATCGCGGTCGAACTGGGAGGGGTCATCCGCTTCGTGCCCGTCGACGACATCGCGTACGCCGAGGCACAGGGGGACTACGCCCGCCTGCACACCTCGTCCGGCAGCCATCTCGTCCGGATACCGCTCACCACCCTGGAGGAGCGCTGGCGCTCCCGGGGGTTCGTACGCATCCACCGCCGCCATCTCGTGGCGCTGAACCGGATCGACGAACTCCGGCTCGACGCCGGCAGCATGAGCGTCCGCATCGGGGACGCGGAACTCGCGGTCAGCCGTCGTCACACCCGCTCCCTGCGTGACCTCCTGATGCGGCAGACCGGCCGCTGACCTGCCCCTACCGGACGGCGGCCCTTCCCAGCCGAGCCCCGCGCCGCCTAGACTCCGGGCCCATGTCCGCAGAGAGCACGCCCCGGCGCGAAGTGGTCACGGGCGAGCCCCGGCGGGTGCGTCCGCTGCCCCGCTACCGTGCCCAGTCGGAGATCGACGAACAGACCGCCCTCGGCGGCGCCTACGTCCGTTCCCTGATGCGCAGCCAGCTCCGCGCCGGACTCACCGTCTTCGCCGTACTCGCCACCGTGGCCGGCACCCTGCCCCTGGTCTTCGAGGCGCTGAACAGCGACGCGCTCGTCTGGGGGGTGCTCGGCTTCGCCACCTGTCCACCGCTCACCCTGGCGGCCTGGTGGTACGTGCGCAGGGCCGAGCGCAACGAGCGAGACTTCGCCCGACTCGTGGAAGGCCTCCCCTCACCGTGAGCGTGCCCGGCCACCCGGCATCGGTGGTGGCGGTGGCCCTCGTCGTCCTGGCCACCGTCCTCGTCGGCGGATTCGGGCTGCGGATCTCCCGTACCACCTCCGACTTCTACGTCGCCTCGCGCACCGTGCGACCGAGGCTCAACGCCGCGGCGATCAGCGGGGAGTACCTGTCCGCGGCCTCCTTCCTCGGGATCGCCGGCCTGGTGCTGGTGCACGGGCCGGACATGCTCTGGTACCCGGTCGGCTACACCGCCGGATACCTCGTGCTGCTCGTGTTCGTCGCCGCCCCGCTGCGCCGCTCCGGGGCGTACACCCTGCCCGACTTCGCCGAAGGACGGCTGGAGTCCCGGCAGGTGCGCAGGCTGGTCAGCGTGTTCGTCGTCGGCGCCGGCTGGGTCTATCTCGTACCGCAGCTTCAGGGCGCCGGCCTCACCCTGAAGATCCTGACAGGGGCACCCGGCTGGCTCGGCGACGTGCTCGTCGCCTCCGTCGTGGTGGTCGCCGTCGCCGCGGGCGGCATGCGCTCGATCACCTTCGTCCAGGTGTTCCAGTACTGGCTCAAGCTCACCGCGCTCCTGGTGCCCGCGATCTTCCTGGTACTCGCCTGGCAGGGCGACGGGCGGCCCCGGGTCACCTTCGACGAACAGATCTCGGTCTTCCGGGCCGACCATCCGCTCTACGCGACGTACGGACTGATCATCGCGACCTTCCTCGGCACCATGGGCCTTCCGCACGTGGTGGTCCGCTTCTACACCAGCCCCAACGGACGGGACGCACGCCGCACCACGGTCGCCGTCCTCGCCCTGGTCGGTCTCTTCTACCTGCTGCCGCCGGTGTACGGGGCCCTGGGGCGCCTCTACGCACCCGACTTCATGCACGGCGGGGACGCCGACGCCGCGGTACTGCTGCTGCCGGCACGGGTGATCGGCGGCCTCGGCGGTGATCTGCTCGGCGCGCTCCTCGCGGGGGGCGCGTTCGCCGCGTTCCTGTCCACCGCGTCGGGACTCACCATGGCCGTCGCCGGTGTGATCACCCAGGACGTCCTGCCCTCGCGAGGCGTACGGCACTTCCGGCTGGCCACCGTGCTGGCCATCGCAGTACCGCTGGCCGGCTCACTGGTCGTCAGCCGGGTGCCGGTCGCCGACGCCGTGGGAATGGCCTTCGCGGTGTCCGCCTCCTCGTTCTGCCCGCTGCTCGTCCTCGGCATCTGGTGGCGGCGGCTCACCCCGCCTGGCGCGATCGCCGGGCTGCTGCTCGGCGGCGGCTCCGCGCTGCTGTCCGTCGCCATCACCGTCAGCGGCGCGGTGCGTCCGCCCGGCTGGCCGCACGCCCTGCTGGCCTGGCCGGCCGTATGGTCCGTGCCGGTCGGTTTCCTCGCGATGATCCTGGTCTCCCTGGCCACTCCCGGACGGATACCGCCCGGCACCAACGCGGCCATGACCCGCTTCCACCTGCCGGAAGCACTGGCCGCGGGACGCGTGCGGTGACCGGAGCAGGAATCGCCGTCATCGCGCTGCTGGCGCTGCTGCTGTTCGGCACGGGCTTCCTCCTCGGCCGCACCGCCCGCCCCGTACGCACCAGCGACGTGGGCACGCCCGTCGAGCACGCCACCTTCGAGACCCTGCACACGGCCTCCCTCGCCGCGCCCCCGCTGCGCGCCGGACTCACGGAGGAGAGCGCCCGCAGGTCGGCGCGCCGGCTGCGCTCACTGCTGGGCACCGAGGCCCTGTGCCTCACCGACCGGGACCGGGTACTGGTGTGGGACGGCGAGGGGGACCATCACGGCAAGGAGGTGATGGAGCAGGTCGAGGGGCTGCTCGCCAGCGGACGGGACACCGCCTTCCACAGCGACTGCGGAGACCTCGACTGCCCGCTGCGCTGGGCCGTCGCCGTCCCGCTGACGGTCGACCACCGGGTGCTCGGCACGCTCGTCGCCTACGCGCCCCGGGAGTCGGCGGTGCTGGCCCGGGCGGCGGGGGAGGTGGCCCGCTGGGTCTGCGTACAGCTGGAACTAGCCGAACTGGACCGCTCCCGCACGCAGATCGTCGAGGCCGAGATCAAGGCACTGCGGGCCCAGATCTCCCCCCACTTCATCTTCAACTCGCTTGCCGCCATAGCCTCGTTCGTCCGGACCGACCCGGAACGGGCACGTGAACTGCTCCTGGAGTTCGCCGACTTCACCCGATACTCCTTCCGCCGGCACGGGGAGTTCACCACCCTGGCCGACGAACTCCACTCCATCGACCAGTATCTGGCGCTGGTCAGGGCCCGCTTCGGTGAACGTCTCTCCGTCACCCTCCAGGTCGCGCCCGAGGTGCTTCCCGTGTCGCTCCCGTTCCTGTGCCTCCAGCCCCTGGTCGAGAACGCCGTCAAGCACGGCCTCGAGGGCGCGGTCACCCTTCCCCGGCCCCGCGACCCCGTCAGGGCGGGCGACGCCCCGATCCGCGTCACGATCAGCGCACTGGACGCGGGTGCCGAGGCCGAGGTCGTCATCGAGGACGACGGCACGGGGATGGACCCGGAGCGTCTGAGGCGCATCCTGCGCGGGGAGGGCGGCGCCTCCACCGGCATCGGCCTGCTCAACGTGGACGAGCGGCTTCGCCAGGTGTACGGGGACGACTACGGGCTCGTCATCGAGACCGGCGTCGGAGCGGGCATGAAGATCACCCTGCGGCTGCCCAAGTACCGTGCGGGCGTGCACGGTTCATGAGGCGCTGACGCCTCAGTAGAGATGGACGGCCAGGTGTCCCAGCGGTAGTCCCAGCTGCCAGGCCGGGGTCCACACCTGGATCTCGCCCTCGTCGTCGCCCGACGGGTCCCACGGCGGCGGGCCGATCGCGTCGAGGTCCGCGGCCAGGAGCTCGGTCTCCTCCAGCCACCGCCACACGGTCCGCGCGAGCGCGAGGTCGGGATCCGGGGGCCCGGCCGGAGCGGTCGGCCGCTCCAGTGCCTCCAGACGCGCACAGACCCAGTGCCTCCAGGAGGCGCCGTACGCAGTGAGCAACCGCAGCTCGTCCACCCGGGCGACGGGGAGTTCCTCGGCGGCCGCACCGTCGGAGAGGAAGATCGTCAGAGCGAGCGCGTCGCGTCCCGCCCGATACTCCAGGGTCGTCGGTTCCATCAGGTCGCCGGTCGCCAGCACCTCGTCGGCGATGTACTCGGAGTACATCCAGGCCATCGGGACCAGCAGCCCGTCCCCACCGGATTCCTCGTGATGTTCGGGACGCATCCCGTCTCGCCTCTTTCGTCGACTCGGCACCGGGCTGTACGCAGCATTGAACCGGGGGCACGCGCCCCGCGTGGGCAGAAGGGCAGGATCCGTCGGGAGATTCGAGGCGCGATGACGACCGACCGCGGTGACGACCCGCATGTACGGCAGACGCTGGGGGCCTATGTGCTCGACGCCCTCGACGCACAGGAGACCGGTCACGTCGCCGGACACCTCCAGCGGTGCGGGGCGTGCGCCGCGGCCTACGTCGAGGTCGCGGACGCGGTGTCCCTGCTCGCGCTGCTCGACGTGGAGGACCTGCTGGAGTAGCCGGGCAGAGTGCGGCTCAGCAGTCGCAGCGCGTAGTACGAGCGGGACTTGACGGTCCCCGAGGGTATGCCGAGGGCCTGCGCGGTCTCGCCCACGCTGAGCCCCCGGAAGTAGATCTGCACGAGCACCGCGCGGTGCTCGGGGCTGAGCGTCCTCACGGCCTCGCGGACGTCGAGGGCGTGGACCGCAGAGGCCGCAGTGTCGTCCCGGGCGGGTGCGCTCTCCAGGACCGCGTCACTGACCTCCGTCGGCCTGGCCTGGCGGGACCTGCGGGCGTCGATGGCGAGGCGCCGGGCGACGGTGAAGAGCCACGGGCGCATCGAGTCGTAGGGGGCGTCGAAGGCCTCCGGGTGCTGCCAGGCACGTACCAGCGTCTCCTGCAGCAGGTCCTCCGCCCGCTGCCGGTCGCCGAACGTCAGTCCCAGCAGGAAGTGGAACAGGGCGGGCCCGTGGTCGCGCTGCAGCTCCGCGAGAGCCCGCTCACCGGTTGTCGCAGTGGTCATCGTGAACGTCCCTTTCCCGAAGAGGCCCCTGACGCCTCGCTCCCGCCCGGCGAATACGAACGCATCAGGGCGCGGGAGAACAGGCGGTGCACCGAGGTGTGCGTTGAGCGGTCGCACGGAGCGGCGAGTGGTGCGGTGAACGGTCGGCGGACGGCGATACGGCCGATTAAGGTATTTCGGCGTCTTTATCCTTGACTTGCCAGTATGAATATATGTGTATTCGGATGGTGAAAATCATCCGAATCCGGGAGTCGTGCAGATGACGAAGCGCATCCGACAGGGCGCGGCGATCGCCGTCGCCGGCCTGCTGACCACAGCGACAGCCTGTACCGGCCAGCAGTCCTCGACCCCCGGTTTCGCCGGGCGGCACCTCTCCGCCGAGCCCGGAGCGAACGGGGCGGGGGCCGAGGGAACGGGCAGCGCGGACAGCTTCACGCTGCTGGCCTCGGGCGACGTCCTGCCGCACTCCTCGATCATCGACCGGGCCGCCGCCGACGCGGGCGGCGCGGGCTACGACTTCCGCCCGATGCTCAAGGGCGCGGCCCCCGCGGTCTCGGGAGCGGATCTGGCCATCTGCCACATGGAGACGGTGTACGGCCGCAACGGCGGCCCCTACACGGGCTATCCGGACTTCAGGTCACCGCCCGAGGTGGCGACCGCGCTGCGAGCCACCGGCTACGACTCCTGCTCCACCGCCTCCAACCACACCCTGGACGACGGCACCCAGGGAATCCGACGCACACTCGACGCACTCGACAGCGCCGGTATCGCCCACGCGGGCTCCGCACGCTCGGCAGAGGAGTCCGCCCGGCCCACGATGCTCAAGGCGGGCAAGGGCAAGGACGCGGCGAAGGTCGCGCACCTCGCGTACACCTACGGCACCAACGACAAGACGCTGCCCGACGGGCAGCCCTGGGCGGTCGACCTGATCGACAAGGACCGCATCGTCGCGGACGCCCGGACGGCTCGCGAGGCGGGTGCCGACGTGGTCGTCGTGTCCCTGCACTGGGGTACCGAATGGCAGGAGCGGCCGGACGACGACCAGCTCGACCTCGGCCATGAACTCACGGCCTCCGGCACGGGGGAACGCCCTGACATCGACCTGATCCTCGGCACCCACGCCCATGTCCCGCAGGCGTACGAGAAGGTCAACGGCACCTGGATCGTCTACGGCATGGGCGACCAGGTCGCCGGTGCCATGGTCAATGACGAAGGGGTCCGGGACCCGCGTGCCAACGAGAGCTCGATGGGACGCTTCACCTTCGAGCGGCCGGCGAAGCCCGGGCAGCGATGGGCTGTCAGCAAGGCGGAATTCCTGCCCCAGCTGTTCGACCCCGAGGCGGCACGCGTCGTCGGCCTGGACCGTGAAGCCGGTCGTCTGCGCGAGGTCCGCGAACGGATCCAGGGCGTCGTCCTCAGCCGGGGTGCGGCCAAGGACGGCCTCGTCGCGGGGAAGTGACATGCCCGCCCGGCCCGTCCGGCCCCGGACAACCCCGCGGACGGCGCGCCGCGGGGATCGTCACGGCACGACGGTGACCGGCCAGCGGCCCGCCTTCACGAGGCGCACCGCCACCGAACCGATGAAGCGGTGGCCTGCGGACTCCGACGCGCCCACGATCACAGCGTCCGCCTTCAGCTCGTCCGCCGCCGTCACGAGCCCGTTGTACGGATCACCGTGGAACGTGTGGAACTCCCAGCGGACGTTCCATATGTCCTTCAGGTGTTCCGTCGCGGTCCTGATCTCGTTCACGAGCTCCTCGGCGACCTCCCCGGTGGCGTCGGCGACCGGGGCTCCCAGGGCGGCACCGGCCGACAGCACCGGCTGGACGTAGACGAGGGCGAGCAACGCGTTCTGCCGACGGGCGAGGCCGGCCGCGTACGCCGCCGCCCGCATCGAGGACTCGGAACCGTCGATGCCCGCGACGATCACCTTGGGGCCGTCCGTGCCGCGCTCGAACCGGTGTTGTTGCTGGTCTGTCACGGCCCCGAGGGTAGCCGCTCCCGTTCCCAGAGCTCCCGGCGCCTCCGCCGGACCGGGCACTCTCCTCGCCGGACCCCGTCGGGGGCGCTCCATCCATCGGGTGCAAAACATCTGATATCCGGTGTCGACGGCGGAGGCGGGACCGACTCCGTGCGAGCAGTTGGTCATGAAGCATGATCAGATTCCAGCGGAACGACGCGCCCTTCTGCGCCTGGCCCTCGCGCTGGGGGCCGCCACCGCGGTGCACATGATCGCGGCGGATCCGGCCGGAACGCCCACGCGTCCCGGCGGCGAACCGCCGGCTCCGGCGGCCGGGCCCCCGGCGAGGGTGCAGGCGGGCCCGGGCTCCTACCGGCTGCGGCCCATGACCTCGGGCACGCCACCTCGCTTCCGCCCGGCCCCGCCACCCGTGCGCACCCGGCCGTTCGAGGAGCTGCCCGGGCTGGGGAGCGACGCGATGGTGCTGAGCTTCGACGACGGCCCCGACCCGCGGTACACCCCTGACATCCTGGCCACGCTCCGCAGGTACGACGTCCGGGCGATGTTCTTCGTCTGTGGCGAGATGGCGGCCGACAACCGCGACCTGCTGCGCGAGATGTCCGACGACGGGCACGTGGTCGGCAACCACTCGTGGTCGCACCCGCTGATCCCCGGCCTTCCCCGAGGCGCCGTCCGCGACGAGCTGGGCAGCACCAGCGAGGTCATCGAGAAGACGCTGGGCGCCCCGCCGCTCTGGTACCGCGCCCCGTACGGCGCCTGGAACCGCCACTCCTTCGAGATCGGTGCCGCGTTGGGCATGGAACCGATGGCCTGGACCGTCGACACACTGGACTGGACCACGCCGGGCACCGACACCATCGTCCGCCGGGTCGAGGAGGGCGCCGCGCCCGGCGTCGTGGTCCTGTCGCACGACGCGGGCGGAAACCGGTCCCAGAGCGTGGCCGCCCTGCGCCGCTATCTGCCCGCGCTCCTGGAGAGGGGCTACCGTCCGACCGTCCCGCGCCGCACCTGACGGCGGGCGCCGCGTGTCCCTGCTAGCGCGTCGCCACCAGGCGGGCGAAGACCACGACGTTCCCGTCGTAACCGGCGGCCTTCGTGTAGCCGCCGCCGCAGGTGATGACCCGCAGCTCGGCGTGTCCGGTGTCGCCGTAGACCCTGGCTCCGGGGAAGTCGTTCTTGGAGAAGACCTCGACGCCGTAGATCTCGAACACCGCGACCCGGCCGTCGTAGCGGGACACCTCGATCTGCCCTCCCTTGTCGAGGGAGCCCAGTCCGTAGAAGACCGCCGGGCCCGCGAGGTTGTCGACGTGGCCGACCATCACGGAGGTGCCACGCTGTCCCGGGGCGATGCCGTTCTGGTACCAGCCGGCGAGGTTCGGGTCCTGGGCGGGCGGCGCCTCGATCCAGCCGGCCGGGTCCAGGTTCACGTCTACGACGGGTGCGTCGACCTCGATCGACGGAATCTGGATGCGCTCGACGGGGGCGTACGCGAGCGGCTGGACCGGCTCGCCCTCGAGCGGGGCGGAAACCGCGGCCTCCCGGGGCCGGCCACGGAGGCCGCGGCGGCCGGCTGCGGTGGCCCGGGGGACGTCTCCGCACCGTTGCGCATGAGCGCGAGCCCGGTGAGCATCACCAGGGCGATCGCGCCCCACGGTGTGCGTCTGCTCCGCTCGCCGCCCCACTGGTCCCGGCCCATGGTTCTCCCTTCGTCGCGACACGGCCACGCTAGGCGGGGGCCCGTGCGGCGGCGATCAGAGGAGGGCGAACGGGTGGCGGCCGATCGGACCCGGACGGTGGCGCCTTCTCTTCGGAGTAATGGTCCGATAAAAGTTCTGACGGTCCGTGACCTGCGAGTCCGTCAGATCACGGCCTCGGCTGACGGCGTGTCGGATCACCGTTGTGGAGCAGTGCCGAAGTGCGACGTGCGCGGTATCTGGTGAGGGTTCGTCATGGGATGCGTCATTCGTCGACTGATCCCGGAGAACAAGTCTCCGGGGCGCTTCCCGCTGGAGGTTCAAAGATGCGTGCTTCACGCGCTCTCGCGGTGACCGCGACCGCCTTCGCGGCGGTCGGGCTCGCTGCCCCGCTGGCCGCCGCCGGCGGCGGCCCGGGCAGCAACCCGAGCAATTTCCCGACCAACGTCACCGTCAACCCGTCCTCGGTCTTCCAGGGCGCCACGATGCAGGTCAGCGCGGAGGGCTGCGGTCGTTCCGGCGGCAGGGTCTGGTCGAACGCGTTCCCGACGGTCAACCTCTCGCCGGGCCGGGTCGGCTACGCCACGGCGCGTATCCGGGACAACGCGACGCCCGGGCAGTACAGCCTCTCCGTGCGGTGCAACGACAGCGACAACAATTTCGGCGGCGGTAACGGAGGTGACGGCGGTCAGGGCGGCGGCAACGGCGGCCAGGGTGGCAACGGTGGTGGCCAGGGCGGTAACGGCGGTAACGGCGGCCAGGGCGGTAACGGTGGCCAGGGCGGCGGTAACGGCGGTCAGGGCGGCAACGGCGGTGGCAACGGCGGTCAGGGTGGCAACGGTGGTGGCCAGGGTGGCAACGGCGACCCGGTGGCCACGGCCCGCTTCACCGTGCTTCCCTCGCGCGGCGCACAAGGCGGCCTCGGCGGCTCGATGGGCCCCAGCTCCGTCGAGATGCAGGTGGGTGGCGGTCTTGTCGCGGCCGCGGCCGTCGGCGGTGCCGTGTTCGTGGTCCGTCGCCGGATGAGCAATGCGGCGATCTGACGCTTCGAACCTCCTGCCCGGCCCGATACGCCCGTCGCCCCGAGTCCTGGATCAGGACCCGGGGCGACTGTCGTGTATCCGTGCGCTGCGGCGAGCGTCAGTGCTGACGGCCCGTACGGCGCTTGCGCAGGACGTAGAAGGCGCCGGCCGAAGCCACCGCCACCAGCGCTGACCCGGCCGCGATCTCCGTGGGGTCCATCGTGTCGACGCTGCCGCCGAGTCCACCCAGCACGCCGCTGGGAGAGGCGGTGGAGCTGGTCGTGGGGGCCGCGGTCGGGGTGGTCGTGGGGGAGCTGGTGGCACCGCTCGTAATCGTCAGATTGGCGGACCGTGTGGTGGTGCCGCAGCGGAAGGTCACCTCGTAGACAGCACCCCGCCTGGCGTCCTGGTCGACGGTCGCCGTGGCCGACCTTCCGCTCGGGATGGTGGTCGTGTCGAACACGCCCGAGAACGCGGTCGCGTCACTGGTGCACCCCACGGCGCCGAGGGTGACCCGGCCCCCCGGCGCGACCGTCGACGGAGTGATGGTCGGCGTGAACGAGGTGGACGTGCCGCCGTTGAGCACATCGGCCGATGCGGCCGGTGCCATCAGAAGGCAGGCGGCGGCGCCCAGCAGGGCGACGGGTGCGACACGTATCGCGCGCATGGTTGTTCCTCCGGGTCCCGAGGAGCAGCCGCGGAACGGATTTCCGCGAGGCATGAGTAATGCCCCTCGATGACCGAACGGTAGAAGCGCCACATACCACCCGCTATCGGTGTAAGGCGAATGGGGCAGCCGTGTCCCCCGGCCGGCGCACCGGACGGGGGAGCAGGTGTGCGGGCCGGGCGCTCCTACCCGCCCGTGGCACGCGGGAACAGGTCGACGAAGGGAGCCGTCGTCGCGGAGATACCCCGGCCGAAGGGGGCGTCGAAATCCCAGATCAGGAAGAGCAGGAACGCGATCAGGACGCTGAAGAGGCCGGCCAGCAGCAATTCACGGAAGGTTCTGCGGATCTGGAGCGTAAAGATCAGCCCGACCGTGACGACGGCCCCGGTGATCAGGCCGAACCAGACGACACCAGGCATGGTCGCGCCGGCGTTCTGCCCCCTGGACCCGCGTGCGTCGTCGACGGCCGCCACCTGGTCCACCAGCGGCTGGTACGCCTGTCCTTCGTGGTCCGTCCGCGGCTTGTACTCGGTCACGTCCGCCCGTACCCGGTCGAGCAGCCTGGTGCCCTCCTCGGTGAGACTTCCGTGGTCCGTCATCGATTTCCATTCGTCGCCCACGACATGGGCCACGTACGCGTCGACGTCCGCGCGGATACGGTCGCGTACCTCGACCGGATATACGGCCGATCGTGCGCTCACCTCGTGCAGTGCCTGGGCCTCCAGACGTACGGACTCCTGGGCGGCGCTGCGGCCCTCCCACACACCCGCGATGGCCAGGCCGAGCACGATCGCGTACACCACGCCGATCATCATGGTCATGTACTCGATGACGTCCGGCGTCTCGGACGGATCGTCGTCATCGGCGATGCGACGGTTGCTGAGAACGGCGGTGGTGAGGACGACGGCACAGGCCGACGCCATCGCAATGGTCAGAACAAGCCATTCCGACATGGGTTCCCTTCTTCGGTCAGCGGGACGAGCGGGGCCGCAGCACTGCCACGGCGAAGACGGCGGGCGCGGTGATCAGAAGGGTGAGTGAGACCAGGGACGGCCCGCTCCGGGGCTGTTTGCGGGGTGGCTTCCGGTAGGTGGGGAGCGCGACGGGCTCCGGGGCCGGCGGGGTCGGCCGCACGCTGGGCGGCGGCGGTGCGGGTTCCGGTTCCGGTTCCGGTTCCCGCGCGGGAGCCGGGGGAGGCGGAGGCGGAGGGGGCGGTGGTGGCGGCGGGGGAGAGGGCGGTGGTGGCGGAGGCGGTGGCGCTGGTGGGGGAGGAGGGGGCGGCGGTGGCGCGGGTTCCGGCTCCGGCTCCGGCTCGGGTTCGGCGATGACCGCCCCGCACCGCCCCTCGCCCGCGATGGCGAAGGACGAACTGCCGTCCCCCTGTCCGATGGAGGCGACCGCGCAGTCGTCACCCGCCGCCGGCAGCGGGACGGCGAGCAGCAGGAGCAGGGTGGCGGCCGTCAGCCGCCATATGCGTGATCCGTACACGCCGGGGAGCATGTTCCCCGCAGCCGCCGGACACGCGGTGCGGGCAGCTGATTCGCCTGATGGAGGGGACATTCGGCAATTCATGTTTACGCCCGTCGAAACTTGTCCCGGCTTCCGTTGAACGCCGGGGCACCGCCCTGCCGTACCTAGGGCCACGAAAGACGCGGACTCGCGTCCCGGACGACAGAAGGACAACGGGAGTCGACATGAATACCTGGCGGAACGCCTCGCTCGCGGTGACGGCGGCGGCCCTGTTGGCGCTGACGACGGCGTGCGGTCAGGAGAAGGGCGTCCAGTCCCCCAACGGTCAGGCCGTGGGGAACGCCGCCCCCGCACAGCAGCCGGCCGACGGCGGCTACGGTTCGGACGGCGGCTACGGCTCCGACGCGGCCGCGGGCGCCTCGGCGAAGGAGGCCGGACAACTCGCCGTGTGGGACAGCAAGAAGCTGGGCGAGGTGCTGACCGACAGCGAGGGCTTCACGCTCTACCGGTTCGACAAGGACACGGCCGAACCGCCCGCCTCGAATTGCGAGGGCGACTGTGCGAAGGCCTGGCCGGCGGTGCCCGCACAGGACGCCGAGGCCGCCGCGGGGACCGATGCGTCACTGATCGGCGAGGTCACGAGGGGTGACGGAACGAAACAGCTGACCGTCGCCGGCTGGCCGATGTACCGCTACGCCGAGGACACCGGACCCGGCGACGCGAAGGGGCAGGGTGTCGGGGGAACATGGTTCGCGGCCGCTCCGGACGGAAAGAAAGCGGCGGTGAACGCGGACGGTCCCTCCGCCGGAGAGCAGGCCGGCCTCGCCGGACTTTCGGTCCGCAGGGATCCGGAACTCGGCGACATAGTCGTCGACAAGCGCGGTATGACGGTTTACCGGTTCAAGAAGGACTCCGCCTGGCCGATGAAGTCCGCGTGCACGGGTGACTGCCTCAAGAAGTGGCCGGTCGTCCCGCCGGTCCCGAAGAATGACGTCGACGGTGTCACCACGAAGGGATTCGTCACCTTCGACCGGCCGGACGGCATCCAGCAGCAGTCGCTCGACTGCTGGCCCCTCTACACCTTCTCCGGTGACTCGGAGCCGGGAGACACCAACGGCCAAGGGGTCGGGGGCACATGGTACGCCGTATCGCCCGACGCGAAGCTCGTCGGGGCCCCCAAGTAGCACCCTGGAGAAGCCCGGTGGTTCCGGTCCGTCGCCGAATGCGCACACGCAGCGACGGACCGGTCGCGCATGCCTCCGATGTGTGACCAATAACGGATCTCTAATTTCCGTTTCCACTCGCTCTCTTGGCGGTCGATCAGTAGCCTCTGGTCAACACTGACCATGAACATGGCCGGATCGCCGTGGCGACTTGTTGGAGACATCGATGGAGCGTCCCGCCTGGGCACCGCAGGGCATAGACATCTCGGTGCCGAGCGTGTCTCGCATGTACGACTTCTATCTGGGCGGTTCGCACAATTTCGAGGTGGACAGGGAAGCGGCCCGTAAGGCCATGGAGTTCATGCCGGGGCTGCCCAAGGTCATGCAGGCGAATCGTGCCTTTATGCGGCGGGCCGTGCACCATGCCACCACTCTGGGCGTCAATCAGTTCCTGGACATCGGTTCCGGCATCCCGACCTTCGGCAATGTTCACGAAGTCGCCCAGGCGGCCGACCCCGAGTCCCGGATCGCCTATGTCGACCACGACTCGGTCGCGGTCGCACACAGCCAGGCGGTCCTGGAGGGCAACGAGCGGGCCGTCATAGCCGCCGCGGACCTCCGCAAGCCCAAGGACATCCTGGAGAACCCGGAGATCAACGCCCTCCTCGACCTGGACAAGCCGGTGGCGCTGCTCCTGGTGGCAGTGCTCCACTTCATCGAGGACGCCGACAACCCGTACGAGGCGGTCGCGGAACTGCGCGACGCGCTCGCGCCCGGCAGCCTGCTGGTCCTGACCCACGCCTCCTACGAGGGCATCCCGCTCCCCCAGGAGGAGGCGGGTGGGACGGTCGGTGTCTACCGCACCATCCGCAACCCGCTGATCATGCGTACGCGCAAGGAGATCGGCCGGTTCTTCGAGGGGTACGAGATGGTCGACCCGGGCCTCGTCGCGATGCCCGAGTGGCGCCCCGAATCCCCCGAGGCACTCGCACAGGAAGACCCGTTCACCTATTCGGGCTTCGCCGGGGTGGGGCGCAAGGCGTGAGCATCCCCTCCCAGTCGTCCGGCGCCCCGGACGCGGAACCCGACGGTCCCGAGGGCCGGCTCCGGAGATTCGCCACCATCTGGAGCCGGGCGATCTTCCCGTCCACGGCCACCTCCCTGACCCGCCCGGAGTTCGAGGAGCATCTGCTTCCGCTCGCCCGGGAGCTCAGCGACATCCTGCACAGACGGGTCTTCGACGCCGCCCCGGCGCACCGCGTGGGAGCCGGGCTCGTCGCCGCCCACTGCACGGACCCCGACGCACTGAGTTCCACGCTCGGCGTCGTCGACTCCTATCTGGTCCTCTACTGCGGCGGCAACGGTCCGGTGGAGCTGTCGACCGAGGACAGCAGGGCCCGCTGCGCCCGGATCCAGCACGCTCTCGCCGGCGGTTTCACCCAGGCGCTGCGCGAACGGACGCTCGCGGAGCAGGAGGCCATCGCCCGCTCGGCGCTCACCGCCCGTTCGCACGCCGAACAGGCGCTGCACGCCACCGAGGCACGCTTCCGCGCCGTCTTCAAGGACGCGGCCGTCGGGATCGGCATCGCGGATCTCGAAGGGAACATCCTGGAGATCAACGACACCCTGACCAGGATGTTCGGCGGTCTGGAGAACCACGTCCGCAGCCACAAGGTGAACGAGTGGGTGCACCCCGAGGACTCGCCGCAGGTCTGGAAGTACTACGACGAACTGGTACGCGGCGAGCGCGAGCACTACAGCGTCGAGAAGCCGTACTACCGCAACGACGGCACCGTCCTGTGGACCAACCTCACGGTGTCCCTGCTGCGGGACGCGGAGGGCCGCCCGGAGTACCAGCTCGCCCTGCTGGAGGACACCACCGAGCGGCGGCTGCTCAATCTGCGTCTGCGCTACGAGGCCACCCACGACGCGCTCACCGGCCTGCCCAACCGGACGCTGTTCTTCGAGCGTCTGGAGAAGGCGCTCGCGCCCAGGGAGGGTATGCGGTTCGGGCTCTGCTACCTCGACCTGGACGGCTTCAAGGCCATCAACGACAGTCTGGGCCACGCGGCGGGGGACCGGCTCCTGGTCGAGGTCGCGGACCGGCTGCAGAGCTGCGCGACGGCTCCGGGCGAGATGGTCGCCAGGCTCGGCGGCGACGAGTTCGTCGCCCTCACGACCGGGCCGCGCACCGAGGACGAGGTCCACGAGCTGGCCGGGCGCATCCTCCTGGCTCTCGCCACGCCCGTGCGTCTCGACGGCCGGGAGCTGACCGTACGCGGATCCATCGGCGTCGTCGAAGGCCCGTCGGGTGAACGCACCCCCGCCGAGGTGCTGCGCAGTGCCGACATCACGATGTACCGGGCCAAGGCGGCGGGCGGGAACCGCTTCGCGCTCGCGGACGCCGAGGCCGACGCCCGGGCCATCACCCGGCACGGACTGACCACGGCGCTGCCCACCGCTCTGGACCGCGGCGAGTTCTTCATCGAGTACCAGCCGCTGGTCCACCTCGGGGACGGCAGCGTGCACGGTGCCGAGGCGCTGGTGCGCTGGTGCCATCCGCAGCACGGGGTCCTCGGTCCGGACCGGTTCATCCCGCTGGCCGAGCACACCGGACTGATCGTGCCGCTCGGACGCTGGGTCCTGGAGGAGTCCGTGCGGCAGGCGAACTTCTGGCAGGAACGGCACACCGACGGCGGCCCCCTGCGGATCAACGTCAACCTCTCACCGACCCAGCTGCACCATCCGAATCTGGTCGCGGAGACCGTCGACGTACTGGAACGCTCCGGTCTGGAGCCCGGAGCCCTCTGCCTGGAGGTGACCGAGTCCGCGCTGATCGGCGCGGACGACGACCTGCTGAAGCCGCTCCGGCAGCTGGCGGAGATGGGCGTCGACATCGCGCTGGACGACTTCGGGACCGGTTACTCGAATCTGGCTAACCTGCGCCGACTGCCGGTGAGCGTGCTCAAGCTGGATCGTTCCTTCACCCAGGGCATGCAGCATCACCCGGCCGACCCGGTGGACCTGAAGATCGTCGAGGGCATCGTGTCGCTCGCCCACAGCCTGGACCTCGCGGTCACGGTGGAGGGTGTCGAGACCGGTGCCCAGGCCGAGCAGCTGCGGCGGATCGGCTGTGACACCGCACAGGGCTGGTACTACGCGAGACCGGGCGCACCCGACCGCATCCACTCGCTGCTGCTCGCGGACGCCGTCTGACGGGCCGTCCTCAGCCGTCGGCCGGGCGGGGCCCGTCGGCGGCTGAGGACATGGCGGGCGGCCCGGCGCCGAGGAGCATCCGCTGCAGTTCGCGCGCCGCACGCGGCGGTTCGACGTCGCTGCGGTGTGCCAGTGCGATCGTGCGCCTCAGACCCGGCGAGGCCAGCGGTGTCGTGCGCAGGTCCTGGCCGGCCCGTACGGCGACCATGCGCGGCACGACGGCGATGCCGAGACCCGCCCGCACGAAGCCGAGTACGGCGTCCATCTCGCCGCCCTCCACCGTGAACGACGGCTCGAAGCCCTCCGCCCGGCACGCGGCGACGGTCAGCTCACGCAGGTCGTAGCCGTGCCGGAACATCACCAGTGGCTCGTTCTCGAGATCGGCGACGCGTACGGAGCCCTTCCGTCCGGGTGCAGGCCGGGACGCCGACGACACCACCACCAGGTCCTCGTGCAGCAGCTCCACCGTGGTCAGAGCGGGGGAGGCGGCGGGCAGCGGAAGCACGAGCAGCGCGAGGTCCAGCGCGCCCCGGGCCAGCTGCCGTACGAGGTCGTGGGAGCCTCCCTCCTCGATGAGGAGCTGGATCCCGGGGTGGGCTCCGTGGAAGGCGCGCAGTACGTCGGGCAGCAGGCCGGTGCAGACGCTCGGGGTGGCACCGAGCCTGATCCGCCCCCGGCGCAGTTGGACCAGCTCCTGCACCTCGTGCCGTGCGGTGTCCGCGTCGGCCAGGATCCTGCGGGCGAGTGGCAGCAGGGCCTCACCCGCGTCCGTCAGCGCGATGTTGCCGCGCGCACGGCTGAACAACTCGGCACCCAGCTCGTTCTCCAGCGCCTTGATCTGCTGGGAGAGGGAGGGCTGCGACACGTGCACCTCCTCGGCGGCCCGGGTGAAGTGCCTGGCCTCGGCGACGGCGACGAAGTAGGCGAGCTGCTGGAAGTGCATGGCGACGACGATAGCGGACGCGATAGTCGATGCCTATGGAGATGAGTCGTTTCATGTCTTGGACTGATGATGCCCTCCCCCTCTAGCGTCGTGTCCATGGCATTGGCAATGCGGACGGACCGACGGCCGTCCATGACGCGTACGCTCTGGGACTCGTCCGTCGGCAAGAAGACGATCATGGCTGTGAGCGGCCTGATCATGCTCGGTTATCTGGTCGTCCACATGCTGGGCAACCTGAAGATCTTCTTCGGATCCGACGAGTTCAACCACTACGCGCACTGGCTCCGGACCCTCGGCGAGCCCTTCCTGCACTACGAGTGGGCCCTGTGGATCGTCCGCGTGGTCCTCGTCGCGGCCGTCGTCCTGCACGCAGTCTCCGCCTACCAGCTGAGCCGCCGCGACCTCAGGGCACGCCCCACGGCGTACGTCCACAGGAAGGCGCGCTCCAGCTACGCCACGCGCACCATGCGCTACGGCGGCGTCATCCTCGCGCTGTTCATCGTCTGGCACATCCTGGACCTCACGACGGGCACGGTGCACAGCGGCGGATTCCAGTCCGGGCACCCCTACCAGAACGTGCTCGACACCTTCTCGACCTGGTACGGCAACGTCATCTACATCGTCGCCGTGCTCGCCCTGGGCCTGCACGTCCAGCACGGGTTCTGGAGCGCGGCGCAGACCCTCGGCGTGGGCAGCGCCACCCGGGACCGCGTCCTGAAGACCCTCGCCAACGTCCTCGCAGTGGTGCTGACGGCCGGCTTCGTCTCCGTGCCCGTCGCAGTGATGACCGGAGTGGTGAGCTGACATGCCCGACCTGAACGACTACACGCAGTACCGCACCGGTGAGCCCGTCGTCGACGCCAAGGCGCCCACGGGGCCCGTCGCCGAACGCTGGGACACCCGCCGCTTCGAGGCGAAGCTCGTCAACCCGGCCAACCGCCGCAAGCACACCGTGATCGTGGTCGGTACCGGCCTGGCCGGCGGCTCCGCCGGTGCCACGCTCGCCGAACAGGGCTACCACGTCGTCCAGTTCTGCTTCCAGGACTCGCCACGGCGCGCCCACTCCGTCGCCGCGCAGGGCGGCATCAACGCCGCCAAGAACTACCGCAACGACGGTGACTCGGTGCACCGCCTCTTCTACGACACCGTCAAGGGCGGCGACTTCCGGGCCCGCGAGTCGAACGTGCACCGCCTCGCCGAGATCTCCGTGGAGATCATCGACCAGTGCGTCGCCCAGGGCGTCCCCTTCGCCCGCGAGTACGGCGGCCTCCTCGACAACCGGTCCTTCGGCGGCGTCCAGGTGTCCCGCACCTTCTACGCCCGTGGCCAGACGGGGCAGCAGCTCCTCCTCGGCGCCTACCAGGCGCTGTCCCGCCAGATCGCCGCGGGCAACGTCGAGCTGCACTCCCGCACCGAGATGCTCGACCTGGTCGTCGTCGACGGCAAGGCCCGCGGCATCGTGGCCCGCGACCTCGTCACCGGGAAGATCGACACCTACTTCGCCGACGCGGTCGTCCTGGCCAGCGGCGGCTACGGCAACGTCTTCTACCTGTCGACGAACGCCATGAACTCCAACGCCACCGCGATCTGGCGCGCCCACCGCCGCGGCGCCTGGTTCGCGAACCCCTGCTTCACCCAGATCCACCCGACGTGCATCCCGCGTACCGGCGACCACCAGTCGAAGCTGACGCTGATGAGTGAGTCGCTGCGCAACGACGGACGCATCTGGGTGCCGAAGGCCAAGGGCGACGACCGGCCCGCGAACCGGATCCCCGAGGACGAGCGGGACTACTACCTGGAGCGCGTCTACCCGGCCTTCGGCAACCTCGTGCCCCGCGACATCGCCTCCCGCGCGGCGAAGAACGTCTGCGACGAGGGGCGCGGCGTCGGGCCCGGCGGCCAGGGCGTCTACCTCGACTTCGCGGAGGCCATCGAGCGCATGGGCAGGAAGAAGGTCGAGGAGAAGTACGGCAACCTCTTCGACATGTACGCCCGCATCACCGCGGAGGACCCGTACGAGACGCCCATGCGGATCTACCCCGCCGTCCACTACACGATGGGCGGCCTGTGGGTCGACTACGACCTCCAGACCACCGTCCCGGGCCTCTTCGCCATCGGCGAGGCGAACTTCTCCGACCACGGGGCCAACCGCCTCGGCGCCTCCGCGCTGATGCAGGGACTCGCCGACGGCTACTTCGTCCTGCCGTCGACCATCAACGACTACCTGGCCCGCAACCCGCACACCGAGGAGATCGACGCCGGCCACCCGGCCGTCGCCGAGGCCGTCGCCGAGACCGAGGACAGGCTGAACCTCCTGCTCGCGGTCGACGGGGACCGCACCCCGGACTCCTTCCACCGTGAGATCGGTGAGCTCATGTGGGAGTTCTGCGGGATGGCCCGCACCGAGGAAGGGCTCCGCAAGGCCCTCGACCGGATCCCGCAGATCCGCGAGGAGTTCTGGCGCCGCATCAAGGTGCCCGGCACCGGAGAGCAGTTCAACCAGTCGCTGGAGAAGGCCAACCGCGTCGTCGACTACCTGGAGCTCGCCGAGCTCATGTGCCTCGACGCGCTGCACCGCGCCGAATCCTGCGGCGGCCACTTCCGCGAGGAGTCGCAGACCCCGGAGGGCGAGGCCGCCCGCCGGGACGAGGAGTTCTCCTACGCCGCGGCCTGGGAGTTCAGCGGCACCGGCGACGCCCCCGTCCTGCACAAGGAAGACCTCGTCTTCGAGTACGTCCACCCCACCCAGCGGAGCTACGCATGAAGCTCACCCTGCGCGTCTGGCGCCAGCAGAACGCCGAGGCGCCCGGCGCCATGGCCACCTACGAAGTCGACGGCATCTCCCAGGACATGTCGTTCCTGGAGATGCTCGACACCCTCAACGAGGAACTCATCCTCGGCGGGGACGAGCCCGTCGCCTTCGACCACGACTGCCGCGAAGGCATCTGCGGCGCGTGCAGCCTCGTCATCAACGGCGACGCCCACGGCCCGGAGCGGACCACCACCTGCCAGCTCCACATGCGGTCCTTCGACGACGGCGACACGATCGACATCGAACCGTGGCGCGCCTCGGCCTTCCCGGTCGTCAAGGACCTCGTCGTCGACCGCTCCTCCTTCGACAGGATCATCCAGGCCGGCGGATACATCTCTGCGCCCACCGGCACCGCGCCCGACGCGCACGCCACCCCGGTGCCCAAGCCGGACGCGGACTCGGCCTTCGAGCACGCCGAGTGCATCGGCTGCGGCGCCTGTGTGGCCGCCTGCCCGAACGGCTCGGCGATGCTCTTCACCTCGGCCAAGATCAACCACCTCAACGTTCTTCCCCAGGGCGCGCCCGAGCGGGAGACCCGGGTGCTCGACATGGTCGCCACCATGGACGACGAGGGGTTCGGCGGCTGCACCCTGACCGGTGAATGCGCCACGGCCTGCCCCAAGGGCATCCCGCTGCCCTCGATCACCGCGATGAACAAGGAGTGGCTGCGCGCCAACCGCAAGGTGCGCCGCTGAACCGGCCGCCCGTCGCGGGGAGTCAGCCCGTCCGCAACGCCTTCGCCAGGTAAGCGGCCGTACGGCTCCCCGCCGCGCGTGCGACCTCCCGCGGCGTGCCGGTGGCGACGATCCGCCCGCCCCGGTCCCCGCCTCCTGGCCCCATGTCGAGGACCCGGTCCGCACCGGCCACCACCGCCATGTCGTGCTCCACGACCACCACCGAGTTCCCCGCGTCCACCAGGCCGTGCAACTGCCGCATCAGCACCTCCACATCGGCGGGGTGCAGGCCCGTCGTCGGCTCGTCCAGCAGATAGAGGGTGTGCCCCCGGCGGGCGCGCTGGAGCTCCGTGGCGAGCTTGATCCGCTGCGCCTCACCGCCCGACAGCTCCGTCGCCGGCTGCCCCAGGCGCAGATAGCCGAGCCCGACGTCGAGCAGGGCACGCAGACTGCGCTCGGCCGCCGGGGTCCCCGCCAGGAAGCCGGCCGCCGCCTCCACCGTCAGGTCCAGCACCTCGGCGATCGTGAGACCGCGCAAGGTGACCTCCAGGGTCGCCGGGTTGTAGCGCGCACCGTGACAGTCCGGGCAGGGTGTGTACGTACTGGGCAGGAAGAGCAGCTCGACCGAGACGAACCCCTCGCCCTGGCAGGTCTCGCACCGCCCGCCCGCCACATTGAACGAGAACCTGCCCGCCCGGTACTTCCGGGCCCGTGCCGTCTCCGTCTCCGCGAAGAGCTTGCGTACGACGTCGAACAGACCCGTGTAGGTGGCCAGGTTGGAGCGGGGCGTACGGCCGATGGGCCGCTGGTCGACCTGTACGAGGCGGTCCACCGCGTCCAGGCCCTGCGCCGACGCGCAGCCCCGCGTCACCGGCGCCGTCGCGGACTCGGCGGACCGCCGGTCGGCGAGCACGCCGGCCAGGACCTGTCCGACGAGGGTGGACTTGCCGGATCCCGACACACCGGTGACCGCCGTCAGCACCCCCAGCGGGAAGACGGCGTCGACACCGCGCACGTTGTGCAGGTCCACCCCGCCGAGGGTGATCCACCCTGACGGCTCGCGCGGCTCGCGTGCCGGCGCCGGGTCCTCGTCGAAGAGGAACCGCCGTGTCGCGGACCCGGCCACCCCGGCGAGGTCCGCCGGAGGCCCGCTGTGCAGGACCCGGCCCCCGTGCTCGCCGGCCAGCGGGCCCACGTCCACCAGCCAGTCGGCCTGCCGCACCACATCCATCTGATGCTCCACCACGAACACCGAGTTCCCCGCCTCCTTGAGCCTGCCGAGGACGCCGAGCAGCGACTCCGTGTCGGCCGGGTGGAGGCCCGCCGACGGCTCGTCCAGCACGTAGACGACACCGAACAGCCCCGACCGCAGCTGGGTGGCGAGCCGCAGCCGCTGCAGCTCGCCCGAGGACAGCGTGGGGGCCGTCCGGTCGAGGCTGAGGTAGCCGAGCCCCAGCTCCGTCACCGGCTCGATCCTGGCCAGCAGGTCGGCCGTCAGCACGCGCGCGGTGTCGCTGCCCCCGCCCGACTCCAGCAGCACCTCGGTGAGGGACGTCAGCGGGAGCGCCACGAGGTCGGCGATCGTGCGGCCGGCGAAGGTGACCGCCAGCGCCTCCCGCCGCAGTCTGCCGCCCCCGCACACCGGACAGGGTGCGCTCGTCAGGAAGCGCTCCACCTTCGCTCTCAGTGTCCGGCTCCGGGAGTCCGCGAACGTGTGCATCACATGGCGCCGGGCGCTCATGTACGTGCCCTGGTAGGGGCGTTGGATCCGGCCCGCGTCACGCACCGGGTGGACCGTCACCACCGGCTGCTCGTCGGTGAACAGGATCCACTCGCGGTCAGCGGGCTCCAGCTCCCGCCACGGACGCTCGATGTCGTACCCGAGGGCGTCCAGCACATCGCGCAGGTTCTTGCCCTGCCAGGCCCCGGGCCAGGCCGCGATCGCGCCGTCCCGGACGGACAACGACGGGTCCGGTACGAGCAGTTCCTCGGTGGTGCGGTGGATCAGCCCCAGGCCGTGGCACTCGGGGCACGCGCCGGCCGCCGTGTTCGGCGAGAAGGCGTCGGAGTCGAGCCGCTCCGCACCGGGCGGGTAGTCACCGGCACGGGAGAGGAGCATGCGCAGGGAGTTGGACAGCGTGGTGACCGTGCCCACCGAGGAGCGCGCTCCGGGCGCCGACCGGCGCTGCTCCAGCGACACGGCGGGCGGCAGACCGGTGATCTCACCGACGTCGGGTGCCCCGACCTGGTGGATCAGCCGGCGCGCGTACGGGGCGACGGACTCGAAATAGCGGCGCTGGGCCTCCGCGTAGATCGTTCCGAAGGCCAGGGAGGACTTTCCCGAGCCCGAGACGCCGGTGAAGACCGCGAGCGTGTCGCGCGGGATGTCGACGTCCACGTCGCGGAGGTTGTGTTCGCGCGCGCCGCGCACCCGTACGTACGGATCATGGGGGGTGGACATCGGCGGTACGGCTCCGTGGGGATCGGTGGGGTGGGCATGCTTCTGCCGGTGATCCTCCCGCACAGGTGAGAACCACCGGCAGCGTGGTCCGGGCCTACACCATCGGGTCCATGCCGCGGTCGTTCATGGAGCTCTCCTGCTCGCTCTGCTCCCGCAGCCGGCGGGCCTTGTCCTGGAGCCGCTGCCGCTGCTCGGGATCGGTGGCGCGTTCCGCGGCCTCGTTCAGTTCCTGCGCCTTGGCTCGCAGCTGCCGTACACGGCCGCCGGACTCACCTGCAACGCTCATGATCACTCCTGCATCAGTGGGGGAGCGGACCCCCTCAGCGAAACAGCGCGAGGGCCCGCCTGCATCTCGAACGGTCACGCCCCGCGACCGGCCCGGCGGCGCGCCCTGCCCCGTTCGGGCCTCCCGCCCGGCGTGCGTAGGCGCCAGGGTGTGGGGTGGTGGGTGCGGCGGTGCGTCACCGCCGTCCGACAGTGAGGAGAGACGCGATGCCGGCAGGATCAAGCTCCAAGCGGGAACGCCAGTACGAGCACATCAAGGAGGGTGCGGAGAAGCGCGGTACGTCGACGAAGCGTGCGGAGGAGATCGCGGCGCGCACCGTCAACAAGGAGCGGGCGCGCTCGGGGGAGTCCAGGACCGCGAGCCCGGCGTCGCTCCGGGACCCCAAGTCGGCTTCCGAACGCGGCGGTCGGCGTTCCCACGAGGGAGCACAAGGGCCGACGAAGGATCAGCTGTACGAGGAGGCCAGGAAGCGCAACGTGGAAGGCCGCTCGTCGATGAACAAGGACCAGCTGCGCAAGGCACTCGGACGTTGAAAGGCTGTGGACCCGCCACGGGCACCCGGCTGCCCGTGGCCGCGCGGCGCCTCTAAGGGCTGTCCCGCAATCCGTGGTGCGCCCGCCAGGGATTACGGGACAGCCCTTAGGGTGGGTGCGATGAACGACGACAGGCGTCCACTGGCCGTGTTCGACCTCGACGGGACGCTGGCCGACAGCGGCCACCGGCAGCACTTCCTCGAAGGTTCGGGGCGTGACTGGGACGCGTTCTTCTCAGCGGCGCCCCAGGACCCACCGCTGACGGAAGGCGTGAGCCTGCTCAGGGCGCACGCCGAGGAGTGCGAGGTCGTCTATCTGACCGGCCGGCCCGAGAGGTGCCGCAAGGACACCCTGGCCTGGCTCGCATCGCACGGGCTGCCGAGCGGCAGTGTCCACATGCGGCGGGACGGTGACCGTCGTCCGGCCCGCCGCACCAAGGTGGAGACCCTGGAGCGACTGGCCCGGCGACGCGAGGTGCGGGTGCTCGTCGACGACGACGAACTGGTGTGCGATGCGGCCGAGCGGGCCGGCTTCCGCGTCGTACGGGCCCGGTGGGCCGTCACCGCGCCGTCGATGAAGGACGCCCAGGAGCGTGAGGGGCGTACCTGAGGGGTCCGGTCAGGCCCCTGCCGGCTCCTCCACGGTGCCGGTTCCCGTCCGGCGGTCCCGGTTCCGGCCCGGCGGTCCCGCTCAGGCGTTCTCGTCGAGTCGGAAGCCGACCTTGAGCCCCACCTGGTAGTGGGCGATCCGCCCGTCCTCGATATGGCCGCGCACCTGTGTCATCTCGAACCAGTCGAGATTGTGCAACGTTTCCGAGGCTCTGGCGACGCCGTTCCGGATCGCCGCGTCAATGCCCTCCTCGGAGGTTCCTACGATCTCGGTGACCCGGTAGGTGTGATTAGACATTTAATGTCCCCTTTCGTGATTCCACGGTGCCTCACTCCAGGTCCGGGCGCGAGGTGTCGGCCTTCCGGCCCGCGACCCGGGACCGGCGATCCATGACCCGGACAGGTCTTGACCTGCCGATTGGTCCATACCAAACTCCCGTCCATACGCCCGTGCGAGCGCCGCCCGCAGTCCCCCCACCCGGGTCCTGTCATTCCGTCGTGCCGTTTCGCAGAAGGTGGCCCCCGTGAAGATCCGCATACTGGCCGGAGCCGTCGCGCTCGTTTCCTCCGTCGCGCTGAGCGGCTGCGGCTACCTTCCCGGCTCGGGTGCCGACAGCAGCACGGTGACGGTTTGGCTGATGAAGGGCAGCGCCTCCCAGGGCTTCCTCGACCGCTTCAAGGAGTCCTACGAAGCCGAGCATCCCTCTGTCGAACTGGAGTTCGTTCTGCAGGAATGGGGCGGCATCGGTCCCAAGGTGCTGAAGGCACTGGACGGCGACGACGCCCCGGACGTCATCGAAGTCGGCAACACCCAGGTCGCCCAGTACGCGGAGAGCGGCCAACTGCGCGATCTCACCCTGGAGTCGCTGCGTGACCTGGGCGGCGAGGACTGGCTGCCGGGACTCGCCGAGCCGGGCAAGGTCAACGGCGCGCAGTACGGAATCCCCTGGTACGCGGCCAACCGCGTGGTGATCTACAACAAGGACCTCTTCGAGCAGGCGGGGATCACCGAACTCCCCACCACGCGTGAGGAGTGGGTGGAAGTCACGGAGAGACTGAACACCACCGGTCAGCAGGGCATCTACCTCGCCGGGCAGAACTGGTACGTACTCGCCGGCTTCATCTGGGACGAGGGCGGTGAACTGGCCGACGACAGCGGCGGTGACTGGAAGGGCGCGCTCGACTCGCCCGCCGCTCTGCGGGGCATGGACTTCTACAAGACACTCCAGGGTCTCGGCGACGGACCCCGGGACGCCGACGAGCAGACGCCCCCGGAGACGGATGTCTTCGCCGAGGGCGCGGTCGCCCAGATCATCTCCGTACCCGGGAGCGCCGCACTCATCGAGCAGCAGAACCCCGAACTCAAGGGAAAGCTCGGCTACTTCCCCATCCCCGGCAAGAGCGCGAAGAAGCCGGGCGCCGTCTTCACCGGAGGGTCCGACCTGATCGTGCCGGAAGGCGCCGACCAGCGGAGCGAGGGCGTCGAGGTCGTCAAGGCCCTCGCGGGGGAGGAGTGGCAGACCGAACTCGCCCGGGCCATGAGCTACGTACCGAACAAGCCCGCCCTCGCCGGCGTCGTCGAAGGGCAGGAAGGGACCTCCGCGATGGCCCAGGGCGCCACCGAGGGCCGCGCCACCCCCAATTCGCCGTACTGGCCGGCTGTCGAGGCGGACAACCCGATCAAGCCCTACATGACGGCGGTGCTGGAGGGCGGCGACCCCGCGGAAGAGGCCAAGGAGGCGTCCGACCGCATCAGCGCGAAACTGACCACCGGCTGACGGCGAGGGGCCGCACACCGGGCGAGCCGGGGATTCAGCCGTCGCACATCCGCTCGCTCCACGGCGGTCATGTCGAATCAAGCCGGTCACGGAAGAAGTAGAGGACCGGGTCGTCGTACTCCCGCGGCAGCCCGGCAGCCGCTGCCGATCCGTCCCCGGAGACCGCCATGACCGTGCTGCCCCTCCCCTCTCCCACCCCCGCAACCGCCGGCGTGCCCGCGTCCCGCCGGGCCACCGCCCCCTCGGGGTACCGGGTCGCCCTGGCCACCTGCCAGGACGACGTACGCGCCGCCCAGCGACTTCGGCACCTGGTCTTCGCCGGTGAGCTCGGCGCCCGGCTCGACAGCGCCGAACCCGGCCTGGACAGCGACGCCTTCGACGCCCACTGCGATCACCTGCTGGTACGCGAGGTGGCCACCGACGAGGTCGTCGCCACCTACCGGCTGCTGCCGCCCGAAGGGGCCAGGCGCGCGGGGGGCCTCTACGCGGAGGGTGAGTTCGATCTCGCACGGCTCGCCCCGATCCGGGACGACCTGGTCGAGGTGGGGAGGTCCTGCGTCCACCCCGCCCACCGGGACGGAGCCGTCATCGCCCTGATCTGGGCCGGACTCGCCCGCTACATGGAGCGCACCGGCCACACATGGCTGGCCGGCTGCTGCTCCGTACCCCTCGCCGACGGAGGAGCGCTCGCCGCCCGGAGCTGGGACACCGTACGCGCCCACAACCTGGCACCCGAGGAGTACTGGGTCACGCCCCACCGGCTCTGGGACACCACCGGTCACCCCGGTGGCGGCGCCGGCGGGCGCACCGAGCTGCCGCCGCTGCTGCGCGGCTACCTGCGCCTGGGAGCCTGGGTCTGCGGCGCCCCCGCACACGACCCGGACTTCGGCGTCGCGGACCTCTACGTCCTGCTCTCGATGCGCCGCACCGACCCGCGCTACCTGCGCCACTTCCTCTCGCTGGCCCCGCTGCGATGAGCGCCTGGCTGCCTGTCGCCCCCTGCACCCCACGCGACTGCGCGCACCACGAGGGAGCGAGGCGTGCCCCGCTGCCGGCGACGGCCCTGCTGCTCGCCGGCTGCGCACTCACCTTCCTCGGGGTGCTGTCCGTGCCCGGTGTGCTGCTCCTGGCACCCGCCCGCCGGGACCGGCTGACCCGCCGCTGGGCGTACGCGGTGGTACGCGCCTTCGGGGTACGCATACGTGTCACCGGGGTGCCCGTGGAACCCACACGGCCGCGGACGGGCGAGCTCGTGGTCGCCAACCACGTCTCATGGCTGGACATCCCCCTCGTGGCTGCCGTGCTGCCCGCCCGGATGGTCGCCAAGAGCGAGATACGCACATGGCCCCTGCTCGGGCCGTTCGCCGCGCTCGGCGGCACGCTGTTCATCGAGCGGGACCGGCTGCGGGCGCTGCCCGACGCGGTGCGGGCCCTTGCCGGGGCACTGGCCTCCGGATCACGGGTCGCGGTGTTCCCGCAGGGCAGTACCTGGTGCGGCCGCGGCGGGGGCGGCAGATTCAGACCCGCCGCCTTCCAGGCGGCGATCGACGCCGGAGCCGCCGTCCGCCCCGTCCGCATCAGCTACCGGACGGCGGGGACGGACACGGCGGGAGCCGCCGCGTTCGTCGGGGACGACCCGCTCGCCGTCTCGCTGTGGCGCGTGGTCACCGCCGCCGGGCTCACCGCCGAGATCCGGATCCTGCCGCCGGTGCCCGCCGGCCGTGGAACCGGCAGGCGGGCACTGGCGCGGGCGGCTCAGTCGGCCGTCGCCAGGGACAGCGCGAACCTGCCCGCCTCGTCCGTCCACCACTGATCCAGCCGCAGACCCGCCGCGGCCAGTTCCTCCCGCACCTTCCGCTCACGGAACTTCGCCGAGATCTCCGTGCGGAGTTCCTCGCCCTCCTCGAACTGCACCACGAGGTCCAGCTCCCGGATCTTGACCGTCAGGGCCCGGCGGGCCCGCAGCCGCATCTCGATCCACTCGTCGTCCTGGTCCCAGAGCGCGACATGGGCGAAGTCGTCGAGCGGGAAGTCCGCCCCCAGCTCGCGGTTCACCACCGCCAGGACGTTCTTGTTGAACGCGGCCGTCACCCCGTCCGCGTCGTCGTACGCCGCGACGAGAGTCGCCTCGTCCTTGACCAGGTCCGTGCCGAGCAGCAGGCCGTCCCCGGGCGCCAGCCGCGCGCGCACGGACCGCAGGAACTCGGCACGCTCCGCGGGAAGCAGGTTGCCCAGCGTCCCGCCGAGGAACACCACGAGCCGAGGACCGGGGCTCTCCGGCAGGTCCAGGGCATGGGTGAAATCGGCGACGAGCGCGTGCACGGACAGCTCCGGCCGTTCGGCCAGCAGGGCCTCCGCAGCGCCCGCGAGGGCACTCTCGCTGACGTCGACCGGCACGTACGTGTGCAGCGCCGGCAGGGCGTCCAGCAGATGCCGGGTCTTCTCCGACGAACCCGAACCCAGCTCGATCAGGGTCCGGGCCCCGGACGCGGCGGCGATCTCACCGGCACGGGCGATCAGGATCTCCCGCTCGGCACGCGTCGGGTAGTACTCGTCCAGCCGGGTGATCTCCTCGAAGAGGTCGCTGCCACGCGCGTCGTAGAACCACTTGGGCGGCAGCGTCTTCGGCTGCCGCGTCAGACCGCTCAGCACGTCGGCGCGCAGCGCCGCGTCCGTCGCGTCCGCGGGCAGGGTGCGGGTCAGCAGGAAGGGACTCACGCGGTGGGCTCCTTGAGCGGGGTCAGCAGGACATCGGTGCGTGTCGCGGCGAGCAGGGTGCGGTCCGGGACCTCGCGCCAGTACGGATCGTCGTCGTACGGCTCCGAGGCCACCACCGTGCGGCGGCCCGGTTCGTGGAGGTACCAGAGGGAGTCGCCCCACGTGGTCGCGACGATGGTGGAACCATCCGTGAGCAGCAGATTGAGGCGTGAGCCCGGGGCGGCGGCGCCGACGTCGAGAACGGTGTCGGCGACCGCCTGCCCTATCTCGTCACCCTGCGCCGTGCGGTGCAGCACCAGCGCCCAGAGCAGGGCCGAATCGCTCCGCGCAGCCAGGGAGAGCAGCCGCTCCGGCGGCAGCCCCTCCGCCAGCGGCGCAAGGGAACCGGGCCAGCCCCGGACCGCGCCGTTGTGGCTGAACAGCAGACGTCCCTCGGCGAAGGGGGCGGCAGCGGCCTCTCCGTCCGCCCCGGCGAAGGTCGCGTCGCGGACGGCGGCGAGCAGCGCCGTGCTGCGCACCACGCGGGACAGGTCCGCGAAGGTCTCGTCGCCCCAGACCGGCCCGCTCCTGCGGTAGCGGCCCGGCACGGGGTCACCCTCCGCGTACCAGCCGACCCCGAAACCGTCGGCGTTGACGGTGCCGTGCCGCTGACGCCGGGGTTCCCAGGACTGGCGCACGAGTCCGTGAGCGGGGGAGACGAGCAGCTCTCCCAGGGGCACGGAGGGCCCCAGATACGCGATATGACGGCACATCAGGCATCCCTCGCCGTGCGGAAACCGGAGAAGATCTGCCGCCGTACCGGGAGGTCCCAGTTGCGGAACGTGCCACGGCAGGCGACGGGGTCCACGGCGAACGAACCGCCGCGCAGCACCTTGTGCCCGGGGCCGAAGAACACCTCCGAGTACTCGCGGTAGGGGAACGCCACGAAGCCGGGATAGGGCAGGAAGTCGCTCGACGTCCATTCCCACACATCGCCGATCAGCTGCCCCGCGCCCGCCGGGGACCTGCCTGCCGCGTACGCACCCGCGGCGGCGGGCCGCAGATGCCGCTGGCCCAGATTGGCCCGCTCGGGCGTCGGGTCCTCGTCGCCCCAGGGGTAGCGCAGGGAGCGCCCCGAACCGGGGTCGTGGCGGGCCGCCTTCTCCCACTCCGGCTCGGTCGGCAGGCGCCGGCAGGCCCAGCGGGCGTAGGCGTCCGCCTCGTACCAGCTGACATGGAGCACCGGCTCGTCCGCCCGTACCGGTTCGGTCACCCCGAAGCGCCGCCGCAGCCACTGCCCGGCGTCGCGGTGCCAGAACAGGGGCGCCGTCAGGTCGTGTTCGCGGATCATCGCCCAGCCCTCCGGCGCCCACCAGCGTGCGTCGGTGTAGCCGCCGTCCTCGATGAAGGCCTGGTAGGCGCCGCACGTGACCGGGGCCGTGTCGATGTGGAAGGCATCCACCTCGCGCCGGTGGGCCGGCCGTTCGTTGTCCAGCGCCCAGGGTTCCGTGGACGTCCCCATGGTGAAGGCACCGCCGGGAACCAGGACTTCGGCGGGGAACGTGACGGAACCGGTGGGCTCCGGAGGCTCCGGAGCGCTCAGCACCGCCGGTCCGGACCGCAGCTGATGTGTGATCAGCATCGTCTCGTCGTGCTGCTGTTCGTGCTGGGCGACCATGCCGAAGGCGAAGCCCGCCCGCTCCAGCGGGCGGCCCCCGCCGTGCAGCGGAGCGCCGCCGAGGACGTCCAGCGCCCGGCCCCGTACGTCGGCGGCGTACGTCCGCGCCTCCGCGGGTGCCAGCAGCGGCAGTGAGGGCCGGCTCGCCCGGGAGTGCTCGAAGGCGTCGTACAGCCCGTCGATCTCGGGGCGCATCGCCTCACGGCCGCCCACGGCCCGCAGCAGCCACAGTTCCTCCTGGTTGCCGATGTGCGCGAGGTCCCAGACCAGGGGCGACATCAGGGGGGAGTGCTGTGCGGTGAGCTCGTGGTCGTCGACGCTGTCGGTGAGCAGAGCCGTGCGCTCGCGCGCGGTGAGGAGGGCGGCCAGGGCGCGCTCGCGCAGGTTCTCCGCGTCGGTTTCCTGGCCGGTGTGCGGAGCGGGTGTGTCAGTCATCGGACCAAGCCCTTTCCGTGAGGCTCCTGTGCCGGGTCGGGAAGATCGTCGGCCGGACATCGGCCCCGGGCGACGTAGCGCTCGTGGAAGGCGGCGACCGTCCCGAGGACGTGATCGCTGGCCCCCATCCTGGGCAGAGCCTCCAGCGCGGTGATGAAGCAGGCCGCTGCCGCCGCGGCCAGCTCCGGATCACGCAGACCGTCCCGGGCGGCAGCGGTCCACAGCGGGTTGCGCGGGGCGGGAGGGAGGCCGGCTGTCTCGGCCAGCGGTTTCACCGTGCGGTACACGGTCTCCGCCGCCTCCGGGTCGTCGAACAGCGCGGTGGTGACGGCCAGGGGCACCAGCCAGCCGTCGGTGCCGGACTGGGCGTCGATCATGCGCAGCTCCAGGTGCCCGCGCGGGCGCACCGGGGGGAACAGGGTGGTTAGGTGGTAGTCGAGGTCGGCCCGCACCGGTGGCCGCGGTCCTCCGCCACGGATCCAGTCCCGGAAGGTGAGGGCCTCGGGCACGTCCCACGGGCCGTCGTCGTTGCGGACACACATCACGGGAGTGGCGAGTACATGGGCGGCCCAGGCGTCCCGGGGTGCGAGGCGGCCCTGCGGCGCAAGCGTCCTGGCCGGGTCCAGATCCGCCCACAGCGCCTGCCGGGTCGACTGCCAGCCGGTGCGCCGCCCCTGCCGGAACGGCGAATTGGCGAACGCGGCCACCAGCACCGCGCCCAGCAGATGCCCGAGCTGCCACCGCCGTCCGTAGCCCAGCGGGCCCGGTTCCTCCTCACCGGCGTCCAGGCAGACCTGGACGGAGGCGGAGGTGCACATCATCGCGCGGCCGGCGGAACCCGAACGGTCGAGCGCGGCCTCCATGGCGTCGTAACGCGGTTCACGCAGCAGGCGACGGGGCGGATTCCAGGGGTCCACCCCGATGCCTGCGAGGGTCAGCCCCGACCGGTCCAGGGTGTGGCGCACGGAGGCCAGGTCCGCGGCCGTGGCGTCCACGCACTCCATCAGGGAGCCCTTGGGCTGTGAGCTCAGTTCCAGCTGGCCACCGGGCTCGAAGGTCAGCGCGGCGTCGAGCGGGGTCGCGCGCACCGCGTCGGCCGCGGCGCGCAGTCGGTCGTGGGGGACGGCGGCCTGGGGGTGTTCACGGTCGTGGATGAGCCATTCCAGCTCCACACCGACCGTCCGGGGCGGTCCCGTTTTGAAACATATGCCGCGGAGAAGATCCTCCGCCTCCTCCTCGCCGAGCGGTGCCGCGTCGACGGGCGGGCCGTGCTGACCGAGAGTGTCCGGGGGCATGCTGGGCCTCCTCCAGAGAGTGCTTCCTTCCCACCCAAACCCTTACCGGGAGTTCGCACAAGGGTGCCCCCGGCGACGGAAATGTGGTTGCGTCCATGCCGCCGGGACGGTCAGCATGCCCCGTATGCACCACACCACGGGGGAGCGACGATGAGCGCACGGCTGCGCGGGATCGCCCGCGAGACGGAGTCCATCGTCCTGGCCGGGCGCTACCGCACGCCCGAGGGGCGCGAGGTGTCGATCGAGCGTGCCGTGGCCACGGCGCTCTCCGGCACCCGGCTGTACGGCCCCGAGCCGGTACCCGTGGCCGCCCCTGACACCGACCGCACCCCGGCCGTCGAGGTGACCGCCGAGACGAGTCTGCAGGCGGCGCGCCGGATGACGGGCGAGAGGGCGGGCAAGGTCGCCGTGCTGAACTACGCCTCCGCCCGCAACCCCGGCGGCGGCTACCTGAACGGCGCGCAGGCCCAGGAGGAGTCCCTGTGCCGCGGCTCCGCGCTGTACGCCACGCTGCTGCGCGCCCCGGAGTTCTACGCGCACCACCGTGCCGAACGGAGCGCCCTCTACACCGACCGGGTCATCCACTCGCCGGGCGTGCCCGTCTTCCGCGACGACCGGGGACGGCTGCTGGAAGCCCCGTACCTCGCGGGGTTCCTCACCTCACCCGCACCCAACGCCGGAGTCGTCCGCCGCCGCGACCCCGAGCTGGTCCCGCGCATCCGCACGGCACTGGCGAGCCGTGCCGAACGGGTGCTCGAAGTCGCCGCCGTGCACGGCTACCGGCGCCTCGTGCTGGGTGCGTGGGGGTGCGGCGTCTTCATGAACGACCCCGCCGAGGTGGCCGGCGCCTTCCGCGCCCTGCTCACCGGCGGCGGGCGGTTCGCCGGGCACTTCGAACAGATCGTCCTCGGCGTCCCGGACCGTGACCCCGACTCCGCCGTCCGGGCGGCGTTCACCCGCGGGTTCAGCGGTCAGCTCCAGCCGTAGCGCTCCCGCAGCCGCCCCACGACCAGGTCGTACCTGCCCCGGTCCAGCGCACAGGCCTCACGCCGCATCCCGTCCTCGTGCACACGCAGCACCCGGTCCAGATCCACCCAGGACGGCCGCCCCGAGCTGTCCCACGGGCCCGCGCCCAGTGCCACCCACTCGTGGTCCCCGTAGTGCTGCTTGCTGGACAGCTGTACGGCGAGAAGGGTGCCCTTCTCCTCCCGGGCCACCACGAGTACCGGCCGGTCCTTGCCCCTGCCGTCGTTCTCCTCGTACGGGACCCAGGTCCATACGATCTCGCCCGGGTCCGGGTCACCGTCCCGGTCGGGGGCGTACGAGGTGCGGACGGTCCCCACCTCACCCGGTTCGGCCTCCGAGGTGGCCGCCGGGCCACTGCGGCCGGGGAAGTCGGTCGTGCTGTCGCTGCTGTGGTTGTGCTCGAACGTCATCGGAACACCGTAGAACCTGTACGGGCCGGTCCGTGGAGCGGGTCGGCGGAACGGACGCCGGGCTCGGCCACATGATCACCTCATTCACCGTCACACGCGTGGCCCGTGCCGTCACCGTCGCCGGACTCCTCACAGCGGCCCTGCTGTCCACGGCACCTGGCACGGCGTCAGCCACGCCGGACCCACCTCCCGAACCGGCCACCGCCCCAGGACCGTCAGACCCCGCGCCCACCACGGCCGAACGGCCTCCGACCATCTGCACTCCCTCGGCAAGCAGTGCGTGGTCACGGTGTTCCCGAGGACCGCCACGCCCGAGGGCCGCATCTGGGACCACGCGGCCCTCGGGCGTGTCGCCGACCGCATCAGGATCATGGGATACAACCTGCACCGGTCGGGCGGTGACCCGGGGCCGCTCGCCGATGCCCGCTGGTACGACGACATCCAGACCCGGGTCACCGCACACACCGCGCAGGCACGGCGTGACCGGGACCGCGCTGTGGGCACTCGGCTTCGAGGACCCGGCGATCTGGCCGGTACTCGCCGGCCCGCCGCGGTGACACGCGAATCCGGCTGACCGGCGCCACCCGGCCCCACGACGTGCGGGGCCGCGCCCGGATGTCTAGCGTCGTCGGCATGAGCCATCCGCAGAGCTACGAGATCCTGCTGTTCCCCGAACCGGAGGAGCCCGACGCGGGGGGCCCCGAGCCCGGCACCGCCATCCGCTCCGCAGTCGTGGCGGCCACGGGGAAGACCGGCGCGTCGGGTTACCCGCGTTACGAGGGCGGAGGCATGGAGGCCGACATCGATCCCTCCACGCACACCGTGGAGGCCCTGCTCGTGGACGGTGCGGAGATCGACTACGGGCTCACGGTCCGGATCGCGGAACGCATCCGCGGGACGGGGGGAGCCCAGGAGTACGACGGTGGCGGCGAAGCGCCGGAACCACCCGAGGAGGGCGCCACCGCTTCCGGGAAGCCGGGAAAGGGCTGAGCACGTGGCCTGCGGAACCGGAGCGTGACGAGGGCCCGGCCTTCCCGGCCGGGCCCTCGTCACGTCTGCCGCAGATCCGCAGGGACTACTGGGGCTCCTGCTGTGTCTGCTGCGCCTGCTTCTGCTCCTCGACGGACTTGCGCACCTCGTCCATGTCCAGGTTGCGCGCCTGGCCGATGACGTCCTCCAGCGCCGCCTCGGGGAGCGCCCCGGGCTGGGAGAACACGGCCACGTTGTCACGAACGATCATCAGTGTGGGAATCGACCGGATCTCGAAGGCCGCCGCCAGCTCCTGCTGCGCCTCCGTGTCGACCTTGGCGAAGACCAGATCGGGGTGGCGCTCGGAGGCCGAGTCGTAGACAGGGGCGAACTGCCGGCACGGACCGCACCAGGAAGCCCAGAAGTCGATCAGCAGGAATTCGTTGTCGCTCACGACCTGATCGAAGTTTTCCTTGGTGAGCTCTACGGTGCTCATACTCTGTTACCTCTTCCTGGGACCGTTCGGACCTGTCCGGCACAACGGTGACGTCTCTTGCGGTATTCCGCCTGCCCATGTGGCCGCTCCGCACACCCACGAGGACACTGTTCCCATGACAGATATCGATGGTGTGCAGAGCAGTGAATACGACGTCGTAGTCATCGGGGCCGGACCGGTGGGCGAGAACGTCGTGGACCGTGCCAGGGCCGCCGGACTGAGCACCGCGGTGATCGAGTCCGAACTCATCGGCGGCGAATGTTCGTACTGGGCGTGCATGCCCAGCAAGGCGCTCCTGCGCCCGGTCGTCGCACGGGCCGACGCGCGCCGTGTGGCCGGACTGAGCGGCGCGGTGCAGGGACCGCTCGACGTGGACGCCGTACTCGCCCACCGCGACTACGAGACCTCCAACTGGAAGGACGACGGCCAGGTCGGCTGGCTGGAGAGCATCGGCGCGGACATCTACCGCGGCAAGGGCAGGCTGACCGGCGTCCGGCGGGTGTCCGTCACGGACGCCGACGGTACGGAGCGGCACCTCACCGCGCGGCACGCCGTCGCCGTCTGCACCGGCAGCCGGGCCGTCGTCCCCGCGTTGCCCGGCATCGCGGACGTCCGGCCCTGGACCAGCCGCGAGGCGACCAGTGCCAAGGAGGTGCCGGGCCGGCTCGTCGTCGTCGGCGGGGGAGTGGTCGGTGTGGAGATGGCCACCGTGTGGCAGGGGCTCGGAGCCGAGGTGACGATGGTGATCCGTGGCAGTCAACTGCTGCCCAAGATGGAGCCGTTCGCCGGTGAGCTGGTCGCCGAGGCGCTGACCGAAGCCGGTGCACGGATCCTGACCGGGGTCTCGACGACCGCAGTGAGCAGGGCGGGCCACGACGGGCCGGTCACAGTCGAACTCGACAACGGGGAAAGCCTGGAGACCGACGAGATCCTCTTCGCCACCGGCCGGGCCCCGCGCACGGACGACCTGGGCCTCGACACGGTGGGTCTGGAACCCGGATCCTGGCTCACCGTCGACGACAGCTGCCGCGTCCAGGGCAGCGACTGGCTGTACGCCGTCGGCGACGTCAACCACCGTGCTCTCCTGACCCATCAGGGCAAGTACCAGGCACGCATCGCGGGAGCAGCGATCGCGGCCCGCGCGCAGAAGACCCCCCTGCTCGAGACGGACCCCTGGGGCGCGCACGCGGCCACCGCCGACCACGCGGCCGTCCCCCAGGTCGTGTTCACGGACCCGGAGGCGGCTTCGGTCGGCCTCACACTCGCCGAGGCGGAAGCGGCGGGCCACCGGGTCCGCGCCGTCGACTACGACCTGGCCTCGGTCGCCGGTTCGGGCCTGTACGCCAACGGCTACAAGGGGCAGGCCAGGATGGTCGTCGACCTGGACCGCCAGATCCTGCTCGGCGTCACCTTCGTCGGACCCGGCATCGGCGAACTGCTGCACTCGGCGACGGTCGCCGTCGCCGGAGAGGTCCCCATCGAGCGGCTCTGGCATGCGGTGCCCGCCTACCCGACGATCAGCGAGATCTGGCTGAGGCTGCTGGAGACCTACCGCGGTTGAGGACAGACGGGTGGAGCACGGCGGCGGTGGGTGTGTGTCCGTTCAACGGGCCCTCTCACTCAGCCGCCTGCGTCGTCCCCGCACGACGCGCCGGGGTTCGCCGCACTCCGTGCCCGCCGGGGTCTTCACCAGGAGGTGAGGCCTCCTTCCCCGGCCCGTATCAGCTGAAGGCGACGCCCGCGGGGGTCGTCGGCCACCCGGCTCGACCAATCGCTTCCTGGCCCGCGTTGTCAGCGAATCAGAGGGTGGCAGCGCGCAGCACGATCAGAGCGACGGCGGCCATGGTGAGGACCGCCGCCGGAAGCGCGCCCTTTCGGTCACCGACGCGCAGGTGGAAGACGGCCGCCCCGGCGAAATACAGCGTCAGACCGATCGCGGCGGCTATTCCGACAGGCCCCCACCGGAGCCCGGCGACCGCACCGGCCGCCCCCGCGATCTGGGCAGCGATCAGGTAAGTCATCATGCTCTGCGGCACCCCGAGGGTGGTCATCTGCTCGGTGATGTGCCGGGTCCGCAGTGACTTGGCTCCGGCCGATACCAGGAGGACCGCCGACATGAACACGGTGACGATGACAAGGGAGACGAACACGGCTGAGACCTCAATCATGCGAGATGCGGAAAGGGGCGTGCGCACCTCGACGACGTTAGGCGGCCGTCAGGTACCTCCAGGTAACCTTCGGAGCATGAGCCTGCGAGCCGGAACCGCCTTCCTGGCCGACTGCCCCGCTCTCCTCGCCATGGAGATCATCGCCAGCAAGTGGTCCATGGTCACGCTCTTCGCGCTGACCGACGGCCCGTTGCGCCACGGCGAACTGGTCGAGCTGAGCGGGGGCATCTCGCGCAAGGTACTGACCCAGACGCTGCGCCGGCTCCAGGCCAACGGGCTCGTCGAGCGGCACGCGTACGCCGAGGCGCCGCCGCGCGTGGAGTACGCCCTCACCGATCTCGGGCGAACCCTGGAGGAGCCCATCAGGATGCTCACCGCATGGGCGCGGGAGAACGGCGAGGCGGTCGTCACCTTCCGGGAAGCGGTGGAGACGGCCAGGGCCGTCGAGGCGGACCGGGCGACCCCCGTGAAGACCCCCCTCGTCTCCAGGAACTGAACCATCTCGGGTCTACGTACGTCCTCCACGACCAGCTGGAAGGCTGGATCGCAGAGCGAGCAGCGGATTGGTGCGGCACCGGCGTGGTCGCGCCGACCCCCGGATCCGGCAGGCCGTTTGTGCCGGATCCGGGGGCGTTGACAGCCACACCTCGGAAATCCCCCTCGGCCGACCAGCCCTGGCGTGCCGAGCGACAGCCACCGGCACGCCATCGCACAGGTCAAGCACTTCGCCGCCTACAACCATGAGGAGGGGCGGCTGTCCCTCGACGTGGTCGTCCCTGCGCGATCTGAGGGAGGTGTACTGCCCCCCCGTTCGAGCACACGATTCGCGAAGGCGGCGCCCTGTCGGTCATGGGCTCCTGTCCCAGGCTCAACGGTGCCTTCGCCTGTCAGAACAGCCACATCATCGACAGGCTCAAGACGGACCTGGGCTTCAGGGGCTACCTCGGCACCGGAACCATCACCGTCAACTAGCGCTCGGGCGGCGCGGGCCGCTGCGTGGCCGACACCCCAGTCCGCAGCCGCACCACGCCAAGTGGGCCTGTACCCGGCGGGCCCGTGACGGTCTCTGTTGTCTCACATATTGGGCGTAATTCAGCCGGTCCGTGAGATGCGTGAGATCGTTGCGGCGCCCGCACGGGTCGCGCGGCCTTGCCACGAGGGGGACCTGCACCGCCGCGCGGGAGCGTCGGCGCTCCCTACGTCGGCGGCCGTACTACGCCCTCGTGGGAAAGCCCCAGAGATGTACGCTCCCACCACCGGGCCCGCCCAGGCCCCGTCACAGTCCCCGGCCACACCCGTCAACTCGCGGTCCCGCGTCCTGATCGCCAGCCTCATCGGCACGACGATCGAGTTCTACGACTTCTACGTCTACGCGACCGCCGCGGTCCTGGTCTTCCCGAAACTCTTCTTCCCGAGCAGCGACGCGACCACGGCCCTGCTCTCGTCCTTCGCGGTGTTCGGCGCGGCGATGGTCGCCCGCCCGATCGGCGCGATCGTCTTCGGACACCTCGGCGACCGTCTCGGCCGCAAGGGCACCCTCGTGGCCTCGCTGCTCACGATGGGCATCGCCACCTTTTTGATCGGCGTTCTGCCGACGTACGCGCAAGCCGGCTGGGCCGCCACGGCGCTGCTGGTACTGATGCGACTCGCCCAGGGCTTCGCGCTCGGCGGCGAGTGGAGCGGCGCGGCCCTGGTCGCCACCGAGAACGCACCCCCCGGGAAGCGCGCGCTGTGGGGCACGTTCCCGCAGCTGGGCGCCCCGCTCGGGTTCATCATCGGCAACGGCCTCTTCCTGATCATCGGCGCGCTGCTGCCCTCCGCGGCGGGCGCCGACCCCTCGCAGCCCTCCGACGCCTTCCTGAGCTGGGGCTGGCGGATCCCGTTCCTGTTCTCGGCCGTCATGGTCGCGATCGGTCTGTGGGTGCGCATGCGCCTGGTCGAGTCACAGGTCTTCGCGAAGACGCAGGAGACCGGCAAGGTCCGCAAGCTGCCGCTGGCCACCGTCTTCCGTCACCACTGGAAGCAGCTGGTCCTGGGCAGCTTCGCGATGCTGGCGACGTACGTCCTCTTCTACCTGATGACGACGTTCTCGCTGAGCTACGGCCGCACCGCCGAGGACGCGGACGTCCCGGGCCTCGGCTACAGCTACACCACGTTCGTCCTGATGATGATCTTCGGTGTGCTGTTCTTCGCCGCGTTCACCCTGATCTCCGGCCCGCTCGCGGACAAGTACGGTCGCCGCAGGACCCTCGCCTGGGTAACCGTCGGCATCATCGTCTTCGGCCTGGTCTGGGTGCCGCTGATCAACCTGGGCACGCTCGGCGTGGTCCTGTGGCTGGTCCTCGGCTTCACCTTGATGGGCACGACGTTCGGCCCGATGGGCGCGATGCTCCCGGAGCTCTTCCCGACCAGCGTCCGCTACACCGGCTCCGGCATCGCCTACAACGTCAGTTCCATCCTCGGCGCTGCCGTCGCCCCGTTCGTCGCGGTCGCCCTCTGGGAGGCCGGCGACGGCTCCCCGTGGCTCGTCGGCGTCTACCTCTCCGTGATGGCCGTCCTCACCCTGACCGCGCTCCTCATCGGCAAGGAGACGAAGGACATCGCTCTCGACGAGGGCGAGGTCCCGTCGACCCCGGCCCGGACCGAGGCCCCGTCCGCCTGACGCGGACCTGCTGCCGCGGCAGGCGACGTATCCCATGAAGCAGCGGCGTCCGGTGCGGCGAGAGCGCGTGCCGGGTCGCGGACGGGAAACGTCGCCTGCCGCGGCTCCGGCGGCGCCAGGTGCTGGATGCCGGGTCTCACGGCCGCTCCCGATCGCGACGTCGGCCGGCGGGCAGGGGAACGGGTGCCACGCCGGACACGACCGTACTGGTCAGGGTGCCGATTCCCTCGACGGTGAGGCTCACGGTGTCACCCGGCTCGAGCGGGGGCGGGGTCTGTTCGCCGCGTACGCCCCACAGCTCGGCGAGGCACCCGCCGTTACCGCACGTACCTGAGCCCAGCACGTCACCCGGTACGACCCGGGTGCCGCGCGAGGCGTAGGCGGCCATCTCCTCGAAGGTCCAGCTCATGTTGGACAGCAGGTCCGTGCCGATCACCTCACCGTTCACCTCGGCGGTCAGCGCGAGGCGCAGCAGCCCTTCGGCGTCGCGGTACGGTTCCAGTTCGTCGGCGGTGACGAGGTAGGGGCCGAGCGTGGTGGCGGTGTCCTTGCCCTTGCACGGGCCGAGACCGACCTTCATCTCCGCCGACTGGAGGTCGCGGGCGGACCAGTCGTTGAAGACGGTGTAGCCGACGATGTGGTCACGGGCCCGTTCCGGGGTGAGGTCACGTCCCTCGCGGCCGATCACCGCGCCCACCTCCAGTTCGAAGTCGAGCACCGACGATCCGGGGGGCATCGGAACCGGGTCGTGAGGGCCGTGGATCGCGTGCGGGTTGGTGAAGTAGAAGGTCGGTGCCGCGTACCACTGCTCGGGAACGCCGGCCGCGCCGTCGACGGCGCGGCGGACGCCTTCGACGTGCTCCTCGAAGGTCACGAAGTCCCTTACGGAGGAGGGCTGCAGGGGAGGGAGCAGCCGCACCCGGGAGACGTGCGGGCCGGGCGGGACGTCCAGGGCCGTCGCACCGGCGGCGAGCAGCCCCGGCAGCCCGTCGGCCTCCTTCAGGAGAGCGGTGAGTGAGGTGACACCCGGCAGGGGGTACAAGGTGCCGTCCTCCTCCACGACGGCCACACGGCGGCGGTGCTGGTGCTCGTAGCTGGCGAAGCGCATGTGAGGCTCCTGGGTGCGGTGACGGGGCGGTGGAGGGGAATGCGCGTCGGAGCCGGGGGCACGGCCGCCGTGCCCCCTGGCCGAGGCCGTCCGGGCTAGACCGGCGGGGCGAAGAAGACGCCGCGGTCGGGGTCGTTGAAGGACTCCTTCGCCACGAGTTCGTTCATCGCGTTGGCGGTTCCCCACTGGTCGGTGACCTCGGGCCGGGAGAAGTCGTAGACGTGGGGGTGCCAGGTGTCCTCGTCGAGGTTCTCCAGCTCGGTGGTGTACTCGACGGTGTTGCCGTGCGGGTCGAGGAAGTACGTGAAGGTGTTGTCGCCCGCCATGTGCCGGCCGGGCCCCCAGATCTTGCGGTGACCGGCGCGCATGACCCGGCCTGATCCGCGCATGTACTCGTCGATGCCGCGCATCTCGAAGGAGACGTGGTGCAGGGCGGTGTGCGGGCCCTGGGCGATGGCCATGGAGTGGTGCTGGTTGCTGATCCGCATGAAGTGCATGACCTCGCCCATGTGCGGTGAGGAGAGCGTGTCGGAGAGGGCGAAGCCGAGGTGGCGTTCGTACCACTGACGGGTGCGGTTGAGATCGGGGGAGTTGAGGACGACGTGGGAGAGCTTGACCGGGATGGCCTCCTTCTCCTCGATCTTCCGGTGCTGCCGGACCTCGACGTCGGCGGAGACCTCGATGGTGCGGCCGTCCACGTCGAAGAAGCGGAACCCGTAGCCACCACCAGGGGTGTCCACCGTGCCGGGCCGCGAGATCAGCTGCACGCCGCCCGCCAGGAGCCGTTCGGCGAGGGTGTCGACGTCGCCCGGGCTCGCGGCGCCGTACGAGACGAGGTCGAGCCGCTTCTCCACGGCCTTGCGTAGCCGTACGACGTACTGCTCGGGAGAGCCCTCGGCGGCCAGGAAGGAGATCCCGGAGTCCTCGGTGACCTTGGTGAGGCCCCAGACGCCGGCGTAGAAGTCGAGCTGCTTGTCGTAGTCGGGCACCGCCAGGTCGACGTGACGCAGGTGGGTGAGCAGGCGTGCGCTCATGGTGTTCCTCCTCGTTGAGGTCGGGCGAGTCGCAGCAGGGCCACGGCGTTGCCGCCGCGTACGGCGTCGAAGTCGGTGGTGGACAGCCGCGCGGCGCGCAGGGCGCCGACCGGGTCCTCGGTCCCCATGTCGAAGGGGAAGTCGGACCCGAGCAGGACCCGGTCCGCACCCGCGACGTCGATCAGTGAACTCAGCACACGCGGGTCGTGGACGAGGGAGTCGAAGTGGATCCGCTTGAGATAGCTGCTCGGCGGTTGGGCGCATCCGGCACCGGCGTCGGTGCGTGCCGACCATGCGTGGTCGGAGCGGCCGATGTGGGTGGGCAGGTAGCCCCCGCCGTGTGCGGCGATCAGCTTCAGGCCCGGGTACCTGTCCAGGACCCCGGAGAAGATGAGGTGGGAGAGCGCCACGGCGTTCTCGGCGGGCTGACCGACCGTGTTGGACAGGTACCACCGGTCCAGGCGCTCGTCGAGGGTGCAGCCGAAGGGGTGCAGGAAGACGACCGCGCCCGTCTCCTCGGCCCGTGACCAGAAGGGTTCGTACGCCGGGTCGGACAGTTCCCGTCCCGGTGCGTGGCTGGAGATCTCCACGCCGAGCAGTCCCCGCTCCAGGGCGTGGTCGAGGGCGTGCACCGCCTGGCCCGGGTGCTGGAGCGGTGCCAGCCCCAGTCCGTACAGGCGGCCGGGGGCGGCCGCACAGTGAGCGGCCGTCATCTCGTTGGCGGTCCGGTACACCTTGTCCGCCGTGTTCTCGTCCGCCCAGTAGTGGTAGTGCGAGGGGGAGGGGCTGATCAGCTGTATGTCGACACCCTGCTTGTCCATGGCAGCAAGGCGTACGGCGGTGTCGGTCAGCCGCGGGACCCGCTCACCCACCATCGGGCCGCTGACGGCGAGAGCCGCGGGGCCGTTACGGCGGGCGTCGAGCTCCCTGGCCTCCGCCAGGCCGGGCAGTCCGGCCACCAGCGCCTCGATTTCAGGGATCAGGATGTGCGCGTGCACGTCCACGGTCGGCGAGGTCACGGCAGCTCCCTGAGCATCGTCATGGTGCTGCCCATCAGACCGGGCACATCTGCATCGCGTACTCCGTCGAGCTGCCACTGCCCGATCTGTACCGAGGCTTCCACGACGGGGCGTACGCGGGCGACGCGGCGCTCGTAGTAGGCCTGGAGCAGCGCGTCGTCCCAGTCCTCGGTGGCGGTCAGCATCTGGGCGAGCACCCAGGCGTCCTCCAGGGACAGGGCGGCGCCCTGCGCGAGGGTGGGAGGGCAGCAGTGGGCGGCGTCGCCGATGAGCACGACACGGCCGCGGTGCCAGGATCCCTCGACCAGCATGCGGTCGAACCACGTGTAGTTGACCTGCGCGGGGTCGGTGATGTGCTCGGTGATCTCCGGCCAGAAGCCCCCGTAGGCGGAGGCCAGGCGGCGCATCTCGTCGGCGTAGGTCTCCGGCGGGATGGACGCCCGGTCGCGGTTGGTCTCGACGACGTACGCGTAGAGAGTGGTGGCACCGGTGGGACAGTATCCGGCGATGTGGGCCGGACCGCCGTACGCCAGGTCGGTGCGGACGAGGCCCTCCGGCCGCGGGGCGGCTGCGCGCCAGATGGCCATGCCGGTCGGCTCCGGCTTCGCGGTGATGCCGATGGCGGCGCGGGTGGCGGAGCCGAGGCCGTCGGCGGCGACCACCAGGTCGTAGCGGCCTTCGGATCCATCGGTGAAGCGGACGGTGACGCCCCCGTGGTCCTGGTCGAACGTGGTGGCCTTCACGCCGAGGCGCACCCGGGCCCCGCTCGCCCGGACCGCGTCGATCAGGATCCGCTGCAGCCGAGGGCGCTGCATGCCGACAGTGGCCGGCAGGTCGTCGCCGCCGCTGCGGATGTCCTCCTGGGCATGCAGCACGGTGCCGTCGGGGGCCGTGATGCCGACCGACCCGAAGCCGTAGCCGGATGCCTCCACCTGCTTCCACACGCCCAGTTCGCGCAGGACGCGCAGGGCGTTTCCCTGGAGCGTGATGCCGGAACCCGCGGTGGCGTTCCAGTCGTCCTTCGCTTCGATCAGGTCCACGTCGAGACCGGCGCGGCGCAGCAGGACGGTGATGGCGTTACCGGCCGCGCCGCCGCCGACCACCAGGACCGTACGGGCACTGTTCATGGGAACTCCCTTGTTCCGTGTGTTATTTGACGGCGATCGGATTGACCGGGCTGCCGACCGCTCCGGTGATCGGCAAGGGGGCCGCGGTGAGCCAGAAGTCGTGGACACCGTCCGCCGCGCAGTCCTCGGCGAGTGCGTCCGGATCCCACATCTCCCCGATGAGCAGGCCCATGTTGGGGATGGCGACCTGGTGCAGCGGCTGGAAGGCGTGCTCGAACTCGTTGGGCCGCACCTCGAAGCCCCAGGTGTCGGTCGCGATCGCGGCGATCTCCGTGCCGTGCAGCCATCCCGCCGCGGTGAAGGAGAGGCCGGGTGCCGGGCCGCCGGCGTACTCGCCCCAGCCGTCACGGCGGACCCGGGTGAGCTGCCCGGTTCGCACCAGGACGATGTCGCCGCGGCCGACGCTCACACCGTGGGCCTCGGCCGTGGCCGTCAGATGCTCCGCGGTGACCGCGAAGCCGTCGGGCAGTTCGCCGTCCTCACCGATGACACGGCCGACGTCCAGGAGCACTCCGCGTCCCGCGACGTGCGGGGCCATGTGTTCGATGCCGGTGACCAGGTCACCTTCGGAGGTGACGACCCTCTCCGCCGGGCGGCCGTTCCACGCCTTGCCGTGGTCGAAGATGTGCCCGAGCCCGTCCCATTGGGTGGAGCACTGCAACGGCATGGCTATGACGTCGTCGGCGCCGCCGAGTCCGTGCGGGAAGCCCTGTCCGGTGACGACGGCGTCGGTGCCGGTGTCGAGCATGGTGTGCACGGGGTTGGTGCGCCGGCGCCAGCCCTTCTGCGGGCCGTTCATGTCGAAGCTCTGGGAGAGCGAGAAACTGACACCCCGACGGATCAGTGCGGCTCCCTGGCGGCGCTTGGCCTCGTCGAGGAAGTTGAGGGTACCGAGCACGTCGTCCTCACCCCAGCGGCCCCAGTTGGAGTACGTCCTGGCGGCCTCGGCGATCGCGCCCTCGGGATCCGTGCGGTCGAGGGTCACGACTCCTCCGCGACACAGCGGGTGCGCTGTTCACCGAGCCCGGTGACCGACCCCTCCATGACGTCACCGTCGCGCAGCAACCGGCCCCGGTGCATACCGTTGCCGGCCGGGCTTCCTGTCAGCACGAGGTCGCCGGGGAGGAGGCGAGCGGTCTGCGAGACGTACGAAACCACACGCGCGACATCGAAGATCATGTCCTTGGTGGTCTCGTCCTGCATGGTCTCGCCGTTCAGCTTCAGCGTCACCCGCAGATCGCCCGGGTCGGCGATCGACGCGGCCGGTACGATCCAGGGGCCGAGCGGGGTGAACCCCGGGGCGTTCTTGCTGCGCAGCCAGTCCGTTCCGATCTGCGGCATGTCCCGGCGGAAGACCGTACCGCGATCGGTGAGATCGTTGGCGATGGTGTATCCGGCGACGTGACCGAGCGCCTCCTCGACGGACACCCGGTGGGCGGGACGGCCGATGACGGCCGCCAACTCCAGTTCCCAGTCGGGTTTCCGGGCCCATGCCGGGAGCAGGACGTCGTCGTACGGACCGGTGATCGCACTCGGCAGACCGATGAACACGTACGGCAGGTCCTCGACCGCCCGGCGGTCCATGATCTCCGCGGCTTCCGCGCGCCGCTCCTCCTCGGAACGGTCGTCGCCGGGTGCCCGGTGGGCGACATGCAGGTCGATCACGTGCTGGCGGTAGTTCGCACCCGACTGGAAGATCTGGCGTGCCTCGACGGGAGCGTGGACCCGGAAGCCGGCCAGCAGTTCACGCTCCGGTCCGCCGGCGCCGGCCAGTGCCTCCAGCCGGGGGAGGAGGGCGTCCCAGGCCTCCAGAAGTCTCAGGACGGTGAGCCGGGTGTCCCCGAGAGCGGCTCGCAGATCGAGTACCCGGGCATCGGGCGTGACGAGAGCGGGGAACCCGGGCCTGCCCGGGGCCGAGAGCGTGGCGAGGGCGAACGGTCCGGCGAAGAGCGCGGACGTGGGTTCAGGTTTCACGGGCATGTCCTCCTGATTGCGATGTGACCAATCTGGACCGGCCACCCGAGATCAGGGAAATAGATTGTATGGATGCTTGTCATCCATGGTGTTTATTCACCCTGGTAGGCGCAATATCGCAAGGGAAGAGCCCGTGAACCTGGCCAGTCTGGACCTCAATCTCGTCGTCGCGTTGCGTTCTCTGCTGGAGGAGCGCAACGTCACCCGCGCCGGACAACGCGTCGGGGTCAGCCAGCCGGCCATGAGTGCCGCCCTCGCCCGACTGCGCCGGCACTTCGGCGACGACCTGCTCGCGCGCGTCGGCGGCCACTACGAACTCACCGCGCTCGGACAGGTCCTGCTCGACCGCACGTCGAACGCGTACGACGTACTGGAGCGCCTGTTCGCCAGCCAGGCGGACTTCGATCCGGCCGACGAGAGCCGGGAGTTCAAACTGGTCGCGTCGGACTACGCCGTCGCCGTGTTCGGCACGGAGCTCGCCCGCGTCGTGCACGATGAGGCTCCCGGCATCCGCCTGCGCTTCACCCAGCCCTCGACCTCCGTCGTCGACGACACGGCGACGCTGCTGAGCACCACCGACGGCCTGCTCATGCCGCACGGGATCGTCAGCGACTTCCCTGCCACCGACCTCTACCAGGACAGCTGGGTCTTCCTCGTCGCGGACGACCACCCGAGTGTGGAGGACCGGCTCAGCCGCCAGGACCTTGTCCGGCTGCCGTGGGTCACCTACCAGCGCACCTACGACGCCCCGGCGGTGCGTCAGCTCGGAATGCTCGGTGTCGAACCGCGAGTGGAGGTCTCGGTCGACAGTTTCCAGCTGCTGCCGCTGCTGGTGGCAGGTACCCGGCGCATCGCCCTGATCCAGTCCCGCCTGGCCCGCCTGCTGACGCCGCTTGCCGCAGTGCGGGTGCTGGAGCCGCCGTACGAAGCGGTGCCGCTGCAGGAAGCGATGTGGTGGCATCCCGTGCACACCCACGACGCCGCACACATCTGGCTGCGTGAAACGGCCGCTCGGGTCGGCAGAAGCATGGCCGACCCACTCGAGGAACGTGAGCAGCCCTCCTGACGAGCGACGGTCGCGGGACGGACGTCGGTCGCCGGACCGGACCGACGGCATCCGAGGGGCCCTCCGGCCGGCCGTCGACGTACGGTCAGCCCCCGCCGGGTGCGTCGTGCAGGTACTCCAGCCGCTGCTGCGCGACCGTCAGGTGCCTGTGGTCGAGTGAGGGGAGCGCCCGCAGCAGGCTGATCAGTTCGGGGCCGCACTCCCTCGCCCTGGCGGCGTCCCGCAACTGTGTCCAGCAGTAGTGGGCGCTCCTGGCCGCGGAGAGGACTTCCGGGGCGTCAGGCGACTGGTGCACGAGCCTGGTCCGCCCGGCGCCGACCCAGAGCTGCGTCGCGAGCAGGAAATTGCCGGACATCTTGGCGAGGTCGGCCCGGATCTCCACCCACTCCGTGGCCTTCGGCGAGTCGAAACCGTCGGTCTGGAGGATGTACTGCTCCCACATCTGCGCCATCTGGGCGGCCTCGGTGTGCCGGCCCGACTGTGCGAGGGCGTGGATGTGGGGACGGGGGTCCTCGGCCACGAAGACCGGGTGGGCGGGCAGCGGCTGAGGTGACGGCGCGGGAGCGGTCTGCGGGACGACGACGGTGCCCGTCCGCGGAGCCTGGACGGCCGCTCGGCCGGCGTCCGGCTCGTGAGCGGGCCGGGGAACCACCGGCCGGGGGGCCGGGCTCTCCGTGAAGCCCTGCCGCTCGTCCGCCGCCGGATGGCCGAAGGCGTACCCCGGCGCTGTGATCTCCCGGATGCCCGGGAGGATCAACGCCCCAGGGGGCAGAGCGGCGGACGCCACGGTCAGAGCGTGCAGCCTGGAGTTCGACGGCCGCTCCGGGGCATGGCGCAGCTGCTCGATCCAGTGCCGGGTGTACGGACTCACCCCCTCGTCCCCGGCGAACCCGGGCGGGGTGACGACGCCGTACACCTCCGCCGCCGTCGAGGCGGGCAGCGTCCCGTACTCCCGCAGAAGAGGCCATGTCGCCTTGTCCGCCGCCAGGTCGAAGACCACGGTGGTCAGCCCCTGAGGGCGGGTCCGCAGTTCCATGCCCAGCCATTCCCAGGGGAGCGCGGTGTAGCGGGCGGTGGAGGTCGTGGTCCTGGAGAGGGCGAGATAGAGCTGTTGTCCCCGACGGTCGGTGGTGAGCCGGCCGGAGAGGTAGACGAGCAGCGGGCCGGGGGTCGCGGCGGCTGTGCGCAGCCGTACCTGCAGTGCGTTCTGGTCGTGGATGCCGTCGAGGTAGGTGGTGTCGCTCGGCACATTGCTGCCCAGCAGGGTGGAGACGGGGACCATGGACAGCGCCGCGAGGTTCTTCGACGGGAGCACCTGAACCGTGCGGCGCCGGGTGGCGCTGTCTCCCGCGATCAGGAGTACGTGCCCTCGTTGTTGCTTCGCCCCGTTGATCTGCATGGACAGCACCGTACCCATAGAGCGGCAGGCCCCTGCGGGCGCTCCGCCGGGCTACCCGCTGAGCGGCAGTCATATGTCCGTATCCAGGAGGTTTTTCGCCCGGCTCCACCCACGTGCGCCGGTGTCCACCGACGACGAAGGAGACGGGGGCGGGCGGGACCACCTGGCGGCCGGGTCCGTCGCCGTCCCGGCGACCGGTCCCGGCCGCCACCGCCCACGACCGCCCGAGCTGTTGTCCGCCCACCGGGAGACCGGGACCGGCGACGCGAGGGTCAGCCGGACGGCTGCCCGTCAGATCCGGCGCAGCCATGAGGGGCGATGGCGGAAGCCTTCATCGGCGTCCCCTGGCGCGGCGCACCAGCAGGACGACGGCGAGCAGGACACCGCCCGCGAGGAGCGGTTTGCGGTTGGCCCGTGCCACCGAGGTAGCCCGGCCCGCCTTCTCGAGCAGCGGGTCAGGAGCCTTGTCCGCCGCGTACTGTCCTGCTTTGCTCGCGGTCTCCCGTACCTGCGCGGCGGCCTGGGCCGTCCTCTCCAGGACGGGATCGGGCGTCTTCTCCTTCATCAGGTCCGTGGCCTGCTCCGCCCTCTCACGGATCTGATCCGCCACCAGGGAGGCCTTCTCCGAGGCCTGCTTCCTGGCGGCGGCCGTCTTCTCCTTCGCCTGTGCCTTGACATCGGCCTTCGCTCCCAGAGCTTCGACCGTCTTCCCGAGTTCGTCGCGGGTGCGCTCGGCCTGTTCGCGCAGCTCCTCGGGGCTGTTGGCGTTGGGGACCGGAGTGCCTATGTCGGCCCGGGGTTCTTCCTTCATCGGTATGCCCTTTCCTCGGTCTCGGCCGGATCGGCCTCGACACTGTCGATGGTCGTCTCGGGTGCGCGGGTGCCGGCCTCTGCGACCGACCGGCCTCATGGCCGGCTCCCGTCCGACGGCGCCGGCATGAGAGCCGCGACGCAGGGACGGCAATCGGAGCCTGGGTCGTCAGGGCCCCGATGCCACCTGTGGCGCCGACGTCGCCGCCGCACGTCCCGAGGTGCCCGGCTCTTCCGAGCTGAGCCGTTTTTGCCGTTGTACCGGCTCGACTACCCCGGAACCATCCCCGCACCCACTCCATCGAAAAGGCCTTCGGGCGGACAGGGCGTGTCCGCCCGAAGGCCGGAATCCGGCCCGAACTGCCGGCCCGTGGAGAGCCGTCCCTCGAAGTGGACATGTGAACACCGTGACTCCCGGATGCACTTCTCCGGCGAACGGTCGGAGAGGGGGCCGGCGCGTCAGAGCTCCGCAGGTATCTCGCTGCCGTCCCTCGGACTGCCGCTCAGCGGCGAAGCCCATGCGCGGTCGTGTCCCGGTCTCCTCGTCAGATGGGCGAGCAGACGCGCCGCCGTCTCCGCGGCGGTGTCCCGTGGAGCTCCGCACGCGATCAAAGCCGTGCGGAGTGTCGCCGGTGCCGCCTCGGACACGTACGGGTCGGCGAGGAGGGGAAGCAGCAGGAGCAGCCGGGCGTCCGGGTCCTCGACGCCTTCGGCCGAGGGGGACGGGGTGGCGGCGACGCGCTGCAGCTCATGCCACGTCAGCCCGGTACCCGAGAGGTCTCCCTCCCAGCTTCCGAGCCGCTGGGGGACACTCCGGCCCGGGTGGAGGCGGAGGTAGTCGATGCCGTGGTCGCCGACGAGGTTGCGGTACACCACCACGATTCCCGGACCGTCCGCCACGGGCAGGCGGAGGACCGGCCAGCGTCCGGTGTTGAACAGGGTCTCCGAGAGGGCATCCGTGTCGGCGCCGTCATCGCCGAACCACTCCGGGACGGGACTCGCGGCGCCCGGTTCGCCGCCGCACATCGGCAACAGGTGGTTGGACCAGAAGCCCGGGCGGGCCGGCAGCGAATCGCCCGCAACCAGCGGGGCGTGGTGGTATCCCTCGATCAGCACGGCCGAATCCTTTCACCCCGCACCGACACGGTCCGGTCCGGTCCGTGAGGGTACGGGGGTGACACCCCTGTCTGCCGGTCAGCGGTCCGTGGGAAAGGCCTGTTCGGTCCATATGGTCTTGCCGGAGCGGGTGTAGCGCGTCCCCCACCTCTGGACGAGTTGCGCCACGATGAACAGGCCGCGCCCGCCCTCGTCGTCCTCGCCGCTGTGGCGCAGGTTGGGGGAGGTGTGGCCCGTGTCCGCGACCTCGCACAGGAGGGTGCGGTCTCGGATGAGGCGCACGTGAAGAGGCCCCTCGGCGTACCTGACGGCGTTGGTCACCAGCTCGCTGACGACGAGCTCGGTGGCGAACGACAACTCCTCGAGTCCCCAGTCGTGCAGCTGCGCGGTGGCCAGCTCCCGGGCCCGGCCCGGGGCGACCGGTTCCGCGTCCATCTCCCACTCGGCCACCTGCGAAGCGCCCAGTTCGCGGGTGCGGACGAGGAGCAGAGCGGTGTCGTCGGCCGCCGACCCGTTCGGCAGGAGTTCTCCCACGGCCCGGTCGCACAGTTCGTCGAGTGGCGCCCGCTGGTCGCCGAGTACGTGTCCCAGGATGTCGAGCCCGCGATCGATGTCCCGGTCGCGTGACTCGACCAGGCCGTCGGTGAAGAGCGCCAGCAGACTGCCCGCCGGCAGTTCCGTCTCCAGGGGCTCGAAGGGGAGTCCGCCGAGCCCCAGCGGCGGGCCGGCCTGCAGGTCCAGGAAGGACGGCCCGCCCTCCGGGGGCACGACAGCCGGCGGCAGGTGTCCGGCCCTGGCCATGACGCAACGGCGGGAGACCGGGTCGTAGACCGCGTAGAGACAGGTCGCCCCCGTGGTCACGTCGAAGTGGGCGCCGTCGGCCGAGCCCGTCCCGCCCCACTGCTCCTCCGCCGTCTGCCTCACCAGATCGTCGAGCCGTGACAGCAGCTCGACGGGGTCCAGGTCCATCTGGGCGAACGCGCGTACGGTCGTGCGCAGTCGTCCCATCGTGGCGGCTGCCTGAAGACCGTGGCCGACGACATCCCCGACCACCAGTCCGACCCGGGTCCCGGACAGCGGGATGACGTCGAACCAGTCACCGCCGACCCCGGTCATGGCATCGGTGGGCAGGTAGCGGTAGGCCACGTCGACCGCGGACTGCTTCGGCACGTGCCGGGGCAGCAACTGGCGCTGGAGGGCGAGGGAGGCGGCGCGTTCGCGGGTGAAGCGGCGGGCGTTGTCGATGGACACCGCCGTGCGGGCGGCCAGCTCGTCGGCGAGCGCCACTTCGCCGCCGTCGAAGACGGCCGAGTGGATGCCGCGGACGAAGGTCACGAGTCCCAGCGAGCTGTTCCCGGCCCGGAGGGGCACGACCAACGTCGTGTCGTCCAGCACCAGTCCGCCGGAGGAGAGGCTGCGGTCCTGCGGCGAACCGGGCGGGTATCGCACGGGTGACCGGTCGACGTGCGGAGCAGAAGGCGGACGTCGGCCGGCGTCCCCCGCCGAGCGCTGGGCGACCCGTATGAGCGACATGGCCGCCGCGTCGCCGGGTGCGGGCATCTCGCCCTCCAGCACGGCTTCGGAGAGGTCGACCGTCACTGTGGCGGCGAACTCCGGTACGGCCACCTCGGGGATCTGTTCGGCCGTGGCGAGCACATCGAGGGCGGTACCGATTCCCCGGCCGGCCTCGACGAGGAGGGCCAGCCGCTGCTGGGCCCTGTAGCGGTCGGAGATGTCGAAGGTGTCCTCGCACACTCCGAACACGTTTCCGTCGGAGTCCTGGAGCCGGTAATAGGCGCAGGACCAGAGGTGGTCCGTCTCCGGGTCGCTCGGGGGCCGGCCCTGGAAGTGCAGGTCCAGAAAGGCCTCTCCGGTGTCCAGGACGTGCCGCATGACCGCGTCGAGCGTGGGCGGGTGCCCCTGGCTGACGAAACGTCCCCCGAAGTACAGCTCATCGGCCCGGGAACCGCGGAAATCGGCCAGCGGACGTCCTATCTCCTCTTCGAACGCCGCGTTGCACCAGGTCAGACGTAGATCGTTGTCGTAGATGGCGAGGCCGACGGGTGACCGGGTGGTCAGCCCGTGCAGCAGGGCCAGCCGGGACTCCCACAGCCGTAGGTCCTCCAGTTCCGCCGCGACGACGACCCGTTCCGCCGCGCCGGCCCCCGGAAGCGGGCATGTCGCCACGGCCACGATCACCTCATGTCCGTCCCGACGGCGGGCGACGCGGACCGCGTTCCCCCGGAACCGGGTGGGGGGACGGTGTGCGGAGGGAGTCGGTCCGGGTGACAGGAACGTCGTCAGAGGCAGGCCGACGACGTCGTGCGCCGGGCACCCCAGGAGCCGTGCCGCCGCGGGGCTGCACCCGATGACGTCGTCCTGGGCGTCCACGACCAGCGTGGCCGCCCAGGTGACGTCGAGGGGACCGCGGAAGTCGGCACTCCGTTCCGTGTTCCAAGAAGTCATTGCACCCGACCAGCCCCCGTTCGTCCCTTCCACAATCCGCCGTTCCCGGAGTCGGCACAACCGCCGACGCCCCGCCGGAGCGGGCCATCACCCGGCCGTGTGCGCGTCCCCCCACGAGGGGGTCCCCGGGCCTTCCGGACCGCGCCGCTTCACGCGCGTCGGCCTGCCCGGTCCAGCAGGTCGAAGAAGGTGTCGCCGCGGACCACTTCGAACGGATCGCCGAGCAGGTCGCAGAGCTCGGCGATGTCGCCGGGTGTCCAGCTCCAGGCGTTGACAGCACCGGCGATGAAGAGGGGAGCGGTGCCGTCCCAGCCTTCGATGTGCCGCAGCAGGCCGTCCCGGTACTCCGCGGCCTTGCCCTGCGGGTAGAAGTTCCCGATCACCGGCAGTCCGGCCGGACGCGTCTGCAGGTCGCCGGTCTCCCAGGACTGGATGATGCCGCGTACCGGGGTGTTCTCCCGGTACGAGCGGGCGACACGCTCATCGAACGGGATCCATCCGTCGCCTTCCGCGGTGCGGGGGTTGTAGGCGTGGACGAGGTCCATGCCGGTCCGGCGCAGAAAGCGTCCGGTGAGCTCGGTGTACGCGTCCAGGGCGCTCTCGGGCCATGACCCGGGGTAGGTGTAGCCGGCGCCGGAGGGCCCCGCGATCAGCAGGTCGTTGTCGGTGGCGGTGTTCCGGTAGTGGGCCAGCAGGGCGGGGCCGATGTCCGCGAGCAGCGGGCTGACGGTCCAGTTGACCGGGAAGCGCCCCCTCTCCGGGTCGTCCCAGATGGTGCGCATGCGGCGCTGGCAGTACTGGATGTTGTCGCCCTCGCCGACGGTCAGGGTGAGGTGGACGCGATTGCGGAGCGCCGCTCTCCGCCTCGGCGTGATCTTGTCCGGGACCTTCGTCGGCACACCGGCGTGCACGGTGCCGTTCATGTAGAAGTCGGCGGGCACCACTTCGACGCCGTGCCGCGAGGCCCGGTCCACGCCGCCCCACTCTCCCGCCACGTCGTCGGAGAACCATCCCGCGTACGGGGTCGTGGGCTCCACCCGGCCGAAGATCTCGTCGAGGAGCTTCCCCGTGTCGCCGGACGGAGGCAGCCAGAGGACCATGGCCCGGCTCGCGACGGCGTAGTCCCGGAAGTACGGGAACGGCTCGACCCTGGTGGGCGGGGTGTTGGTGACGGAGACGAGGAACTGGTTCCACAGGTCGACCTCGACCGACAGCTGCCGTGTGCCCGCCTCGGGCGTGAAGCGGTAGACGAACGACCCGTTGCCGTCGCAGAACCGGTTGGCGTTGTCACCGATGGAGGAGCCGGAACCGTCGAAGAGGTACGGCACCTCGGCGGGGGTACCGGGGACGAAGGAGGCGATCACCCGGCCGCCGTCGGCCGTCACCTCGACCGAACCGACCGACGCGCCCCAGCCGTCGTCGCCCAGCGAGTCCTGGAAGCGCAGGTAGAGGGCGTCCCCGCCCGAGAGTTCCGCGCTCAGGTCGAAGGTGCGGACCTGCCGGTTGGAGGCGTCGCGGACGCGTCCGGTCTCCCGCGCGATCTCGCGCCACCGCACACCCTCGTTCCGCACCGTCCGGGTGGGCGGGAGCCCCGCCAGCAGGGTGTGGGCGCAGCGGGGGAAAAGCCGGTCCAGCTGCCAGCGGTACGTGGAGAGTACGTCGTCCGCGTCGAACCGGCCCCGCAGATCGGCGACGGTCCTCAGCCGGTGGTCACGGGCCTGTTCGGCCGTGGCCACGACGGCGTTCTCCAGGCCGGCCAGCGTCGTCGCCACGTTCACCGAGTCAGGAACGGCGGGGTCGTGCAGAACCGCACCGCGTGTCTCGCCGCGGTAGCGGGCGAAGAGATCCAGCGCGTCGTCGTGGCGGGTGACCGAGGCACCGGTGCTCGGCAGCCACCGCAGGTCGACCTCACCTGCGTCGAAGTTGAAGTAGAGGCGTGGACGGCGCCGGTTGACCACTCCCTGAAGCGTTGTCAGCAGGAGCTGATCGGCCCCGCCCAGTGAGCTGACGTCGGCGACGTCCAGGTGGGTGGGGCCGCCGAACGACGGCAGGAGACGTGCTGCCGCGCCGCTCTCGGCCGCGTCGGCCCGGTCGGGCAGGGCGATCCCCGGCCCACCGGCCGCGAAGGCCGCTCCGCCTGCCTGCAAAAGGGTTCTCCGGGACACCATCGGCGATCACTGCTCCTTGGGAGAGGCGTCGTGACATCGTTGTCAAACCATCGGAGAAGTTAGCCGCAGAGCGGGGTGTTGTCCATGGTGCGTACGGTAATGACGCGTCGGGCGCGTCCCCGTGTGGCGATCGACCGGTAGCCCGACGGAGAATCATGGACCGGCACGAGGTGCCGGTGGCCGAGCGAACGGACCGGGAGTGTGGCTGTGCGACTGCTGCTGACATCGGACACCCACCTGCCCCGGCGGGCCAGGCGGCTGCCCCCGCCCCTGCTGGCGGAGATGGGTGCGGCCGATGTCGTCCTGCACGCCGGTGACTGGGTGGATGTGGCGACCCTGGACCTGTTCGAGGCCCGCGCACGCCGCCTCGTGGGGGTGTCCGGCAACAACGACGGGCCCGAACTGCGGTCCAGGCTGCCCGAGGTGGCACGCGTGGAGTGCGGAGGACTGCGCTTCGGCGTCGTGCACGAGACAGGGGCGTCGCAGGGGCGGGAGAAGCGGTGTGCGGACCGCTTTCCCGACCTCGACGTCCTGGTGTTCGGGCACAGCCACATTCCGTGGGACACCACGGCCCCCGGCGGGCTGAGACTGCTCAATCCCGGCTCGCCGACCGACCGTCGGCGTCAGCCGTACTGCACGTACATGACCGCCGAGGTGTCGGACGCCCGGCTCACCGACGTACGGCTGCACCGGATCGCGCCCGGTACGTGACGAAGAGGCCCGGGCCCCGGCCGGCCCTGTCGCGCCGGCCGGCGGGGTACGGAACGCCGATGCCGGTGTGCGCGCCCTGCCCCGGGGCAGGTCACCAGTCGTGGACCGACCCGTCGTGCAGCCGGTTGACCGGGAGGTACGCCGCTTCGTAGGGGTGCGCGGCCGCCAGGTCCTCGTCGAGGTCCACCCCGATCCCCGGGGCGTCGCCCGGGTGCAGGTGGCCGTCCTCGAAGGTGTAGGCGTGGCGGAAGACCTCCTCGGTCAGCGGGGTGTGGCCCGAGTACTCCTGGATCCCGAAGTTGTGTACGGCGAGGTCGAGGTGGACGGCGGCCGCCATGCCCACCGGGGAGATGTCCTCCGGACCGTGGATCGCACTCTTGATCTGGTACTGCGCGGCGAAGTCGAAGAGCTTGCGCAGGGGGGTGACCCCTCCGAAGTGGGTCACGGCCGAGCGGACGTAGTCGATCAACTGCTCGGTGATCAGCCCCTGGTAGTCGTACACCGTGTTGAAGACCTCGCCGACGGCCAGCGGCGTCGTGGTGTGGCGGCGGACCGTGCGCAGGGCCTCCTGGTTCTCCGCGGGGGTGCAGTCCTCGAGCCAGAAGAGGTGGTACGGCTCCAGTTCCTTGCCGAGGCGGGCCGCCTGGACGGGGGTGAGCCGGTGGTGGGCGTCGTGCAGGAGCGGGAGTTCGGGGCCGAACTCGGCGCGCACCGCCTCCAGCACGTCCGGCATGTGACGGAGATAGGCGTCGGTGTCCCAGTCCTCCACCAGGGGCCGGGCCTGCTGGTGGAGCACGGGGGAGCCGTCGGCGTCCGTGCTCGACACGCCGTACACCGCCTTCAGCCCGGGGATGCCGGACTGGACGCGGACGGCGGGGTAGCCCTCGGCGAGACGGGCCCGTACCGAGTCGAGCAGTTCGGGGATGTCACGGCCGTTGGCGTGGCCGTAGGTTCCCACGCGGTCCCGGCTGGCGCCGCCGAGGAGCTGGTAGAGCGGGAGGCCCGCGGCCTTCGCCTTGATGTCCCACAGTGCGACGTCCACCGCGGCGATCGCGGCCATCGTGACCGGTCCCCGCCGCCAGTAGGCACCGCGGTACAAGGACTGCCAGGTGTCCTCGATCCGGTGCGGGTCGAGCCCGAGCAGGAGGGGTACCACATGGTCCTCGAGATAGCTGACCACGGCCAGTTCCCGGCCGTTGAGCGTGGCGTCCCCGAGACCGGTGAGACCCTCGTCGGTCGTCAGTTTGAGGGTGACGAAGTTGCGGCCGGGGCTGGTGACGAGGACCTTGGCGTCGACGATTTTCATGGAGTTCTTTCTTCCGGATGCGGTGGGGAGGGCCGGTCAGCCCTTGGTGGCGCCGGAGGTCAGGCCGGCCACCAGGTACTTCTGTCCGAGGACGGCGGCCAGGACGACGGGGACGGTGATGAGCGTCGCGGCCGCCATCAGACCGCCCCAGTCGGTGCTGGCGTACGAGATGAAGTTGAAGAGGGTCACCGGCACTGTCTGGGTGCGGTCGTCGGCGAAGATCAGCGCGAACATGAAGTTGTTCCAGCTGAAGACGAAGGCGAGCAGGGAGGCCGTCGCCGTGCCGGGGGCCGCGAGAGGCAGCGCGATGCGCCAGAACGCTCCGAAGGCGCTCAGCCCGTCGGTGCGCGCGGCCTCCTCCAGTTCGACCGGCAGACCGGCGAAGAAGCTGATCATGATCCACATGATGAGCGGTACGGAGACGAACATCTGGCTGAGGATCAGCACGGTGTAGGAGCCGACGAGGCCCATCTGTGCGAACAGGTAGTACCAGGGGACGAGCAGTGAGATCGCCGGCACGATGCGGGCGACCAGGATCAGCGAGCCGGTGCGGTGCATGCCGAACCGGCCGACCGCCCACGCGGCCGGGACCGCGATCACCGCGGAGAGCACGGTGGAGACCACGCCGACCAGGAGCGAGTTGCCCATGGACCGCAGGATCTGCCCGGCCTCGACGATGTTCCGGAAGTTCTCGAGGGTGGGGCTGAACCACAGCCCCACGGACGGATCGGTCACCTGCACGTTGGTCTTGAAAGCGGCGGCGAACATCCACACCAGCGGGAGCGCGAAGACGAGCGTCACGACGCCGATGGTGATGCCGCGCAGCCACGATCCGGCTGTGCGCCGTCGCAGGTGCGCCGCGACGGGTACGGGGGAGACGGTGGCACTCATGCGGTCTTCCTTCCGCCCCGGCGGCGCAGCAGCACCACGACGCCGATGATGAAGAGCGTGAACAGGACCAGGACGGCGGCGGCCAGGCCGTACTCCTGGTAGTCGAAGGTGAGCCCGTAGGCGTAGACGTTCAGGGTCTCCACCTCGAAGTCCGAGCCGCCGCCCGCACCCTTGGTGGCGTAGAGGATGTCGAAGGTCTTGAGGGCGTCCACGGCACGGAGCACCAGCGCGGTCGCGAGCGTCGGACCGAGCATGGGGAGCACGATGTGCCGGAACCTCTGCCAGGCGTTGGCCCCGTCGACCCGCGCCGCCTCCTCCGGCTCCTCGGGCAGTGTGGTCAGCCCGGCGAGCAGCAGCAGCGTCATCATGGGCGTCCACTGCCAGACGTCGATGAGCATGAGGGTCGGCAGCGACTGGCTGACCGAGCCGAGGAACTCCTGGCGGGGCAGCCCGATCCCGGCGAGCAGGTGATTGGCTATGCCGTTGGTGGGATCCAGGATCAGCAGCCAGAGGATGCCGATCGCGACCGGTGTGGTGAGCAGCGGGATGATCAGGACCGTACGCACCCACCGCATGCCCCGGAACGGCTTGCGCATGAGCATCGCCAGGGCGAGACCGAGGACCGTCTCCAGGATCACCGCCCCGAGGGTGAAGACCAGGGTGCGTTGTGCCGCCGGCCAGAAGCGGCGGGTGTCACCGAGGGCGTCGGTGAAGTTCTGCAGGCCGACGTACCCCTTGCCCGCGTTCACCGCGCCGAAGGCGTCGGTCAGGCTGAGGTCGATCGTGTAGACCAGCGGGAAGACGATCATCAGGCCGACGAACAGCAGGGCCGGGGTGAGCATCGCCCACTTCAGCCTCCGGTTGGCCTGTGCGAAGGTACGCGGGCGGCGTGCGGGGGCCGGACCGGTTCCGGACGCGGCGGCGGGACGTGCCGGGGAGACCTCGGTGGTGGACATCAGGACTCCTTGTGGCGGTTGTCGCGGACGAGGAAGCCGGCGAACTCCGCGTCGGCGTCACGGGCCACGGGCCGTACGTCGTTGCCGAGGATGCCCGCGACCAGGGGCCGCCCGACGATGTCCCGGGCCCGGCCGACCTGCAGGACGCGAGGCCGGTCGTAGCCGAGGCCCCGTTCCGCGTTGAGCCGCATGGCCTCGGCGAGATCCGGGGGGAAGGAGGCCAGGGACCGCGGGTCGGACCACACCGAGGTGCGGGCGCCCGGGATGCCGTCCTTCTGGAGGTCCGCGGTCATCCCGGGGCCGGCGGCCCACCGGATGAACTCCCAGGCGTCGTCGCGCAGCAGGCTGAACTTGCTGATGCCGAGGCTCCAGGACGGGATGTTGTGCGGCCGGGCGCCCGCCGGCCCGGCCGGGAAGGGAGCGAAGCCGACGGTCTCGCGCACGGTCGACACCTGGGGGTCCAGGAAACTGCTGTAGATCGCGTCGGCGTCGATGTAGAAGGCGGCCTTGCCCTGGGCGAAGATCGGCATGGCCTGTTCGAGGCTCATGTTGGTGGCACCGGGCGGGCCCGTCCTCGCCAGCAGCCGGCCGTAGTACTCGTACGCCGCCAGAGCCTCGGGCGTACCGATGCCCGACCTGCCCCCGACGACGAAGTCCCCGCCGTGGGAGTAGAGGAAGCTCGACCACTGGGAAACGGCGCCACTGCGCTGGCCCCTGCCCACGAAGCCGTAGAAGCCCTTCCTCTTGTCCGTGAGCTCCTGGGCGGTCGCCATCAGCTGTTCGAGGGTGGGCGGCGGCCCGCCGTGGTCCTCCACGAGGTCCTTGCGGTAGTACAGCGCCGGGCGTTCGGTCACCACGGGAACGCTCAGCACCTTGCCCCCTGACACGGAGGCGTCGCGCGGGGCCTTCTGGAAGTCCGGCCAGGCGAACTCCTCGTCCTGCGCGACGCGGTCGCTCAGGTCGGCCAGCCAGCCGTTGTGCGCGAAGAGCAGCTGCTCCTGGAGCGCGCGGACCATCATGACGTCCACGTCCGTGCCCGAGGCGTTGAGCTTCACGTTGTAACTGCTCGCCAGCTGGTCCGCGGTGAGCAGGGTCATGGAGACCCGCCGGCCGATGCGCTCCTCGAACTCCTTCGTCCTGCGCCGGATCGCCTGCGACCACACGTGGTTGATCGCCATGATCCGCAGCGGGGTGTCGGCGGAGGGCTTGCCGCCCCCGGTCGTACACGCGCTGAGCGCCCCCGTCCCGACGGCTCCTGCCGCCAGCCTGCCGAAGGAGCGCCGGCTGAGGAGCTGGCTGCTCGTGGACATCGTTGTCCTCGTCTCTCTGCGCTGTCGTGCGTCATGCCTCCCCGGAAGCGTGACGCCTCCGGGGGAGCTCCGGCCCAGTTGGTCCAACTGGTAGGACCAGTTGGACCAGAGGGACGTTAGCAGGAGAGGGGCGGACCGAACAGCCCCTGAGCGGGACCGATTCCGCGCGACCACCCTCGGTCCCGGCACCCGGAACGCGGGGGAGGGGACGGGGGCGCCGGGAACCGCCGTGCCGGGTGCTAGTCGCCCGTCCCGGCGGAGCCGTACCGGTTCCCGGTCTCGTCCAGCAGCGCTTCGATGTGGTTGCGCGCCATGACGTCGACCTGGATGTCGAGATCCTTGCCGTAGGTGCGCAGGCCGAGCATCAGATGCTCCCGCATCCGTTCACAGGCCAGATCCGCGTCGCGCGCCTCGATCGCTTCGAAGATCTCGGGGTGGTGCGGAACGCCCGGTTCGCCGATCGACGGATCGGAGTTGGAGCGCAGCATCATCTCGAACATCATCCCGCTGATCGACGTGAGCATGATCCGCAGAACCGGATTCCTGCTCGCCTCGGCGATGGCGTCGTGAAAGGCCATGTCGGCCCGTGCCTTGACGACGACGTCGGTCGCCGACTCGAGAGCGTCCCGCGCGGACCTCAAGGCCTCGATGTCCGCGTCCGTCGCGTGCTCCGTCGCCAGGCGCACCGTCTCGACCTCGAGCGGCAGCCGGGCCTCGATCAGCTGCCGCACGGTGGGCAGGCCCGCCCGGTACAGGGCGTCGTACCCCCTGGCCTGACCTGGCGTCTGCTCACGCACGAAGGAACCCCGGCCCGGTGCGACCTCGATCAGATGCTGGGCCTCCAGCCGCCGCAGAACCTCGCGCACGACGTTCCTGCTGGCCTCGAACTGGGCCGCGAGCTCCCGTTCCGAAGGAAGCTTCGTCCCCACGGAGATCTCGCCGGAGCGGATGTCGTGCTCGAGTTCCCGCGCGATCCGTTCCGTCAGGAGCCCACGCTGGGCAGGGGCGGCGGCCTGACCGGACCGCGCGGAGGAGGGGGAGCCGGGCGACTGCATCCCCGCAGCGTACAGGCTGGTGGAAGGCGGTACACGGCCGATCGGACCGAGGGCGGTACACGGCCTGTCGGGCCGCCGGGGCCGTACCCGCGTGATGCCCTACTGCCTTCCGGACGCCGACGTGCCCGCCCTGGTGGCGTCCGTGCCCCAGCTCGCGAGCAGCCGGAGCGCTTCGGCGGACGCGGAGCCCGGCTCCGCGTGATAGGCGACCACCGACTGCTCCGGGTCGTCGGGCAGGGTGAACGTCTCGAACCCCAGCGACAGCTCGCCCACCAGCGGGTGGTGCAGACGTTTCACGCCGTGGCTCTTCTCCTTGACGTCATGCCTGGCCCACAGTCGCCGGAACTCCTCGCTCTTCACGGACAGTTCACCGATGAGAGCGGAGAGGCGGGGGTCGTCCGGGTGGCAGCCCGCGTCCATCCGCAGATAGCTGACGATGTCCGAGGCCTTCTGGTCCCACTCCACGAACAGCTCCTGGTACTCCGGGTCCAGGAACACCAGCCGCGCCCAGTTCCGCTCCTGCGGCGGCAGCTGGGACCAGTCACCGAAGACGGCGGCGGCCATACGGTTCCAGGCCAGGATCTCCGAGCGCCGCCCGACGACGTACGCCGGAACACCTTCCATGGTGTCGAGCAGTCGGCTGAGGGCCCCGCGCACGCGCTGCTGCCGTGCCGACGGCTTCTTCCGGTGCCGCTTCGGCTTCGCGAGATGGCTGAGGTGAGCCTGTTCCGCGTCCGTCAGCCTCAGCGCGGACGCGATCGCGCCCAGCACCTCCCCGGAGACGTTCTGGCCGTTGCCCTGTTCGAGACGTGTGTAGTAGGCCACGGACACCCCGGCCAGCTGGGCCAGCTCCTCGCGGCGCAGCCCCGGAACCCGGCGGTGCCGGCCGAAGTCCGGCAGACCCACGTCCTCCGGCTTCAGCCGGGCACGGCGGCTGCGCAGGAACTCGCTGAGCTCGGCGCGCCGGTCCAGAGCGGGTCCCGCGCTCCCACCGGGGCGGGGATCACCGGCGGGAGGCCTCTCGGTCACAGGCTGTTCCTCCATGTGTCCAGTATCCACGGTCGTACGCACACCATCCTGACCCCGCCGGTAGTAGGACCACTGGTCGTAGGCACAACCGTGGCCTGGGTGAACACCACGAGGTGGGGCAGGCTGGGGGACGTGCCCGGACCGAAGGCTGCCGGGCGCAGGACCACTCCTTAGGAGAATTCCGCATGACCACTGTCGCCGCGTACGCCGCCCCCTCGGCGAAGGCTCCGCTGGAGCGCACCACCGTCGAGCGTCGGGCGGTCGGCGAGTTCGACGTCCTGATCGACATCAAGTTCGCCGGAATCTGCCACTCCGACATCCACCAGGCCCGCGACGGCTGGGGCGAGGGCATATTCCCGATGGTCCCCGGCCACGAGATCGCCGGCGTCGTCACGGAGACCGGCTCCGGCGTCACCAGGTTCGCCGTGGGCGACCGCGTGGGCGTCGGCTGCATGGTCGACTCCTGCCGGGAGTGCGACAACTGCAGGGCAGGCCTCGAGCAGTACTGCGCCAAGGGCAACACCGGCACCTACAACGCCCTCGACAAGAACGGCGACCCCACCTACGGCGGCTACTCCACACACATCGTGGTGGACGAGAAGTACACCCTCCGCATCCCCGACGGCCTGGCCCTGGACGAGGCCGCGCCGCTGCTCTGCGCGGGCATCACCACGTACTCCCCGCTGAAGCACTGGAACGCCGGACCCGGCAAGAAGGTCGCCGTCGTCGGCATGGGCGGCCTCGGGCACATGGGCGTCAAGATCGCGCACGCCCTCGGTGCGGAGGTGACCGTTCTCTCGCAGTCCCTGCGCAAGCAGGAGGACGGCCTGAAGCTCGGCGCCGACCACTACTACGCCACCAGTGACCCGAAGACCTTCGAGGACCTGCGCGGCACGTTCGACATCATCCTGTCCACGGTGTCCGCGCCGCTGGACTTCGGTGCCTACCTGTCCCTCCTCAAGACGGACGGCGCTCTCGTGAACGTCGGCGCCCCGGAGGAGCCCATCTCCGTCAACCTCTTCTCCCTGATCGGCGGACGGAAGTCCCTCTCGGGTTCCGGTATCGGCGGCATCCAGGAGACCCAGGACATGCTGGACTTCTGCGCCGAGCACGGATTCGGTGCCGAGATCGAACTGATCGGCGCCTCCGAGATCAACGAGGCGTACGAGCGCGTGCTGAACAGTGATGTCCGGTACCGGTTCGTGATCGACGCCGCGACCATCTGAGGCTCCCCCGCCCGCCCGCCGGGCGGTGCGACCCCTCCATGACAGGCCGACCCGGGACGACCGGGTCGGCCTGTCCGCGTGTTCCTGCGCCCGCCGCCGCGCGGGATCGTGTTCGAGGAACCGCGGTGCCCCGGGTGGCTCCGCCGACGCCGTGGCGGCCGGCGGGGAACACCCGCCGTGCACGACCGTTGACACCCCGCATCACGCGTCACTACCGTCTCGGCAGGATTTCGGACGCATGTCGAAATCTCGAACAGGATGAAGAGGCAACTTCCCCACGAGGAGCCGCAACCACATGAGAACCAGCAGCGCCGGGCAGGACGGCGGCGAACACGGCCGGGCCGACGGACGCGGCCACCGGGCCGGGTCCGGGCCCTGAGCTCCGCCCGGCACATCGACGGCACCGCACGGAACACGACACGCCTACGCGCTGTGCGCCGCACCGACGCACGCAGCACGGTCATACCGAGGGGTCCTCAGCCATGCAGCACCCGTCCTTCCCCCACCAGCCGGCCCACCCGCCCGGGAGCGTCAGCCGCCGCCGGATTCTGGAGGGCGGTGCCGCCGGCTTCGGCGCACTCGCTCTCTCCGCCCTCCCGTCCGCCATACCCGCCGGAGCGGTGGCGCACGCCGACACCACCTCGGCCGGCTGGGGCCCTCCGGCCAACGGCCATCCGGAGTGGAGCAACAACATCGCGGTCTTCGACATCGGTTCACAGCCGCCGCACACCACGCTCATGCCGTACGCGGACGTGGACGCGGCCCTGGCCGGTGACCGGACACGCTCCCCGTGGCGGCTCGACCTCGACGGGACGTGGAAGTTCGCCTACGCGGACCGCCCCGACGACCGGGACCCGGATTTCCACCGCACCGACCTCGACGACCGCTCCTGGGACACCATCCCGGTGCCGTCGTGCTGGCAGCTGCACGGCTACGACTTCCCCATCTACTCCAACATCACCTATCCCTGGGCCGGCGCCAACGGACTGGGCGAGGAGGCGCAGCCGCCGTACGCGCCCACCCGGTACAACCCCGTCGGCCAGTACCGCCGCGCCTTCACCGTGCCGCGGGGCTGGGACGGGCGGCGGGTCTTCCTGCACTTCGAAGGGGTGAAATCCGCACACTACGTGTGGATCAACGGCGTGCCGGTGGGCTACCGCGAGGACTCCTACACCTCCGCCGAGTACGACATCACCCCGCACCTGCGACAAGGCCGCAACCAGATCGCCGTGGAGGTCTACCGCTTCTCCGACGGCGACTGGATGGAGGACCAGGACATGATCAGGCTGAGCGGGATCTTCCGCTCGGTCCATCTCTTCTCCACCCCCACCGTCCACCTGCGGGACTTCAAGCTCGACACCCCGCTCAGCGACGGCTGGACGGCAGCCGAACTGTCCGTCACCGCCTCCGTGCGTGCTTACGGCGACAGCACTTCGGGCACGGGGGAGTACACCGTCGAGACCCAGCTCTACGACGCCGGTGGACACCCCGTCTGGTCCCGGCCGCTGCGGCAGTCCGCCGACCTCGGCACCGTCCGGGCCGGTGACGACGTGACCGTGCGGTCCTCCAAGGCCGTCCCGAAACCCGCGCTGTGGTCCGCCGAGCACCCGAACCTCTACACCGCCGTACTGCGGTTGCGTGACCCGGCGGGCAGGGTGACCGAGACCCTCTCGCACCGGGTGGGCCTCCGTGAGTTCGCGATCGTCGACGGTCTGATGCGCATCAACGGCAAGCCCGTCTCCCTGCGTGGCACGAACCGGCACGAGATGCACCCCGACCGGGGCATGTCGCTGACCCGGGCGGACATGGTCGAGGACATCGGGGTGGTCAAGCGGCTGAACATGAACACCGTCCGCACCTCCCACTACCCCAACAACCCGCTCTGGCTGGAGCTGGCGGACGAGTACGGCCTGTACCTGGTGGACGAGACCAACCTCGAGACCCACGGCATCCGCGACACCTACCCCGGAAACCACGCGGACTGGACCGAGGCGTGCCTGGCCCGCGCGAGGAACATGGTCCACCGAGACAAGAACCACGCCTCCGCCGTCATCTGGTCGCTCGGCAACGAGGCGGGCACCGGCTCGGCCTTCGTCGCCATGCACGACTGGATCCGGTCGTACGACCCCACGCGCGTCATCCAGTACGAGGGCGACGACAGGCCCGGCATCAGTGACATCCGCTCGGAGATGTACACCAGGCCGGCCCAGGTCGAGCAGCGCGCCAAGGACACCGCCGACACGCGGCCCTTCGTCCTGATCGAGTACTCCCACGCGATGGGGAACTCCAGCGGCAACTTCAAGAAGTACTGGGACGTGATCCGCGCCCACGACGTGTTGCAGGGCGGCTGGATCTGGGACTTCGCCGACCAGGCGCTCACCTGGCCGACGCCGACGCGCAAGCTGTTCACGGAGGCCGGGCCCGCTGCGGTGGCCGGAGAACTCCTCGCGCCCAGCGGCAGCTTCGACCGAGAGAAGGGGGTCTCCGGGGGCACGGTCTTCGGACACGACGCCGGCCTGGACATCACCGGCTCACTGACCCTGGAGGCGTGGATCACGCAGAAGGTGACCGGTCGGCATCAGCCCATTCTGGCCAAGGGCGACACCCAGTACGCACTGAAGCAGACGGACGGCAACCTGGAGTTCTTCGTCCACGCCGCCGGCCGGTGGACCACCGCGAGCTGGGCCCTCCCGAAGGACTGGACCGGCACCGAGCACCACGTCGCGGGTGTCTTCGACGCTGCGGCGGCCACCCTGACCCTCTACGTCGACGGCGAGGCCAAGGCCACCAAGGCCGCTGCGCAGCGCCCCGACAGCAACAACGCGCCGGTCGCCCTCGCCACCGACGCGGACCACCCGACCCGCGAGTTCAGCGGCACCATCCGGCGGGCACGCGTCCACGCCCGCGCCCTGACCGGGCCCGAACTCGCGTCCGGCACCCGCGGACCCCGCGACGAGGGCGTGCGGTTCTGGTTCGACGCCGCCACCGTCGGCATCGAGGAGGTCCGGCCCACGGAGCCCACGTTCCGCGCCTACGGCGGTGACTTCGGGGACAACCCGAACGACGGCAGTTTCAGCGCCGACGGCATCGTCATGGCGGACCGCGGGCACACCGGCAAGGCCGCGGAGATCAAGCGTGTCCTCCAGGCGATCGATGTCGCGGCGACCGGTGGGGGCGCCTCGCGCCGCTTCACCGTCACCAACGAGTACCTGTTCACCAACCTCCGGGAACTCGACGGCAGCTGGACCGTCGTCGCCGACGGCAGGGCGGTGCAGCGCGGGAAGCTGACCCGCGCCCAGCTCGACATCGCACCCCTGTCCACCAAGGGCATCACCGTCCCCTTCACCCTGCCCTCCCGCCCCGCTCCGGGCACCGAGTACTTCCTCCAGCTGTCGTTCACCACCAGCGAGGCCACGAAGTGGGCCGAGGCAGGGTTCGAGGTCGCCCGCCATCAGCTCCCGCTCGACGCCGGCAGCCCGGCGGTGACGCCCCGGCCGCTGGACTCCGTACGGACCCTCAGCCACCGGGACGACGACGACTCCGTCACGGTGACGGGCCACGACTTCTCCGTGACGGTCGACAGGAGGAGCGGCGTCATCACGTCCTACGAGACGGGCGGCGACGAGCTGATCACCTCGGGACCCGCCCCCAACTACTGGCGGGCGCCCACCGAGAACGACATCGGCAACGGCCAGCCCACCCGCAACGGCACCTGGCGCCACGCGGGCAGCGACCGGAAGGTGACGGGATTCGAGGTCCGTGAACTGCGTGACCGGGCCGTCGAGATCGCCGTCAGCGGCACCCTGCCCACCACGACGGAATCGGCGTACACCACCACGTACACGGTCTTCGGCAACGGCGAGATCAAGGTCGATCACACCCTGCACCCGGGTGCGTCCGGTCTCCCGTACATCCCGGAGGTCGGCTCGCTGCTCGTTCTGCCCGGCCGCCTGAACCACGTGCACTACTACGGCCGCGGCCCGGAGGAGAACCACTGGGACCGCAACAACGGCACGGACGTGGGCCTGCACTCCTCCACCGTCTCCGAACAGTGGACCCCCTACGTCCGCCCGCAGGAGAACGGCAACAGGACGGATGTCCGTTGGGTGGCGCTGACGGACGGCAGAGGCCGGGGGCTGCTCGCCACGGGCGAACCGCTGATCGAGGTCAACGCCTCGTACTTCACTCCGGAGGACCTGTCGGCGGGTGCCCGACACGACTACCAGCTGACACCGCGGAAGGACGTCGTACTGCGGCTGAACCACCGGCAGATGGGAGTGGGTGGTGACGACAGCTGGGGCGCGCACACGCACGACGAATTCAAGCTGTTCGCGGACAGGGACTACTCCTACACCTACCGGCTGCGTCCGCTGACCGGCCTGGACGGCGCGACGGCGGCAGCGCGGAGGCCGACGGCGACGGAGTAGACGTACCGAGGTCGGCCTCCCCGGGACCGGGGAGGCCGACCTCATGCCCTCAGACCCTCTGCAACTGCCAGATCTGAGGCTGGTGGCCGTTACAGGTCCACTGCTGGACGTTGGCGCCCGGCGACCGGGAGCCCTGCGCCACGTCGAGGCACTGGCCGCTGGAGGAGGACACGATCCTGAAGTAGCCGCGGCCCACGCTCCGCACACGCCAGTCCTGGGCCGGTGCGGCATTGCAGTACCACTGCCGGACGTTCGCACCGGGCGTCGCCGAGCCGTTCTCGACGTCCAGGCAGTACCCGCTGTTGCGGCCGGTGAGGGTGAAACGGCCGTCGCCGCGGGCACGGAGCGTCCAGTCCTGCGGGCCGAGCCCGTTGCAGGTCCACTGCTGGACGTTGCCACCCGGCGCACGTGAGTCCGCCGCCACGTCCAGGCAGTGCCCGCTGCCCGCGTTGCGCAGCCGGTAGAGCGCCCCGTCCACGACTCCGGCCGCGTCACCGGTGCCGGTGGCGGAGCCGGTCGCGAAGTAGGGGCGGCACACCGAGCCGTCCCAGTCGGTGGCGATCTGCAGCAGGCGGGTGCCGTCGGCCGACGGGAGCAGCGGGGAGCTGTAGTTCTGGCAGTGGTTCACCGCGGGATCGGCCACTCGTACGGGCGACTCGATCTCGTACCACGGGCCGCTGCCGTTCTCCGTGTTGGCGAGAACCGTACGTCCGCTGTCCGCCGCCACCGTGCCGTCACGGTTGAGCAGCCGCTGGCCCACCAGCAGGATCCGGCCGTTCGCCCCTCCGTCGGGCGACGGAGCCCACGCGATCGTCGGCGCGGCTCTGAAGTACTTGCCGTCGACCGTCTCCGGACGGCTGCCCAGAGCGGTCGCGTCGCCCCAGTTCCAACCGTCCGACGATGTCCGGAAGTGGACCACGCACTGGTACTGGCCGCCCGGATTGCAGATCTCGTAGCTCATGAAGTACGTGCCGTTCGGCAGTCTGCGCACCACGGGCATGCCCGGCCGGTCCGGCGCCCATCCGCCGGCCACGGTGTCGTGGTGCCCCTGCCAGGTCACGCCGTCGTAGCTGCGTGAAGCGACCAGTTTCTGACTGTGGGCGGGATCCGTCTCGTCGGCGTAGTGGCAGACGAGCGCACCGTCGGCGGCCACGGAGAACTCCGGCTCCCACAAACCGCCGGTGCCGCTCGCGGTGGCGCAGGCGGAGAGGTAGGACCAGGTCCGGCCCACGTCGGTGCTGCGCCAGACGCGAAGAGCCATACGCCGGTTCTGCTCGTCCTGGCCCGCGGACGAGGCCCACAGCAGTGTTCCCGGCGCGAGCGAGCCCACCTGGCTCGGCAGCTCGAACAGGGTGGCGCAGCAGAGCCCTTGACCCGCCGCCGACTCGGGGTCGGCCACGCGGCCGACCTCGCGGAAGGTGGTGCCCCCGTCGGTGCTTTCGTGGATGGCGCCGATGCCGTTGTTCCCGTCGAAGGTGACGACGCTCGCCAGCACCCGTCCGTCGGCCGCGCCGCTGTGGGCGAGCCGGACGGCCCGTGGGTACAGACCCGTCCCGTCGCGCAGCGGCGTGCCCGTGGCCGCAGCGGCCGTGGGCGAGGAGCCGGAGGAGGCTGTGTCTGCCGCGGCGGGCGCCGAGAGGGCCAGCAGCATGCCCAGCACCCCCGCGACGCAGAGCAGGAGCCGCCCTGTCCGGGGCCGGGTCCTGGACGCGGCGGCTCCGGAACGCCCGGCGTCCCCCGGAGGGACATGAGGGCGAGATCGTGGTCGGCGTGGGCGCATCAGGGGGGTTCCTCTCTCGAAGGACGGAACGCGAGGACTCCGGGACGCGACCACGGCGGCGGATCGGGGGGACACGGGCTAGTCATGGGCATGACAGGTTCGGGCCGAGCTGTCCGGGGCCGTCGGAACGCGACAGGCCGGGTGCGGTGGCTTCCGACGGCGCCCGGGAGGCGGATGCCCGGTGCGCCGGGAGCCGGTGGGGCGCGGGCTTCGTCCTGCCGGTGTCCGAAGGCTTCCGGGGTCAGTTCTGCGTGCGGCCGTGGAGTGGTCTCGTCGTCGGTGGCGGGAGTCTACCCAGGGTGCGCACGCCGAGAGCCCGGCCGGCGGCCGGAAACGACCGGCGGCGGACTCGGCCCGACGCGGGCGGAACGCGCCCGCTCTCAGGCCTCGTCGCCCGGGTGCTGCGGAAGAGTCGTCGCGGTGTCGAGGAAGAAGGAGTCGATGCTCTGGACGGTCTGCATGAAGTCGTCGAGGTTGACGGGCTTCGTGACATAGGCGTTGGCGTGCTGACGGTAGGCGTCCTCGACATCGTCCGGCGCCGCCGACGTGGTCAGCACGACGATGGGGATGCTGGACAGAGAGGTGTCGTTCTTGAGGACGTTCAGCAGTTCGCGGCCGTTCATGCGAGGCATGTTCAGGTCCAGGACGATCAGGTCCGGCCGGTCGGTGTGAGGGTCGCGGAGGTACTCCAGCGCCGCGACCCCGTCGTCCGCCCGCTGGATACCCCGGGCCATCCCGTGTTCCGTCAGCGCCTCCTCGATCAGCATGGCGTCGGCCATGTCGTCCTCGACGAGCAGGACGGTGTACGTGCGGGGGGCGAGGCCGTTCATGAGCGAGCTCCGGGTCTGGTGGTGGGGTAGCGGTCGCGATGCGGGGCGGGCGGTGAAGACGAGACCGGGCCAGCGCTTGCGGGCCCCCTGGCGGCTGACCCCCCAGGCTCTTCCCAGCTGCGGGTAGCCCGCGCCCTCCTGGGCGGCGGCGCGGGCGGCCAGTGCCGCGCACTCCTCCACGGCCCGGCTCAGGTGGGCGAGGGCACGCAGAGAGGCCAGTGCGTCGCTCCGGAGCGCGTCCGGATCCTGCCGGCCGTCAACCGGCACGGGCGCGCCGAGGACGAGCTTCCGGGCGGCCTCGGCGATCGCCTGGCGTGCGCGTTCGGCCAGCTCCTCCTGCTCGGAGCTCGCCCAGGTCTCTACTGCCATGGGTGCACCGTAGACGGCGGGGGACCCTGTCGACAACCATGGTTGTCCCCGGGGGTAGGGTGACGCCGCCCGGTACGCCGCCGGGCGAGGGAAGGCGGACCCGACATGGAGACCGACACCGTGCAGCAGGCCCCGGCAACACGTCCGCCGGGGTCCGTCCGCGACGGCTGGACGACCCGTGGCTGGCTGGGCGCCGGCTCCGCGGCTGTGCTGGTGCTCCTGCTCGTCCTGACCGGGGGCGGGGTCTGGGTCCTCGCCCACGCAACCGACGTCAACAAGAGGCTCACCGACCGGTGGTCGCCCGCGCTCATCGCCTCCGTGCGGATGGAGAGCGCGCTCATCAACCAGGAGACCGGGATCCGCGGATACGGCATGACGGGGAAGCGCGAATTCCTCGAGCCGTACCAGGACGGAGTCGCCCAGGAGGGAACGGCGGCGCAGGAGCTCGCGCGTCTGACCGAGGGCGACGAGCGGGCGACCGCCGACCTGGCCCGGGTGCGCGAGGACTCCGAGCGCTGGCAGACCACCACGGCCCGCCCCGTCAGCGAGGCGGCCGAACCCACCGCCTCGGCCCAGCAGCGCACCGAGTCGGGGAAGGCCGCCTTCGACGCCCTCCGCGCCTCGCTGACCGAGCAGCAGAACAACATCGAGGCCGAGCGGGACCGCGCGCGCGACGATCTGCAGGCGGCGCGCACTCTGCGCAACACGGTGTTCACCGCCATCGCCTGCGTCGTGCTCGCCCTCATCGCCCTCGCCTTCGCCGGCCTGCGCAGGGGCGTCCAGCTGCCACTGGACCGGCTGCGCACGGATGTCCGTGAGATCGCGGACGGCCGGTTCGGGCACACCATCGCCGCTTCCGGCCCCGCAGACCTCCGGGCGCTGGCGAGGGACGTGGACGGAATGCGGCGGCGGCTGGCCGGGGAGCTGGAGTTCAGCGACCGGGCCCGGGCCCAGCTCGACGAACAGGCCACGGAGTTGCGCCGTTCCAACGAGGAGCTGGAACAGTTCGCCTACGTTGCCTCCCACGACCTCCAGGAGCCGCTGCGCAAGGTCGCCAGCTTCTGCCAGCTGCTGGAACGCCGCTACGCGGAGCAGCTCGACGACCGCGCCAAGCAGTACATCTCCTTCGCGGTCGACGGTGCGAACCGGATGCAGACCCTCATCGGTGATCTCCTCGCCTTCTCCCGTGTAGGCCGCCTGCACGCCGAGGACACCGACGTCAGCATCGAGGCCGTCCTGCGTCGTACCACCAACTCCCTCGGCATGGTGATCGAGGAGAGCGGTGCGGTCATCACCCACGACCCCCTCCCCGCGGTCCACGGTGACCCGACCCAGCTCGGGGTGCTGCTGCAGAACCTGATCTCCAACGCCATCAAGTTCCGCACCCCGGGGGAAGTGCCCCGGATCCACCTCACCGCCTCCGGACAGGAGGACTCCGCGGAGGGTGCCGGCCCCCGCTGGGAGTTCGCCGTGAGCGACAACGGCATCGGGATCGGCCCGGAGTACGCCGAGCGCATTTTCGTGATCTTCCAGCGCCTCCACACCCGTGACACCTATCCGGGCAACGGCATCGGTCTCGCCCTCTGCAAGAAGATCGTGGAGTACCACGGAGGCACCATCGGCCTCGACGCCGACCACGCTCCCGGCACCCGCTTCGTCTTCAGCCTTCCCTCCGCGCGCCAGGACGCGTCCGTCACCGAATCCGTGAACTGAGAACGCCGGTTGCCGCCCGCGACCACTCCGTTCGGGCAGGTAGGCGGCGGGCGTCAGTCCGGCGGGGTCTTCGACGCCTGCCAGGCGGTGACCAGACCGTCCAGCCACGCCGGGGGCAGTTCGGCGTGCTCCCATTCCGTACGGAGTGCCGACGGGGTGGCGACCAGGCGTTCGAGTACGGCGATGCTCGTGGGGGAGTGGAGTAGGGAGTAGCGGCCGTGCATGGCGATGCGGCCGCGCGGCCCATAATGCGCGTAAAGCCGGGTCAGCCGATCCCACCGGGAGGAGGTGAACTCCTCCAGCTGTCCGGCGTACCCGACCCGTCCCACGACGTTCATCGTGCCGAGCACCGCTGCCAGGACCTCGTCGGACACCTCGGGGTCGAGTTCCGAGAGGTCGCTGAACCGGAGGTAGAGCGGAAGGACGGCGACCTTCGCACGCTCCACGTCCACCCTCCCGACGGGGTGACGGTCCCGGGCGACGGCTCCCGGCGATCCGGGCAACGCCGGGCCGAGGGCGCGTTCCAGGGCGCGCTCGGCGACGCGGCCGAGTTCGTCGCTCACGGCCAGGGAGCCGTCACGCCAGCCGCCGGCGTACGCCTCCCCGCTCCCGGCGGGGGCGCCCTGCGGTTTCCCGATCTCGCTGTGAGCGCCCGCGATCGCGCCGGCCTCCACGAGGGCGACGAGCTCCTCGGCCTCTCCCGGGAACATGCCCGCGCGGCCCAGGAGCTCCAGGACGGTCCTCTTCGCGTTCGTCACACTGGTGGAGTCCAGCGGGTGCCGGCCCGTTTCGGCGGTGTTGATCGTGGCCCCCTCGTCGACCTCGGTCCGGTGCTCCAGCGGGACGCGGAGCTGCTGTCGCAGCAGCGCGCGTCGGCTGACGCCTTCCACCGACGGCGGCTGCCGCCAGTCTCTCAAGTCTCCATGACGTGACCGGTCATCGCCGCACCCTGCGCCGATCCGTGACGCTTCCCGCCCGTGCGCACCGAGGGGGCGGCCGGGGCCCGGCCCGCGGCCTCGCGATCGATTCCGGCCAACCATGCGCGGAGACCTCGGTGCGAGGCGCCAAGAGGTGTAGGCAACTCCGGTCCATACCAAGCTCTTGACACGCTCGGTCTTCATTCCTTAAATCACGTAGTGAACTAAGCCCTCCGCCCACAGTCCTCCCCGCCTGTCCGGCAGGGGTGTGCGGGTGGGGCTCGGTGTGGTCCCCGCTCGACCCGCTCGGATATGACATGCCCATGTCGATCCATCACCCTCCCCGAAGGGAGAGGCATGAGATCCTCCCGCTTGCCTCGGCGCCTGGTCCTGTCCCTCGTCATGACACTCGGCCTCGCGACCATGTCCACAGGTCTGGCGCAGAGCGCGCCCACCCCCGTGACCGCATCGGCCGAGCAGTCCGCCGACACCGCGGCAGCGGCCGCCGTCACGTTCTCCGACGAGTTCGACGGTGCCGCGGGCTCGGCCGTCAACGGCGCCAAGTGGCAGATCGAGACCGGTGACAACGTCAACAACCACGAGCGGCAGTACTACACCGCCGGCAACCGCAACGCCGTCCTCGACGGTCAGGGACACCTGGTCATCACCGCCCGCAAGGAGAACCCGGACAACTACCAGTGCTGGTACGGGCGGTGCGAGTACACCTCCGCCCGGCTGAACACCTCCGGCAAGTTCAGCACCACGTACGGCCGTGTCGAGGCCAGGATGAAGATCCCGCGCGGACAGGGCATATGGCCCGCCTTCTGGATGCTGGGCAGCGACATCGGCAGCGTCGGCTGGCCCAACAGCGGTGAGATCGACATCATGGAGAACGTCGGCTTCGAACCGGGCACCGTGCACGGCACGCTGCACGGGCCCGGCTACTCGGGCAGCGGTGGCATCGGCGCCGGATACTCCCTGCCGGGCGGGCAGGCGTTCGCCGACGCGTTCCACACCTTCGCGGTCGACTGGAGCCCGAACGTCATCACCTGGTCCGTCGACGGCACGGTCTACCAGCGGCGCACCCCCGCCGACCTCGGTGGGAAGCAGTGGGTCTTCGACAAGCCCTTCTTCGTCATCCTGAACCTCGCGGTCGGCGGGTACTGGCCAGGCGACCCCGACGCAAGCACGGTCCTCCCGCAGCAGCTCCTCGTCGACTACGTCCGCGTCAGCAGCGACAGCGGCCAGCCGGGCGGCGGAGGCCCCATCACGGGGCTGGCGGGGAAGTGTGTGGACGTGGCCGCGGGTGCGGTGGCGAACGGTACGGCGGTGCAGTTGTACGACTGCAACGGCACGGCGGCGCAGCAGTGGACGGTGGGCGCTGACGGGACGATCCGGGCCCTGGGCAAATGCCTGGATGTGGCGTCCGGTGGTACGGCGGACGGTACGGCGGTGCAGTTGTGGGACTGCAACGGTACGGCGGCGCAGCAGTGGGCGACTCCCGCGGCGCGGGACATCGTGAATCCGCAGGCGAACAAGTGCCTGGACGTGTCGGGTGGCAGCAGTGCGAACAGCACGCGGTTGCAGATCTGGACGTGCACCGGCTCCGCCAACCAGAAGTGGACGGTGACCCGGTGACGGCGGGACCGACGGTGCGGGGCGCCACACCTGCCATGACCGCTGCCCTTCTCGGAGCCTAGGTCATCGACGCCCTCCCGCGTCCTCGCCCTGCACACCGCGGCGAGGACGCGGGCCGTCGCGCATCCGGGCGGACCGGGGCCGAGCCGCACAGGGGCCGGGCTGTCCGGCCGGGACCGATTCGCACAGGGCCGGGCCGGACGACCGGGACGCCGCGTCCGGTGGCCTTCGGACGATGCCGGGGTGCTCCGAACGGGTGAGGGCGCAGGCGCTCACGGCCGTCGAGCTGGACCTCGCGCCCGGAGCGGACGCGTTCGGCGACGCCCGTCCCGGGTCCGTCCCGCACCGGCCGGAGGCGTCACCCGGCCCTTGGTCACTTGCCGCGCTTGGTGACTGCGGACTTCTTGGCGGTGCGCCTCGGGCTGGCCGTCTGCTTCGCCGGGATCGTGCGCGAGCCCCCGGCAGCCGCGGCGGCCTGCTTCTCGCTGCGGGCGTCCGTCGTGGTGAGCGCCCCGGCGCTGTTCTCCAGGTGAGCACGGACGAACCACTGGAACTGCTCCAGCGAGCGGAGGTGCTCGATGAGCAGGTCCTCGGTGACCGGGTCCACGGAGGCCGCCTTCGCCGCGGCCTTGCGGTGATCCCCGATGATGCCCGCGTACACGAGGTCCAGCGCACCGAGGTGGGCGATCGCGTCGGCCCTTCCCACGCTGTAGTCGTCCCACGTCCGCTCGGAGACGAGCACACCCGCGGTCCCGTGCGGCACACCGCCCAGGGCCGAGATGCGTTCGGCCGTGGCGTCGGCCATGTCCCTGACCGCCAGCGTCTGAGGGTCCAGCATCTCGTGGACGGCGATGAAGTGCGGGCCCGTCACGTTCCAGTGGATGTGCTTCAGCGTGAGCGCCAGGTCGTTGAGTGCGTGCAGGCGCATACGCAGCACGTCGATCATCCGCCCGCCGTCCTTGGTGCTGAGGCCGGGAACGGTGTAGCGCGGGGTGGAGGTCTGAGGCGACATGATGCTCCTGCGGCAGGGGACGGTCTACGCCATACCTCTGCCCCCGCGCCCCGCGAGGTCACGCGTGTCCGCGGCCGACACCACTTGACCGGCGGATCCCGGGGCGACAGCGCCCGGGCGGCCCCGCACGGGATCTACCTCCCGGGGCGGCCTCCGCCACCCAGGTCCGCCAGGCCGCCGGCCCCCAGCAGCCCGGTGCCCTCGAACGACGTCTCCCGTTGCAGCCTGGGGATCTCCCGCTTCGAGAGCGCGGTGACCACCGGAGGCATCGCGGCACGCACCACCTGTGTGACACGGAGCCACGCGGGCGCGTACACGGCCGCACTGCGCCGTTCGACCGCACGCACGAGCTGCCCCGCCACGGTCTCCACCGGGTAGACCTTCCGTGCGGGCCTCGGCATGTGGGCCCGCAGTTCCCGCAGCACGGGGTGCTCGTCCGCGTCACGGATCATGTCGGTGTCGGTCCAGTTCAGGTAGGCGACACCCACCCCGACGTGTTCATGGGCGAACTCTGCACGCAGCGAATGGGCGAACGACTCGACACCCGCCTTGGAGGCGCAGTAGGCACTCATCATGGGCGCTGCCCCGATGGAGGCCAGCGAGGCGATCTGCAGGTAGTAGCCCCCTGTCGTCCTCAGATGGGGCAGGAAGGCACGTGCGCTGATCGCGCTGCCGATCAGGTTCACCTCGATGACACGCCGCCAGGTCACCGGGTCGGACTCCGCGAACGGGCCTCCTTCGGCCAGACCGGCGTTCGCGACCACGACGGACGCGGGCCCCATCCGGTCCCGGACCTCGTCGGCCACCCTGCTCATTCCGGCGTCGTCGGTCACATCGACCTCCCAGCACAGGGCCCCGGGGATCGTGTCCCGCACCTCGGCCAGGGTCGCCTCCTCCCGGCCGAGCAGGGCCACTCTGGCCCCGCGCCGTGCCAGTTCCCGCGCCGTCCCCGCACCGACGCCTCTCGCGGCACCGGTCACGACGGCGACACGGCCTTGCAGGGGACGAGATGAGCCGGACACATGGACCTCCTCGACGGGTGCAGCCGCAGCAGTCCGCGCGTCACAGGGCTCACGAACAGCCCACATCACCGACGTGTACCGGAGGGCGACGACCGGGAGACGCACATCTACGACATCTCCCATCCTGGTGCACGGGGGCGTGAAAGGCGCGTCGTCAGGAGTGCCCCGGGAGCCCACCCCGTGAGGGCGGAACCCCTGGGGCGGAACTCTCCCGGTCCGTCGCGGGGGTGAGACCGCGCACCTTGTCACCGCGGCTGTTCACGGCCAGCGGGACCAGGGAGATCGCCAGGGCGCCGAGAACGGCGGTCACGGCGAACGTCGTGAAGCCGAGCCCCGCGTTCCCGCCCGCGAGGACCGCTCCGCCCAGTGTCGGCCCGACCACCGCACCCGTGCGGCCGATGCCCGTGACCCAGCCCAGTCCGGTGGCGCGTTCGCGGGGTGCGTAGACGCGGGAGGTTGCCGCGTACACCATCACCTGGGCGCTGAACAGCCAGATGCCGGTGACGAAGACGACCACGTACGCCGCGCCCAGCGGCAGTTGTGCCCGGAGCAGGAACGTGCCGACGGCTGTCAGCACGAACCACAGTGCGGAGACCTTGACCGGGCCGAACCGATCGGCTGTGCGGCCCGCTATCAGCATGCCCACGATCCCGCCCGCGTTGATCACCATCAGGAAGGTGACCGAGGAGGAGAGGGAGTAGCCGGTGGCACGCATCAGCTCGGGCAGCCAGGTGGAGACACCGTAGACGAGCAGGAGGCCCGCGAACGACGCGGTCCACAGGAGAGGGGTCGCCCAGCGGGTGCCCGGGGCGAACAGGGCGGTGATCGACTCCAGCCGGCCCTTCGCGCCCGCCCTGGGCGCCTGCCGGGTGCCAGGACGCTCCAGCCGGTAGCGGTCCGCGACCGCGTACGCCTGCTCGGTGCGGCCCCGGCCGAAGAGCACCCCAGGGGACTCCGGAAGCCACTTCAGCACCAGAGGTACGGCGATCAGGGCGGGTAGTACGCCCGCCCAGAAGACCCAGCGCCAGCCGTGTCCGGGCGCCACGGCGAGGCCGATGCCGGTGGCTGCCATACCGCCCGCGTGGTACGAGGTCATCATCAGCCCGGTGGCGAGGGCGGCCCTGCGCGGCGGAGCGAACTCGGCCACGATGGCCAGCCCGATCGGCATCAGTCCGCCCAGGCCGAGCCCGGACAGGAAGCGCCCGGCGCCGAACACGGTGGCGCCGGACGCGACGGCGCACAGCGCGGATCCGGCCGAGAACAGCAGAACGCTGCCCATGACCAGTGGTTTCCGGCCGAGCCAGTCGGTGAGTGTGCCCGCGGCCAGGGCGCCGATCAGCATGCCGAAGGTGGTCCAACTGCCAATGGTGCCGGCCAGCGCGGGTGTGAACCCGAGGCTTTCGTCGGCCAGGAGGTGCGGCATGGTCGCGCCGTAGATGTTGACGTCCATGCCGTCGAAGAACACGGCGAGCCAGCACAGGGCGATGACCGGGGCGACGACCCGGAAGGAGCGGTCGGGCGGGGACGTGGGGGAGGCGGTCACGGGGCACTCGCTTTCTGCCACGGCGTCGTGGCGGGTGGGCCGTCCCGGACTTCGGGGCGGCCCACGAACGGGGAGTGAGTGTTCGCGAGGTGAAGTTAATTCCACTCTTGGGCCGTGCGAGTTTCCCGTCGCCCTCCGCCCGTGTCAATGGGGAGCGCGGTGACGCTTCCTGACGGGGCGTCACGCGCTGAGCCGTGATGCCCGGCCCGTGGTCACGGCAACGGCAGCCCCGCGTAGTTCATGGCGAGTTCGGCCGCGGCGTGCGGTGAATCGGCGATGCGGTCGAGCTGGGCGATCTGGAGCCGCGTGTCGAAGGGGCTCTGGCCGGGATCGGTGTGCATGGTCGTGGTCATGAAGTACGAGAAGTGCTCGGCGCGCCATACGCGGCGCAGGCAGGTGTCGGAGTAGGTGTCCAGCAGATCGGTCGCACCGGTCGTGTGCTGCCTGATCAGGGCCCGGCCGAGCACGTCGACGTCGGCCGCGGCCAGGTTGAGTCCTTTCGCACCCGTGGGCGGCACGATGTGTGCGGCGTCCCCGGCGAGGAGGACGCGGCCGTACCGCATGGGCTCGGTGACCGAACTGCGCATCGGCAGAACACTTCTGGAGGTGATGGGGCCCCGTGCCAGCTTCCAGCCGTCCAGGGCGAACCGGGCGTCCAGCTCGTCCCAGATCCGCTCGTCCGGCCAGGCGGCCGGATCCGTGCCGTTGGGCACCTGCAGATACATCCTGCTGACCTCGGGTGACCGCATGCTGTGCAGGGCGAAGCCGCGAGGGGAGTGCGCGTAGATCAACTCGTCGCAGGACGGCGCCACATCGGCCAGGATCCCGAGCCAGGAGTAGGGGTACACGCGCTCGTAGGTGCGCCGGGCCCCTTCGGGGACCGCTGACCGGGTCACCCCGTGGAAGCCGTCGCACCCCACGACGTAGTCGCACGTCAGTATCCTGTCCCGGCCGTCGTGCGTGTAGTGGACCGTCGGGCGGTCGGTGTCCGCGCCCTCGACCGAACCCACCTCGGCGCCGAAGTGGAGGGCCGCGCCGTCGGCAAGCTGAAGGGCGACGAGATCCTTCACGACCTCCGTCTGCGCGTACACCCAGACACGGCGGCCGTCCGTCAGTGACGGGAAGTCGATCCGGTGGGCCCGGCCCTCCCAGCGCAGTTCCACGCCGTCATGGACCAGCCCTTCGGCGTCCAGCCGTTCGGCGGCCCCGACCTCGCGCAGGGCGTCGACGGTGGACTGTTCGAGGATGCCCGCCCGCTGACGCTGTTCGACGTAGGTGCGATCGCGGCTCTCCAGCACGACGCACTCGACGCCCGCCCTGTGGAGCATCCGCGACAGCAACAGCCCGGCCGGGCCACCCCCGACGATCCCTACGGTCGTGTGCACGGCGTTCTCCTTCGTCCAGGGGGTGTTCGTAACGTCCGGAGCCGGAGGTACCGGGCCCCTGTCCGCGCTGAGGAGGTGACCGGTGCGGCTGCGGATCCTGTCGGCGAGGGGGCGCCCCGGTCTCGGCGGTGTCCGCGCGTTCGCGAAGTGAAAAGTTCTTCACTGTCGAGTGCGGCGAGTTTGCCGCCCGCGCGGCGGCCCTGTCAATGGTTTACGCCCCGGGGCCGGTGCTCTCTGCGGGCGCTTGTCCACGAAGCCTTCCGCATGCCGAGACGCCGGAGCATCCGGAGCGGAAGCGTCCGTATATTCGCACGCATGTCTGTACCGGCCCCGACTCTGTGCCTCGCGCTGTTCGCGCACTCGGCCTGGTGCGTCGACGACGGACTCTGTAGCGGCTGAACCCGCGTCAGCGGCGCCTCCCGCGCTGCCGGCTTCCCCTGCCGCCATCCGCCGCGCATCATCCCGGAGACCTTTCGTGACCACCGCGCCACCTGCCGGGCCGGCCGCGCCCCCGCGCGCAACGCCCGCCCTGTTCGTCCCGTCCCCCACCTCGGTCCCGCGACCCGAGGCCCCGTCCCTGCCCCCGGTGCGCAGGACGCCACTCGTCGTCTCCGGACTGCTCGCCGTCGCCCTGACCGCGTACGTGTGGTCCACGCACGGGGCGAAGCCGGGCGTACTGCTCCTGCTGGGGCTCGGTCTGGGCGTCGCCCTCTTCCACTCCCGGTTCGGCTTCACCTCCGCCTGGCGCCAGCTCATCGCCGTCGGCAACGGCACCGGGCTGCGGGCGCACGCGCTGCTGCTCGGGACCACCGCCACGCTGTTCGCGTTGCTCATCGGCGGCGGCACCGGACTGTTCGGCTCCCAACCCGCGCCCTCCGCAGGGCCGATCGGAGTCGGACTGGTCGTCGGATCCCTCCTCTTCGCCGTCGGGATGCAACTCGGCGGCGCCTGCGCCTCCGGCACCCTCTTCGCCGTCGGCTCGGGGCAGACATCGGTGCTCCTGACCCTCGGCGGGTTCATCGCGGGCGCCACGCTCGCCGCCTGGCAGTTCGACCTGTGGAAGGACCTCCCCGCATGGGAACCGGTCGTCCTGTCCGAGCACATCGGCTGGGCCGGTTCGTGGGCGGTGACGATCGGCGCACTGCTGCTGGTCGTCCTCGTCACGCGACGCGTCCAGGCCCGTCGCAACCCGCCTCCCCTCGGACCCGTTCCCTCGGCACGCACAGCGGCGGTACGGGCTCTGCGCGGCTCCTGGCCGCTGGCCGCCGGAGCCCTGGTGCTGGCCGTCCTCGGAGCGGGTGTCCTGGCGGTGTCCGGTGGCGCCTGGGGGGTCACCAGTGCGTTCAGCCTGTGGGGTTCGGAGCTGGTGGGCGCACTCGGCGGCCACCCCGAGAACTGGACCTGGTGGCGGCAGACGGGCAACGCGGAGATGCTCGCCGGTCCTGTACTGGCCGACAAGACGAGTCTCACCGACATCGGAATCATGATCGGGGCTGCCGTTGCCGCCGCCCTCGGCGGGACGTGGGCCCTGCACCGCCAGATCCCCTGGCGCACGGCCCTCGCCTCGGTGCTCGGCGGAGTGCTGATGGGTATCGGTGCCCGGCTGGCCGGAGGCTGCAACATCGGCGCCTACCTGGCCGGCGTGGCATCGGGCAGCCTCAGCGGCTGGCTGTGGGGTGCGGTCGCCCTGGCAGGGACCTGGATCGGGCTCAGGCTGCGGCCGCTGTTCGGCCTGGGCAACCCCAAGCCCGGCGACGGCGTCTGCTGAGCCGATCCGGCCCAGGAGGGCCGGAGGCGTCACGGGCCCCCTGGCAGGGCTTTGTCAGGCGGTCCCGTGGAGCGGCCCGGGCTCCACAGGACCTCACCCCGGCACAGGAGGCCGCCGACGGCCCACCCCGGCCGCGGCAGGTGAACGCCGTCCGGTATTCGCCGCCCGTCGGCCGGGGTCTCACTCGCCGTCCCGCTCACCGTGACGCCTGCGCCGTGGACGGAGCGGAGGCCGAAGCGTTGCACCGGCGGACGCGGAGCGTCCCCGGCCCCCCTGTGCTCGTGGACCTGGCGCTGTCAGGCCGCCGCTTCGTGCTGTCGGGCCTCGGGAAGCAGGCGGGCGAATTCGAGGGTGGGGAAGAGTTCCGCAGCGGTGCGCAGCACTCGCAACGGCTGCGACTGCATGCCGGTCACAGTCGCCCGGCGCGGCGGGACGTCGGCCGGCGGCGGATCGACAAGCAGATGCAGGCCCGCGGTGTCGATGAAGGGCGTGTCCTTCAGGTCCCAGACCACTTCGGCCACATCCCGCGGCAGTGCGGCGACCACGGCACGGAGCTTGGGCAGGGTGGTGTGGTCGATCTCGCCGTGCGGGATGATCGTGGCACTGGTGGCGTCGATCAGCGTAGTGACGTTCATGGTGGGCGTGCCCCCCTTCCGGGGTGGTGAGCCCAAAGGCGAAGCCCCTTCTGAGGGGTGACGACGATGGCGGGAGCCGGGAGCCCGTGAAGGGGGCAACGCCCAGAACCCAAAGTCCGGCACCCGTGGTACCGGACGGTCTCGTGTCCGTCCACCGTGGCACAACCGCGCCCCTCCTGGCCACCACCCATCCGTACAGGCGGCAGGAACAGTCTTCTGACCGGCGATGATGTGTTTTCCCGTCACATACGCACCATCGCCCCGACCTGCGGACCACAACCAGGGGTCCTCATCACGCGGCTCCCGGACGGTCCGGACCGGAGCCAACCGTGTCCGGCACGACCCGCCGATCCGTCATCCGGCGGAACGGGAACGCCGCCGACAAGCCGCCACCGCTCTCGTCCACCGCTCTCGTCCGCAGGGTGAACACCGCCCGACCCGCGCCGCCGGCGTCCGGCTCGGGGCCGTCAGGTCCGGGCCGGTGGCGCACTCATCGCTGCTGTCAGGAACGTGATCGCCCACCCCCTGGCCGCCTCGCCCTCCACCGGGGACGACGCGCAGCCGGGGGAGGGCTGCTGGTGTACATCGAGTCGGTCGACGGCCGTCACGGCAAGGATCCCCCGCATCCGGAACCACAGCTCCTCCGGGGACAGGCCGGGCAGTACCCGCGCGAACGCCGCGAGGTAGCGCTCGCGGACCGTTTCCTCGGCCGGGCCTGTCCAGCTGCGGACCTCCTCGGCCGGGTCGCTGAGGATCGTCACGATCAGCCGGGACGTCCGGGCGCCGCCCTCGTCGCCGGCCGGCATCTCGTCGAACAGCGGCCCCACGAAAGCCTCCACCAGTTCGCCGACCGGCGGTTCGGGGGTCCGGGCAAACAGCTTGTCGAGTCCGGCGCACTGGGCGGCGTCGATGGGCTCGATCACGCGGCGGGCGACTGCGGCCATCAGCTCCGCCTTCGAGCCGAAGTGGTAGCCGACGGCGGCCAGATTCGCTCCGGCGAGCTTGGTGATCGCACGGACCGAGGTGCCGCGGTATCCGTGCTCGGCGAAGAGGTGCTCGGCCGCGTCGAGGATCTGGGTGCGGGTGTCTGGGGTCGCCACACGAGGGACTCTACATATGTTTGAATGAAACGAACGTATGAATCAAACGTTCGTATGAAGGAGATCCGACATGAAGCTGCTCGTGTACGGCGCCGGAGTGCTCGGCAGCCTGTTCGCCGCCCGGATGCACGAGGCCGGCCACGACGTTTCGCTCCTCGCCAGGGGTGGGCGCCTGACCGCTCTTCGCCGGCACGGCGTGCAGTTCGCCGAGGGTGGCAGCCCCACTGTCGGACGCGTGCCGGTGCCGGTGGTCGACCGTCCGGACGGCGGGTACGACCTGATCACCGTCTTCGTCCGCACCCACCAGGTGGATGCGGTGCTGGAATCACTCGCCGGTGTCCAGGGCGACGTGCTGTTCCTGCTCAACTGGGCAGCCGGCCCGGACCCGCTGGGAGCGGTGATCGGTCACGAGCGGGTGCTGCTCGGCTTCCCCGCGACCGGCGGCACGATGGACGGCGACGTGGTCCGATACCGCAGGCCCAATTTCATTGTCCGCCGGGTCGCGATGCCGATCGGCGAGCCCGACGGTCGTACCACCCCACGACTGGTGAGGACCGTGGAGGCGTTCCGAGCTGCCGGGTTCAACGCCAGGGCCGAGCCGCAGATGGACGCCTGGCTCAGGACGCACGCCGCGTTCGAGGTCCCGCTCGGACAGGCGGTGCACCTGGCGGGCGGCCCCGTGGAGCTGGCCGCCGATCCCGACGCGGTCCGCGGCATGCTCCACCTCGTGCGGCAGAACCTCGCCGCCCTGACGACGCCACCGGTACCTCGCGCGTTCGCCGCGTTGCGGACGCTGCCGCAAGGGCTGCTCGTGCCCGTGCTCCGGCGTTTCCTGAAGAGCCCGACGGCCGTGCACAGCGGACTCAGCGACTTCTCGCCTGCCACGGCGGCCGAACTCGCGCGGCTGGCCGAACAGCTCCGTGCCACTGCGGGAGCCCGCTGAGCCGGCCGGGACGGCGGAGACCTCACCGGGCGGACCACCGCCGGTCCCACGGTCACGGCACGGCACCCACAGGGTGACATCGGCCGAATAGGTACTAGGCGCCTGCCCGCGGGACCGTGGCCGCCGGTGGAACCCACCGCTCGGTACGGGGTACCGAGCTGGAGACGTCGTAGTCCTTCTTGAGGTGTTCGGGGATGGCGTAGTGCATGACGCGCCCGCGGGTCAGGGAGGACAGCTCGAGAACGGTCGTGAGATGGCCGAGCCGGTCCAGGGCCCAGGCTCCCAGCGGTGAACGGTCCTCGACGGTCTCCAGTACGCCGATCAGGTGCGGCACGGCCTTGACGACGGTGTCCCACGAGGTGCGGGGCACGCCGAGCCAGTCGCCGCAGGTGTCGCCGACGAGGTGCCGGATGAGGGCGGACACGACCGGGTCGAAGAAGGTGCCCGGCACGACCTCCTCGTACAGGTCGATGAGCTGGCGTGTCAGATGCGCGCCCTCCGGCGACGGACCCATGTGCCGGAGCATGTAGAGGTCGAGGAAGCCGCGGGCCTCGTCGAGGGTCCTGGGTACCGCGTCCTGGTCGACACCGAGCATGGCGCCGACCACGCGCCAGGCGTAGTAGTACGCCCGGGCGCCTTCCTCCGACATGTGGATCCCGAGGCGGTGCAGGCTGTCGAGGACGAGCATGGAGAAGAACATCTGACCGCCGATCATGTCCTCCTGGCAGATCGGCGTTCCGAGGGCCGTGGTGTCCCAGCGCTCCTCGCGCCTCAGATGGTGACGGATGGAGGCGTGGAGGAGGCGTACCTTCTGCGCGGCGGGGATGAAGCGGCCCCCGGCCTCGAAGGCGTCCGGCTGCATCAGATGAACGGTGAACTGGCCCGTCTCCGCCATCCGTTTCGAGGGGTAGTCGAGCCCGTGGGTGGCCGACAGCAGTTTCGCCACGTGGGGGACGACGTAGCACGCCGGCATGGAGGCGAAGGACAGGGCGGTGGAGATGTGCACGTTGTTGTCGATGAAGAACAGGCGGGCCCTCTCCATCTCACCCCAGTCGACCCAGGCCGGTGGTGCGCCCGTCACCTCGAGGTACTCGCGGGCGACATCGGGAAGGCCGTCCGGCAGGGGAGCGCCGGCGGTGGAGACGTAACGCATCAGGGTGTTGAACTTCCCCACCTCCCCGCGTTCGAAGAGGGTGGCGACGGTGGCGTCGGCGAGTTCGTCACCAGTTCGGCGCAGGGTGTTCAACGACGACTCGGTGTAGCGCACGGTGAGGCTCCTCGGGCTGTGTGTAGGTGGCGCACGACGGGTACGGGGCGGGATGGTTCCGAGGACGGGGAGCGACAGCGGCCGGGCGGCGGACGCCGGTGCCGCCCGCCGCGCGTGTGATCAGGCCCCACGGACCGCCACCGAGTGCGCCAGCGCGGTGAGAGCCGTGGTGGCGGGGGCCGGCAGAGCGAGCCCGTCAAGGGCGGTGAGGGCCTCCTCGACCCGCTCGGTGATCATCTTCTCGATCCGGCCGGGAGCGTCGAGCCGGCGCATCAGCTCACGAGCCGCGTGCAGACCCTCCTCCCCGGGATCACGCCGCCCCAGGACGGCACGCAGCTGCCGCCGTTCGCTGTCGTCGGCGACACGCCAGGTCTCCGCCAGAAGGGCCGTGGGACGGCACCCCCGAAGGTCGTCGGTGTTCGCCTTGCCGGTGTCCTCGGGGCTCCCGAACAGGCCGAGCAGATCGTCCCGCAGCTGGAATGCCTCGCCCAGGGGCAGACCGTACGCGGAGTATCCGGAGCGCACCCGGTCACCGGCTCCCGCGAGGGCGCCGCCGATCAACAAGGGCTGTTCGACCGTGTACTTGGCGGTCTTGTACCGGATCACCTTCAACGACTCGACGGTGTCCGGAGGCGATCCGGTGCGCAGGATCTCCAGGCACTCCCCGGCTATCAGATCCCGGGCCAGGGCCGACCAGAGTGGCCGGGCCCGGGCGAGATAGGCCGCGGGCAGGCCGCTGGTGGCGAACAGCTGACCCGCCAGACCCATCAGCAGGTCGCCCACGAGCATCGCCAGCGATCTGCCGGCCGAGACGGAACGCGGGCGGCGGCGTACCGCACCACGCAGGGCGATGTGTGCGGTCGGGCGCCCGTGACGCAGCGGACTGTCGTCGATGAGGTCGTCGTGGACGACCGCGGCGGCGTGCACCAACTCCATCGAGGCCGCCGCCCGGACGAGCGACTCGTCGTCCGGCTGCCCGGTGGCCCGCCAGCCCCAGTAGCAGAACGCCGCCCGCAGTCTCTTCCCGTGCGCGACGGAGGACTCCAGTTGCTCGGCGACCGGACCCAGCGCCGGGTCCACGGCTGCGAACCGCTCCGCCTCCTGTGCGACGAACCGCCGCAGTACGCCGTCGACGCGTGCCTTGAACTCGGCCGGGTCCCACCGGTCATGAGTCATCGGCGGCCCGCCGGGCGAGGGCTTCCCGGGCGAGCACCTCGAGGTGGGCCGGGGGAGCGGTGGACCAACGCCCCAGCACCAGGCGGCCCCTGGCGATCAGATCGTGCTCGGCCTCCGCCGCCAGCTCCGCGGTGTCGGATCGCCGGAGCAACCCCCGTACCGTCCCCAGGACCGAACCCGCCGTGGTCACCGCCAGATCCGCCAGCCCGGCCACCAGCAGCACGGCCCGCCCGTCCGGCCCGTCGGGCCACTCCGCATCCCGCGTCATGCCGTCTCCCCTCACCGCAGAAACCCGGCGACGCCGGTCGAAGCGCCGCACTCCTGAGGATCGGGTCGCGCACGGCACGGGAACGGCGGAAGTCACCAACGAGTGAGCGCTTCGCCCGGTCGTACGGATCACGCCCACCCTGCGGACGCGACGCCCAAACCTCGGGCGTCCGCGTGTCATCGAGCCGAACGGACGGGGGAGTGGGAGGTCCTGTCCGGGCGTCGATCCCGTGGGCCGTGACCCGGCGGCCGGGCCGAGAGGAGTGATGACACACCCATCATGACAGGTCAGACGGCATTTTCGTAGGACGAACAGCACGTCTGCCAAGCCTTGTTGGAGGCCTGCCGTCCCCTCCAGAATCGCCGTCATGAATCACAGGGAGAGCGTCGATCACGATGCGGTACTGCGGGCACGGACTCTGCTGCTCGGATCCGGCACCATCAACGTCCACGAGGCCGTCGACGCCTATCGTCTGCTCGCCCGGGTGAACCCGGCGGTGTACCTGCCGCGTCTGTCCCGGGCGCTCCTGGAGTACGGCGTGGTGGGCCCGGGGGACGCGGAGACCCGGCTGACCGTCCTGACCGAGGCCGCCTCTGCGGCCCGGCGGATGAACGACGACGAGCCGAAGCGGGCGGCACTGCTGCTGAAAGCACTGGAGGCGTGCGAGCGGGAACTGCTCCTCCTGGGGCGGACCGGACAAGCCCGGGCGGTGCGTGAGGAGTCGGCCCTGACCGGCCGGGAGGAAGGACGACTCGGGTGAGCCGGCCCGGCTGACACGGTGTCCCTCGGGACGGCCCTTGCCGGGCCGCTTCGCCCGGCTGCCGGCCGTCCCGACGGCGCGTACCGGCTCCGGCACGACGGGCGAACCGGGCCGTGACGCGCGGCAGGTGTCCGTGGCCCCGGCTCCGGGAGGGCGGACCGGGGGTGGCCGTCGGCACACGGGGCTACCTTACGATCGTGCACGTGTGCGCAAACGTCATAGTCGCGGAAGACGACGCGAAACAGGCCGAGCTGGTCCGCCGATACCTCGAACGCGAAGGCCACGCGGTCACGGTGGTGTCCGACGGCCTGGCCGCCCTGGAACAGGCGAGGCAGGGGGCGCCCGACCTGCTCGTCCTCGACGTGATGATGCCTCGGGCCGACGGGCTCGACGTGGTCCGCATCCTGCGTGCCGAGGGGCGCGAGGTAGCGGTCCTCATGCTCACCGCCCGGGCCACGGAGGACGATCTGCTGCTCGGGCTCGACCTGGGCGCGGACGACTACATGACGAAGCCCTACAGCCCGCGGGAGCTCATGGCACGGGTCCGCACCCTCCTGCGGCGCACCCGTCGGGACGGACCGCGCGAGGACGGCGGACAGGTGCTGAGGGTGGGCACACTCGCCGTCGATCCCGTGCGCCACGAGGTCTCGGTGGACGGCACCGGGGTCGAGTGCACGCCGGGCGAGTTCCGCCTCCTCGCCACGATGGCGGCCGAGCCCGAGCGTGTCTTCTCCCGTGAGCAACTGCTCGCCGAACTGCACGGCTTCGACCGGTACATCAGCAGTCGCACGGTCGACGTACACATCATGAACCTCCGCAAGAAGATCGAGCGCGCGCCCCGGCGTCCGGTCCGGCTGCTCACCGTCTTCGGGGTGGGCTACAAACTCATGGACCCGCTGAAGGGAGCCACGCGTGCCGCGGCGCGCTGAGAAGGGCGGGCAGCGTCTGCGGCTGCCGCTGCGCAAGAGCCTCCTCGGACGGCTCCTGGCGGTCTCGGCACTGGTCGCGGCCTGTTCGGTCGCCGCGACCGCGTGGCTGGCAGTGCAGACCACGTCCGGTGCGATCGAGCAGGAGCAGGGCCGTAACCTCGCCGCCGACACCCGTGTCCTGGACACCCTGCTCGCCTACGCGGCCCGGCATCCCACCTGGGACGGTGTCGGCCCCACGGTGGACGAGCTCGCCGACACGTCCGACCGGAGGATCACGCTGACGACCCAGAGCCGGCAGATCCTCGCGGACTCCGCAGATTCCTCCCCGCCCCCACCGGTCCTTCCTCCCCAGGCGTCGGCGGTCGTGGACCCGCTGTCCGTGGCGGACGTCTCCTCCGTCTCCGACTCGGGGTCAGGCTCGGTGACGATCGCGGCACCCGGAACGGACGGGGCGCAGCGCTCGGGGACCGACCGGGTCGATCCGCGGGCCGTCGGACCGTTCGAACTGTCCGAGGCGGAGCGCACGTCGCTCCGGCGCACCGCGGACGAGGCGGTGCAGTGCCTCAGCCGGTCCGGAATAGCCTCCGACGTCGTCGAGGGGCCCAGTGGCCGGCCCCGTATCCAGGTCGTGGGCAACGACCCCGACCGCCTGAGCGGCAGCCGGTGTTCGACGGACGTGCTGGACCGCCCCACCGGGAGCGAGGCCAAGGCGCTCGTCGCTCTCAACGAACTCGTCAACGCGTGCCTGGACAGGCAGGGACGCGAACCCGTGGACCTCGATCTCGACCTGTCGTGGAGGACGGGCGACGAGGCCGTTCCCGCGACCGCCGTGCCCCTGCCGACGCCCGAGCCCAGCATCGCTGTCCCGAGGGAGGCGGTGCCGACCGAGGTGGCCACTCCCGCGCCCCTCGACAGCGAGAACGACCGCGACATCGCCTCCTGCGTCGGCATCGCCCGCCAGGAGCAGCTCAGTTCGTACGTCGCCTCGCCCGCCCTGCTCTTCATCAGCGACCCGGGCGGCGGTGAGGTCCCCGGCTTCGACCTGTCCCCCGGGAACACGGCGAAGATCACCGGAGTCGCGGCCCTCGTCCTCGCGCTCACCGTGGGCGCCTCGGTGCTCGCGGGGGTCCGGCTCGTCCGACCGCTCCACGCCCTCACGGGAGCGGCCCAGCGCATGCGCGACGGCGAGGCCCCGTCGCAGGTCGTGGTCGCCGCGGACAACGAGATCGGCCGGCTGGCCACCGCCTTCAACGACATGTCCGCCCACCGCGCCCGGATGGAGGAACAGCGCAAGGTCATGGTCAGCGATGTCGCGCACGAACTGCGCACCCCGCTGAGCAACATCCGGGGGTGGCTGGAGGGAGCCCAGGACGGCATCGCCGACGCGGACGCGACGTTCGTCTCCTCGCTCCTGGAGGAGGCGGTGCAGTTGCAGCACATCATCGACGATCTCCAGGACCTGTCGGCCGCCGACGCCGGAGCCCTGCGTCTGCACCCCGAACCCGTACGCGTCGAGGAACTCCTCGCCCATGTCGTGGCAGCCCATCAGGCGCAGGCCGACGCCGCAGGCGTCAGCCTCACGGTGACCGTCCCCGAGGGGCACGGACCGGTCCCCGAGGTCGAGGCCGACCCGGTCCGGCTGCGGCAGGCGATCGGCAATCTGGTGTCCAACGCCGTACGCCACACGCCTGCGGGAGGGCGGGTGACGCTGAGAGCCCTTGCGACGGGTCCCGGGGGACCGGACGACGGGGTGCTGCTGGAGGTCGCCGACACGGGCAGCGGAATCGCGCAGGAGGATCTGCCGTACGTCTTCGACCGGTTCTGGCGCGCGGAGAAGTCACGCAGCCGGCGGACCGGGGGCAGCGGCCTGGGGCTGGCGATCGTCCGCAAGCTCGTCGAGGCGCACGGCGGGACGGCGGGTGTGGTCAGCACCGTGGGCCAGGGCTCGGTGTTCACCCTGCGGCTGCCCTGTTCCGGCCCTGATCCGATGAACACGGCGGTCTGACAGCTTCCTCACAACTTCACTCCAGTCTGTGGGCATGCCCGGCGCCCGACGCGCATCCGTGCGCGGGCACCATCAACGCCGAGCTGGAATCGGAGTTCTTCATGTCCCTTCGTCCCACCCTGAGGACCGTGGTCCTCGCGACCGCCACCATGGGCGCGGTCCTGTTCCCGTCCATGGCGGCCGTCGCCGACAGCGCGCCCACGGCGGTGCCCGCCGAGCGACCGACCGAGGCCCCGGCCGCGGCCGAGCCCTCGCGGGTCAGCCCCGCGCCCGAACCCACCGAGGTCGCCGAGTCGGCGACCCCGGCCCCGGCCGAGCCCGTGCCCGCCGGCACGGTGCCGCGCGGCGGTGTCGACGCCGGTGAGCGTGCGGCAGGCGAGTCCGCCGGAACCGCGCTCTACGGGTCCGCGGCCGGTGCCGTGCTGCTCGCGGGCGCGGGCGTCCTCGTGCTGCGCCGCCGTTCCGCGGCACAGCGCAACGGCTGACCCCCTCACGGTGGCGCCGCTCCCCTCACGGGAGCGGCGCCACCCGCCGTTCGTCCACCTTCGCCCGACCCCGCACCGGAGTACCTCATGCCCTTCACACCGAACTCGTCATGGCGGACAGCGATGTCCGTCGCCGCGGCGGGTCTTCTGATCACCCTGTCCGGCGGCTGCGGCGCGCCCGACGCGCCCGAGCCGTCCGCCACGGCGAGGACCACGCCCAAGTCCCCGGCCGCGGACGCGCCCAAGGCGCCCGCGCCGACGCGGCTGTCCGTCCCGTCGCTGGGCATAGACAGCGAGCTGCTGCGGCTGGGGCTCAACGAGGACGGCACGGTCGAGGTCCCTCCGGCGGAGAAGGGCATGACCGCCGGCTGGTACGCGGGCGGAGCCGTTCCCGGCGAACCCGGTGCGGCCGTGCTCATCGGCCACAACGACACCCGGTTCGGCAAGGCCGTCTTCCACGACCTGCACAGCATCACCAAGGGCGCGGACATCGCCGTGGCAGGTGGTGGAGGGAAGGAGACCCACTTCACCGTCACCGGGACGGAGACCGTCCGCAAGGACGCGTTCCCCACCGACAAGGTCTACGGAGCCACCGGCGAACGCGTGCTCCGGCTCATCACGTGCGACGGGGACTTCGACGCAGCCGGCCACCCCGTGGACAACCTCATCGTGTACGCGACGCTGCGCTGACGGGCCGCGGGGAGTCGGCCCGCCCGGCCCCGAGTGTTCACGGCGCCGCTCCCGCGCCCGACGGCGCATGCTCCGCACGGGTGACGGCGACCAGGGCAAGATCGTCGGCGAGCACCCCGTCCGTATGGGTGTGGACCGCCCGGGCGAGCCTCTCCACGACGGCCGGAGGCCCGTCGCGCCAGCTCTGCCACAGATCCTTGCCCGGGGCGTAGAAACGCCCCTCGGCGTCGCGGGCCTCCAGCAGGCCGTCCGTGCACAGCAGGAGCAGATGTCCCGGCCCGAACGGACGGGACTCGTCCTGCCACGGGCCGGTGTCCAACTCGCCGAGGCCCAGGGGGAGCCCGGCGTGCTCGGGCTCCCAGACCCGCAGTGCGTCCTCGCTCACGAGGAAGGCGGGACAGTGCCCGCGGCTGATGAGACGTACCTCCGTGCCGTCGTCCGGGATCTGCGCGATGGCCGCCGTGATGAAGTGCTCGCCGTCCACGTCGCTCCCACCGCTCACCGAGGCGGTCTCCCGCGTGTGACGGGACACCGCCTCGTCGAGGTGCCGGGCCAGCTCCGGCAGGGTCGGGGTGTGGTGGGCGGCTTCGTGGAAGCTGCCCACCAGGGCGGCGACCCCGGGGATGGCGTTCAGCCCCTTGCCGCGTACGTCACCGATGAGCAGGCGCACGCCGTACGGCGTGTGCTCCGCCGCGTAGAGATCACCTCCGACGGATGCCGCGGCGGACGCCGCCTCGTAACGGACCGCGATCCAGGTCTTCCCCCACCAGGCCCGCACGGGCGGGAGCACGGCGCGCTGGGCGCTCTCCGCCACCCGCTCGGCTCCCTGGAGCCGGCGCCGCAACGACAGCCGCAGCCGGCACAGGGGGACGCTCGCCCAGGCGAGGACCACCATGGCGACGTAGTCGACCACCGCGTGACGGCCGTCGGATGACAGGTGCCCCCCGAAGAGGAGCACCAGCCCGGCCAGGCTGTTGAGGACGGCCACCCGGACCACGGCCCGCAGCGCGTACACACAGGCCGCGATCATGGAGCTCAGGATCAGGAACACGTCCCCGCTGAACGCCCCCGGCGTCGGCAGGTCGACCGCGAGCGCCAGTACCACCAGGGCCAGGGGCGCGAGGCGCGCCCACCAGGGCAGCAGGTCGCTCTCGTTCTGCGGTGCGTGCGACGTCAGCCCGGTCGTGGTGCGGTACGGGCTCACGTCATCGCCTCCGGGGTGCAGCGCGCGGACCGGTGCCCGGCAGGCCCCGTGTCCTCACTCGACCTTGGTGCCGGAAGCCCCGCCCCGCACGCGGAAGCCCGATGCCGCAACCCTTGACGAGTACACGCGGACAGGCAAAGAATGATCGCGAAGCACGTCTGACAACGTTGTCTACGTCTCGAGAGGCGCTCATTCCATGAGATGGACCCAGTGGATCCGCGGTGCGGGGACAGCGGTCGCCGCGGCGGCCCTCCTCGGTGGAGCCGTCGCCGCACCCGCCTCGGCGGACGGAGCGGGGCACGCCGAGCGCGGCCGGGCTCACCGATCTCGTCAACCCCTTCATCGGAACCGAGAACGAGGGCAACACCTACCCCGGTGCCGCGGTGCCGTTCGGCATGGTGCAGTTCTCGCCCGACACCGGGCACAACACCGGATACGACTACTCGGAGACCCACATCAGGGGCTTCTCCGCCGTCCACATCTCCGGTGTCGGCTGCGGCCTCGGCGGGGATCTCCCCGTGCTGCCCACGACCGGTGACATCACGTCGACGGACAACGCCGTGTACGCGGCCGAGTTCAGCCACGACGACGAGAAGGCCGGCCCCGGCACCTACCAGGTCGGCCTGGGTACGGGCATCAAGGCCGAGCTGAGCGCCACCGAGCGCACCGGAGTGCAGCGGTACACCTTTCCCGCCACGGACAAGGCCAACGTCCTCATCAACGCGGGCCAGTCGCTCCACAGGACGGTGAACACCGAGGTCGAGATCCTCGACAACCGCACCGTGCGCACGGCCATCACCGGCAGCGGCTTCTGTCAGGACACCAAGCCGTACACGGTGTACACCGTCACCCGCTTCGACCGGCCCTTCACCGTCTCCGGCACGTGGAAGGGCGACACGGTCACCGAGGGGTCCACGGCCTCCTCCGCCGGGGGCGAGCGCAACGGCGCCTTCGTGCGATTCGACACGTCCAAGGACCGCACCGTCGAGGCGACCACCGCGATCTCGTACGTGGACGCCAAGGGGGCCGCGCTCAACCTCCGTGCCGAAGGCGGCCGTTCGTACGACCGCGTCGCGCGCGCCGCACAGGCCGCGTGGGAGGACCGCCTCGACGACGTCCGGGCGAAGGGCGGCAGCGAGACCCTGCGCCGGACCTTCTACTCGTCCCTGTACCGCTCGTTCCTCGCACCGAACATCGGCAGCGACGTCGACGGCCGCTACACAGGCTGGGACCAGGAGATCCACAAGGCCAAGGGCTTCACCTACTACCAGAACTGGTCGCTCTGGGACACCTACCGCACCCAGGCCCAGCTCCTGTCGCTGCTCGCCCCCCACGAGTCCCGTGACATGGCGATCTCCGTCATCAAGATCGACGAGGACAGCGGCTGGCTGCCGAAGTGGGGCTACGGCACGGTCGAGACGAACATCATGACCGGCGACCCGGTCACCCCCTTCCTCACCAACGCCTACCAGCAGGGCCTGCTCAAGGGGTACGAGGAGCAGGCGTACCGCGCGCTGAAGAAGAACGCCGACGGTGTGCCGCCGGCCGACTCCGCCCCCGTGGGCCGTGAGGCCAACAAGGAGTACCTGGCCGACGGCTTCGCGCCGTACATCAAGGGCCGTGCCCATGTGAAGCCCGGCGACTCCGACTACGACCACGGTGCCTCGGCGACCCTGGAGTACGCCCTGTCCGACGCGATGCTCGGCCAGATGGCGAAGGAACTCGGCCACGACCAGGACGCCGCGCGCTATGCGGAGCGGGCCCAGAACTACCGCGAGATCTTCGACAGTTCGACCGGCTTCTTCCGCGCACGGGACGCGAACGGGGACTTCACCGGTCCCGCCGACCCGGCCCGGAGCGAGGGCTTCCACGAGGGCACGTCCTGGCAGTACCAGTGGCTCGTGCCCCAGGACCTGCCCGGCATGGTCTCCTTGATCGGGGGGACCGACGCCGCGAACGAACGCCTCGACTCGTTCTTCGCCTACGAGCAACTGCTCCAGGACCCCTCGAAGACCGCCCGCGAGGTGTGGGTGAACGGGCCGTACGACTACTACAACGCGGACAAGTACAACCCGCAGAACGAGCCCGACCTGATCGCCCCCTACACCTATCTCTCCACCGGCCAGCCCTGGAAGACGACGGACGTGGTGCACGCCGCGCTCACCCTCTTCACCGACACCCCGACAGGGATGACCGGCAACGACGACCTGGGCACGATGTCCGCCTGGAACGTCCTCTCCTCGATCGGCGTCTTCCCGGTGCAGCCGGGGACGGACACCTGGGGCCTGTCGACGCCCGTCTTCGAGCGGGTCGACCTGACCCTCGACCGGCGCTACTACCCCAAGGGCGGCCTGACGGTGAAGGCGCCCGGCGCCTCCGACTCGGTGCGCTACATCCGGTCCGCGCGTACCGACGGGGCCGCGTACGGGAAGACCTATCTGACCACCGAGGACATCCGCGGGACGCGGGAGCTGTCCTTCGAGGTCGGTACGACGCCCTCCGGGTGGGGCACCTCGGCGGACGCCGCGCCGCCGGCTCTGAAGTGACGGTCTGAAGCCCTCCCGTCGCGTGCGTGGCCCGCCCCTCGACGAGGGGCGGGCCACGGCTCCGCGCGGAGAGGCTCAGCCGTTGAAGCGGTCCGGGTCGAAGCCGGTGCGCTCGTCCCGGTTGAGGGCGTTGATCTCGCCGATGTCCCCTTCGGTCAGCTCGAAGTCGAAGAGGTCGAAGTTCTCCTCGATGCGCCGCTGGGTCACCGACTTGGGGAACACGATGTCACCGCGCTGCAGGTGCCAGCGCAGAGTGACCTGCGCCGTCGATTTGCCGATCCGCTGCGCGATGCGGACCAGCGTCGGATCGTCGAGCACCTTGCCCTGTGCGATGGGGGACCAGGCCTCGGTGGCGATGTCGTGCTCGGCGCCGAACGACCTGACGGCGTCCTGGGTGAGGTAGGGATGGACCTCGATCTGGTTGACGGCGGGAACCACCACACTGCTGTCCAGCAGACGGCGCAGGTGGTGCGGCTGGAAGTTCGAGACCCCGATGCTCTTGACCCGCCCCGAGCGGTAGATCTCCTCCAGGGCCTTCCAGGTCTCCACGAAGTCGCCCCTGTCCGGCAGCGGCCAGTGGATGAGGAAGAGGTCCAGGTGGTCCAGCTGGATCTTCTCCATCGTGCCCTCGAAGGCACGGAGGGCGTCGTCGTACGCGTGGGCGCCGTTGTCCAGCTTGCTGGTGACGAAGACGTCGGCCCGGTCGAGACCGGAGTCCCGGACCGCCTCTCCGACCTCCTTCTCGTTGCCGTACATCTGAGCCGTGTCGATGTGCCGGTATCCGGCCTTCAGGGCCGCCAGAGTGGTTTCGCGGGTCTCCTGCGGCGGGATCTGGAAGGTGCCGAATCCGAGCTGGGGGATCTCCACGCCGTTGTTGAGCGTGATGGCGGGTACTGAGGCCACGGGAGGCTCCTTCTCGTCGGTGTGAGGGTGCGGTGGTCGGTCGGGTTCCGGTTCACGGAACGCCTCATTCCGCCCTCACTGCGGCGTACCCGTCATCAAACGGGGCAAACAGGTTCAAAGTGCCTTATTGATGAGGATGCACGGGGTGTGCGCGCCTGCCCACGCTCCGCACCTCGATCCGCTCCTGCTGCCGCCCGGTGCGATGCCGCCGCTCCCTGCGCGTGTCCGGCCCGGGCCGGGCCGAAACGTGGTCCGGCCCGGCCCGGCTCGTGGTGCGCAGGCGTGACCGGTCCTGCCGGGGCGCGTGGCCGCACCCCGGCAGGACCTCGCCGTCAGCGGGCCGACAGCTCGTCGCGGACGGTCCGGGCCGCGGCCACGAGGTTCTCCAGCGACGCGCGGGTCTCCGGCCAGCCACGGGTCTTGAGCCCGCAGTCCGGGTTCACCCACAGGCGCTCGGCGGGGATCGCCTCCAGGCCCGTGCGCAGGAGCGAGGCGGCCTCCCGGACGCTCGGGACGCGGGGCGAGTGGATGTCGTAGACACCGGGGCCCGCCTCGCGCGGGTAGCCGTGGTCCGCCAGCTCGTGGGCCACCTGCATGTGGGAGCGGGCGGCCTCCAGGCTGATGACGTCGGCGTCGAGGTCGTCGATGGCCTGGACGATGTCGCCGAACTCGGCGTAGCACATGTGGGTGTGGATCTGCGTGTCCGGCCGTACGCCGCTCGTGGTGAGGCGGAACGCCTCCGTCGCCCAGGCCAGATAGGACGGGTGGCCGTCGGCGCGCAGCGGCAGCGTCTCGCGCAGTGCGGGCTCGTCGACCTGGATGACCGAGGTGCCGGCGGTCTCCAGGTCGTCGACCTCGTCGCGCAGGGCGAGGGCGACCTGGCGGGCGGTGTCGCCGAGTGGCTGGTCGTCGCGGACGAAGGACCAGGCGAGCATGGTGACCGGTCCGGTGAGCATGCCCTTGACCGGACGGTCGGTGAGGGACTGTGCGTAGGTCGTCCAGTCCACGGTCATCGGTCGGGGGCGGGAGATGTCGCCGGCCAGGACCGGCGGGCGGACGTAGCGGGTCCCGTAGGACTGGACCCAGCCGTGCCGGGTGGCGAGGTATCCGGTCAGCTGCTCGGCGAAGTACTGGACCATGTCGTTGCGTTCGGGCTCACCGTGCACCAGGACGTCGATGCCGGTCTTCTCCTGGAAGGAGATCACCTCGGCGATCTCCGTCCTGATCCGCTCGTCGTACCCGGCCGGGTCGAGCCTGCCGGCGCGCAGGTCGGCGCGCGCGGTGCGGAGTTCATCGGTCTGCGGGAAGGAGCCGATGGTGGTCGTCGGCAGCAGGGGAAGCCCGAGGTGGGCACGCTGGGCTGCCGCTCGCTCCCCGTACGGCTGGGAGCGGCGGCCGTCGGTGTCCGTGATGGCGGCGGCCCTGGCCTGCACGGCAGGGTCGTAGGTGACGGGGGAGTCGGCGCGGGAGGCGAGGTCCGCCCGATTGGCGGCGATCTCGGTGGCGATGGCGTCGGTGCCCTCGGCCAGTCCCTTGGCCAGAGTGGCGATCTCCACCGTCTTCTGCCTGGCGAAGGCGAGCCAGCGGAGGATCTCGGGATCGATGTCCGTCTCGGGCGCCGTGTCGAGGGGGACGTGCAGGAGGGAGCAGGAGGCGGCGATGTCGACCCGGCCGGCGAGGCCGAGGAGCGTGGCGAGAGTGGCCAGCGACTTCTCGTAGTCGTTGATCCAGATGTTGCGGCCGTTGACCACGCCGGCGACGAGCCGTTTGCCGGGGAGCCCTCCGACGGCAGCGAGGTCCGCGAGGTTGGCTGCCGCGGCGTCGGTGAAGTCGAGTGCCAGTCCCTCGACCGGGGCCTTCGCCAGGACGGGCAGGGCGTCCCCGAGCCGGTCGAAATAGGAGGCGACGAGCAGCTCGGGGCGGTCGTTGAGCCCGCCGAGCTCCAGGTAGGCCCGGGCGACGGCGTCGAGCTCGGCCGGGGTGCGGTCCTGGACGAGGGCGGGCTCGTCGAGCTGTACCCACTCCGCGCCGGCGGCGCGCAGATCGGCGAGGACCTCCGCGTAGACCGGAAGGAGCCGGTCGAGCAGGGTGAGCGGTTCGAAGTCGGCCGCCACGCCGGGGGCGGGCTTGGCGAGCAGGAGATAGGTGACCGGGCCGACGAGCACGGGCCGGGCGGTGTGCCCGAGGGTGAGGGCTTCCTTCAGCTCGGTGACCTGCTTGGCGGAGTCAGCGGCGAAGACGGTGTCCGGGCCCAGCTCGGGCACGAGGTAGTGGTAGTTGGTGTCGAACCACTTGGTCATCTCCAGCGGAGCGACGTCCTGCGTGCCGCGGGCCATCGCGAAGTACCCGTCGAGCGGATCGGCGGCCACCGCCTCACGGTGGCGGTCCGGGACGGCTCCCACCATGACGCTGGTGTCCAGCACATGGTCGTAGTACGAGAAGTCCCCGGTCGGGACCTCGTCGATGCCGGCCCCGCTCAGCTGCCGCCAGTTGTCGCGGCGCAGTCCGGCGGCGGTGGCGCGGAGGGCATCGGCGGTGACCCGCCCCTTCCAGTAGCCCTCGACGGCCTTCTTCAGTTCCCGGTTCCGTCCCTGCCGGGGGTAGCCGTACACAGTGGACCGCGCTGCCGCGGTCGCGTACTCGTTGGTCACGGAGATCTCCTTCGCGAGATGAATCCCTGAGATCCCGGCGACGGGACGAGAGCGCGAAGGGGTGCCCTACCGGACGGAGGACGTCGTGCGACGCACGGGATCCGTCCGGTATGTACGCCGACCCGCCCACGAGGTCACCGGGATGTCCGCGCACGGTTGGTCCGCGCGCGGGCAGTTGGCAGGTCTTCGGACTCGCGGGCACGCCCTCGAAGAGGACATCTAATGGCCGTCGCTTCCCAGGTCCGTTTCGTCGGACCCAGTGCGTATGACGGCGGTCGTTCCCGCTCACCGCTGCGGGGCAGTCCCGGATTTCCACCGGGTTCCCTCTTGCGACGCATCCCGCCTGGCTGACGGGGCGAACCAGCTGCACCCACCAGCTTAGGGGGCGTCCGGGTGCGTGGTGAACCCGGTCCGGCATGCGGATGGCGCAGGCGCCGACCGATACCGAGGGCTCACCTCTGACCGGCGCTCCGCGTCCAGACCCGTCGGAGAGCCCGGTGGTCGATCACCGGGACGCCCTCCCGGGTGGCGGCGTCCCGCGCCTCGGGGGACATCAGGAACTCGGCGTCCGCGGGTTCCACGGGGACGCCGTCCATGCCCGCCGTCCGGCTACAGGCCCCACCGGTCACGCACCTGGATCCGGGTACCCGCGCAGACCGTCCGCACGGGCACCCGGGTCGCCCTACCGGTCCTGGGCGAGCGCCAGGAGCTCGGCGAAAAGGCTTCCCCCGTGGGCGAGTTCCTCGTACGTGCCCTGCTCGACGACGCGTCCTGCGCGCATGACGACGATACGGTCGGCCAGCCGTGTGTTCTCGAGCTGGTGCGTGACGACGACCGTCATGCGTTCCGCGGCGATGCGCCTGATCTCCAGGAAGATCCTGTGCTCCCCGCGCTGGTCCATCTGGGACGTGGGCTCGTCCAGGATCAGCAGGGGAGTGCGCCGGTACAGCGCCCGCGCACACGCGAGCCGCTGCCACTGGCCGCCGGACAGCTCGGCTCCGCCCCAGAGTTCCCTGGCCAGGAGGGTGTCGAGCCCCTGGGGAAGCTTCTCCACCGTCTCGCGCATGCCCACGGCGTCGACGGCTTCCCACACCGGTCCGTCGTCGTACGTCCTGGGCCGGCCGAGGGTGACGTTCTCCCGGGCGCGCAGCGGCCAGCAGGCGAAGTTCTGCGGGACGAGGGCGGTGCGTCGCCACACGGCTTCGGGATCGGCGTCGGCGAGATCGGTGCCGTCCCACAGGACGCGGCCCTTGTCGGCCAGGAGGATCCCCGTGATGAGCTTGGCCAGGGTCGACTTGCCCGAGCCGTTCTCACCGACGACCGCCAGGATCTCGCCGCGCCGCAAGGTGAGCGATACGCCCGCGACGGCGGGTTCGTCCCGGCCGGGGTACCGGTGGACGACCTCGTCGAGCCGGATCTCGTCCACCCGGTCGGGCACGGTCGCCGTACCGCGCTGGGGGGCGCGTTCGTCCGCCATGTCGAGGAAGGACCGCATGTCCGCCAGGTAGAGCGAGGTGTGGAACATCGCGGCCCCGTGGACGACGAACTGCGACAGAGCGGCCAGGGCGGTCTGCACGGCGACGACCGCGGTGGCCGCGACGGGCAGGGCGACGCGCCCCGTGACGGCCAGCCAGGCGAGCGCGGCCCAGGTACCCAGCAGGAACACGCCGCCCAGGGCGCTGGTGGCCAGGACGATACGCAGCATGCGGGGCGCCGCGGTGAGGGTGCGCCGGTCGATCCGGTCGGACAGCGCGCGGTACCAGTGGATGAGGTAGCCGGTCATGCCGTTCGCCCGGACCTCGTCCCCGTAGCGGGAGTAGGTGGCCCACCAGCGCATCATGGAACGCACGTTGCGGTCGGCGACGTTGTTGTAGTGCGTCTCGTAGTCCACGCGCGCGGACAGCACGGCACCGATGCCCGCCGGGAGCACGGCGAGCAGGAGCAGCGGCAGCATCATCCAGTGCAGGGCCGTGATGACGCCGGTCGCCGCGATCATCCGGATGAGGGCGGCCATGAACCGCTGGGCGTCCTGCACCATCGTCCGCGTCCGGGTGACACCGACCTCGGCGGCCTCCTGCCGGTCGGCGAACCCGTCCTCGCCGTACGCGGATGCCTCCACACGGCACACCGCGGAGACGAGCGAGAGGTCCGCCTCTGTCGTGAGCAGCGGGGTGATCCTCGAATCCGCGTACGAGGACAGGGCGCTGCTGACGCGGCCGAAGCCGGCTGCGGCGGCGACCACGGTCAGCGCGGGCAGCGCGGCGTGCAGGCGTTCGGACACCGGCCCCGCGGCGAGCAGATGTGTCATGGCCCGCGCGGTGAAAGCGAGGACGAGGGCTGCCGCGGTTCCCGTGAGGAGCTGGCAGACCAGGAGCAGCACCGCGCCGGCCCTGTCGACGGCCCAGGCCCTGCGTGCGGTGTGCGCGAGGATCGCGGGCAGGCGCATGCACAGTGCCCCGAAACTGGCCTCGGCCAGGGGGTTCTTGCCGTGCTTGCCCTCGAAGGTGATGGTGGCCGGGGGCGGAGGGGGAGGCGTCTCCACTCCGGCGGCCGAGGAATCGGTGACGGTCACCTGCATCACTCCTGGTGGGTCGTGCCGCACCTGATCGGCCCGGCGGTGCACGGCATAACGACGCGCCCCGAGATTCGAACGCGCTCGATTCAGGACGTGCCGGGCCCCTGGAACGGCAAGGCCTCCGAGGCGGGTCCGCCGTACTGGGGCCTCCGGCGGACGGCGTGACCTGGCCGAAACGCCGGTGCCTGAAAGCCCTGGGGCGCACGAGGTTTCCGATGACGGTCCACCTACGGACCGCCGCCGCGCGGAGCATGAGGCGGCATCTGTCGAAGCGCTTCGACTCGACTCGGAGAACGTGATGTGTTCGAGGGGGCTCTTGTTGTCCATGCTGTCGAAGGAGGGCCCTGGAATCCCTTCTGGTCGACTCTATTGACAGTCAAACGTGCGACTGTCATCTTCGAAGCGCTTCAACGATCATGGCCGTGGGACACGGTCCTGGCCCGAGCCCCTAGGACAGATCATGGCGTTCTTCGACAATCCCGTGATACCCGGCTTCAGTCCGGATCCGAGCATCTGCCGCGTAGGCGAGGACTACTACGTGGCGACGTCCAGCTTCGAGTACGTGCCCGGTGTACCGCTGTGGCACAGCAGGGACCTGGTGCACTGGCGGCTGATCGGCCACGCGCTGGACCGCCCGTCACAGTTGGCGCTGCCCGACGACGCCCCGTCCTCGTGCGGGGTGTACGCCCCCACGCTGCGGCACCACGACGGCCGTTTCTGGTTGATCACGACCGTGGTGGCCGGGTCGGGCAACATCCTGGTGACCGCCGAGGACCCCGCCGGTCCGTGGTCGGAACCCGTGCCGGTCGGCATTCCCGGCATCGACCCCGATCTGGTCTGGGACGACGAGGGGAACTGCTGGTGCGTGTTCTCCCACGACGGGATCCGCGGGGTGCGGATCGAACCGGAGACCGGCGAACTGCTCGGCGAGCCGGTGGAGATGTGGTCGGGCAGCGGGCTCCAGTACCCCGAGGGCCCGCACCTCTACCGGATCGGTGACTGGTGGTACCTGCTGCTGTCGGAGGGCGGGACGGAACGCGGGCACGCGATGTCGGTGGCCAGGGCCCGCTCGCTGCCCGGACCGTTCGAACCGCACCCGGACAACCCCGTGCTGTCCCACCGCAGTACGGGCCACCCGGTGCAGAACACCGGGCACGGCGACCTGGTGCGGGCGCACGACGACACCTGGTGGATGGTGCTGCTGGGCACCCGGCCCCGCGGTGACACGCCGAAGTTCCACGGTATGGGCCGGGAGACGTTCCTGGTGCCGGTGCGGTGGGAGGACGAGTGGCCGCTGCCGGGACCGCTGGAACTGCGCGCCCCGGCACCGGGGCTCGCTCCGCATCCCTGGCCCGCCGAGCCGCACCGCGACGACTTCGGCTCACCCGCCCTCGCGCCCTGCTGGGTTTCGCTGAGGAGGCAGGACCCGGGTGCCGTACGCCTCGGCGAACGCCCCGGCCACCTGGTGCTGCACGCCCGTGCGGACAGCATGGACAAGCCCGGAGCGCTGTTCGTGGGACGGCGGCAGCAGGACCCTCACTGCGTCGCCCGGACGCGGATCGACGTCGGCGAGGCGAGCCGGGGCGGTCTCGCCGTCCGGCTGGACGAGGCGCACCACTACCAGGTCGAGGTGGAGGGCGACACCGTGCGAGCGGTCGCCCGCATCGGCCCCTCCCGTACGACGGTCGCCGAACGGCGTGTACCCCCGGGGCCCTTGACGCTGCGGGTCGACGTGAGCACCGAGGATGTCCTGCCGCCCACCGTCACCGTACGTCCTGCCGACCCCGGCGCGGAGGCCCCCTCCGGCCTCCGTGTCGGTGGCCCGGACACCCTCCGCCTCGGTTACGAGACCGAGGACGGCCACGTCGAGATCCTCGCGGAACTCGACGGACGTTACCTCACCACCGAGGTCGCGGGCGGCTTCACCGGCCGGGTCATCGGCATGTACGCGACCCGGGGAACCGCGGCCTTCGACTGGTTCGAGCTGCGGCCGGCCTGAGGGCAGGCCGGGACCGGGGGCTCAGCCGGCCAGGGCGGTGTCCAGCCACTGCAGGATCTCGGGCGTGACCGGGTCGGTGATGTCGGCGAACTCCTGGTGCTTCTTGAGGAACTTCGCCACGTACGGGCAGACCGGAACGATCCGCCTGCCCGTGTCCCGCACGTCGCTCAGGGCCTCCTGCACGAGGACGGAGGCAAGCCCCTGGCCTGCGAACGCGTCGTCGGTCTCCGTGTGGAAGAAGACACGTTGCCCGTCGCGGTCACGGTAGGCCGTGAAGCCCGCCGTCACCTCGCCGACCAGGATCTCGTAGCGGTGCCGGGCGTCCGCGTTCCGGACGAGGGGGGCGGCGGCCTGGGTCATCGTGTGCTGCCTTTCGGGCGGGTCGGGTTGCCACGCGGTGCGATGGTGGCGTTCGGGAGGGCAGGGGCGGGGATGCGTTCGCCGGGGTAGCCGTCGACATGGCCGAAGCGGTCGGAGGATGCCTCCCAGTCCGTGCGTGCCTCGACGATGTCCTCGTGGCTGCGGCCCACGAAATTCCACCACATGACGATCCGTTCCTCGAACGGAGTTCCGCCCACGAGCACGGCCCGGGCGGGGGCGTCCGTCTCGTTGGCCAGGGTGATCGTGCGGTTCCCCGTCCCGGTGTAGCCCAGTTCGGCACCGCGCAGCGGCGTTCCGTCCAGACGGACGCTGCCCTGGTCGACGAGGAGGCCGTGCTCGAAGGCCGGATCGACGTCGAGGGTCGTGGTGGTGTGCGGTTCGAGGACGATCTCGGCGCCGAGCAGCGGGGTGAAGGCGGGGACCGGCGAGGTGTCCCCGGCGAGCGAGCCGAGGAACACCCGGATCACCGCTCCGTCCAGGCGGACCGGTGCCGGTACGTGGTGCCGGAAGTCGCGGCCGGTGTCCCGGTGCTCCCCGGGGAGTGCCACCCACAGCTGGACGCCGTGCAGGAGCGTGGTGCCGGGGGTGGAGACCTCCGTGTGACTGATGCCGTGGCCACCGGTCATGAGGTTCAGCTCCCCAGGACGCACGAAGGCGTGGCTGCCCAGGCTGTCACGGTGCTCGATCTCCCCGCTGAACAGCCAGCTCACCGTCTGCAGGCCGATGTGCGGATGCGGGGCCACATCCATCCCGCCCGTCTCCGCGACGTCGTCCGGGCCGTAGTGGTCGATGAAGCACCAGGCCCCGATGAGCGTCCTGGCCCGCTGCGGCAGCGTGCGCCGCACAGTCATCGCCCTCGGGCCGCCGAGGGGGACGTCCCGCGGCGTGAGGACCTCGATGCCGGCCCCGGGGCCGGTCCCCGGTGCGGCCAGGTCCGTCTCCACACCGCTCATCGCGGGCCCCCGGGTGCTACAAGGGTGCTTACATGTTCAACAATCATGCTTGATCATAAGCCGCCGCCCGCCAGGGCGGCCACGGCACGACAAGGGGCGGCACGTCCCGGTGAGGAGTCCAGGGTGAACGGTACGGAGGCGGATCGTGCGGACAAGCGGGTCTACGTGGACAAGCGGAGCCCGAAGGCCTTCCACGCCCTGACCGCCACGGCCGAAGCGGTGCGCACGGTCGCCCAGGAGGCGGGGCTGGACCGCACTCTGGTCGAACTGGTCAACCTGCGGGTGTCACAGATCAACGGCTGCGCCTACTGCCTGGACGTCCACACCCGGGCCGCCCTGCGGGAGGGCGAGACGACCCGGCGACTGGGCGTGCTGGCAGCCTGGCGCGACACCGAGGTGTTCACCGCCCAGGAGCGTGCCGCACTCGCCCTCGCCGAGGCGACGACGCACCCCGCCGACGCCGCCCTCCAGGAGGACGCCTACGCCACGGCCCGCCGGTCCCTCTCCGAGGAGGAGATCTCGGCCGTGATCTGGGTCGCCGTCACGATCAACGCCTTCAACCGGGTGTCGATCATGAGCAAGCACCCCGTGCGTGGCGTTCCCCGGCAGTGACGTGACCTGAAGCGTCGGCCCGCGGAAGGACGCTCCCGCGCGTCCTTCCGCCCCGCCGCCCGCCGTTCGGGTGAACTCCGCTCCGATCCCACCGTGCGCCGGGCAGGCATAGACGCATCCGCGGTCCTCGCGGCCGGAAGCACCGGTCGACGCGGAAGCGGACAATCGGGCGAAAGGGGCTGTCCATGCTCGGTCCAGGGGCGATGCGGGCAGGGACCGGCGGGAGTGCCGGACCCGACCCCGGCACGGGCGGCCGTCGTGTCCCGGACCCGGCCGGCGGAACGGCAGCTGCCGTCGACGCCCTCCTCGCGGAGTATCTGCACACCAGGCTGGGGGAGGCCCGGCGGGTGGACGCCGTGTTCGCGGAGGAGGTGGCGTCCCGGGTCGCCACGTTCGTCCTGCGCGGAGGCAAGCGGCTCCGGACGGCTTTCGTCCGGTGCGGATGGCTGGCGGCGGGAGGATCCGGCGACCCCGGGACACCGCTGCGTGTCGGTGCCGCACTCGAACTGCTGCAGGCCTGCGCGCTGGTCCACGACGACGTCATGGACGAATCGCCGGTGCGCCGGGGCGCACCGGCCGTGCACGCGCAGTTCGCGCGTCTGCACCGGGAAGGCCGTATGTACGGCTCCGCCGCCGGCTACTCCGGCACGGCGGCGGTCCTGGCCGGAGACCTCGCCCTGGTGTGGGCCGACGACCTGCTCACCGAGACCGCGCTTGGTTCCCCGTACGGCGGACAGCTGCACCGGGAGTGGCAGGCGATGCGCGGCGAGATGGTCGCAGGGCAGTACCTGGACATGCGGGCCCAGGCGACCGGTTCCTCCGACGAGACCCAGGCCAGGAACATCGCGACGCTCAAGAGCGCGCTCTACACCGTGGAGCGGCCGCTCGCCCTGGGCGCGTCCCTGGCCGGGGCCGATGCCCGCGGCATGGACGCGCTGCGTTCCGCCGGACGGTGCGCCGGACTCGCCTTCCAGCTCCACGACGACCTGCTGGGAGCATTCGGGGACCCCGCCGTCACGGGCAAGCCCGCGGACGAGGACCTGAGGACCCGCAAACTCACCGGCCTCCTCGCGGCCGCTCTCCGTCTCGCCGACGAGTCGGGCGACACCGAGGCACTGGCCGTACTCGGCCACCACGGGCCGCGAGCCGGTGCAGGAACGGCCGACCGGATGCGCGCCGCGCTGGAACGCACCGGCGCACGGGCGGCGGTCGAGAAGGAGATCGCCTGCCTCACCGCGTCGAGTCTGCGCCACTTCGCGGACACCGGGGCGGACGACCGCGCAAGGGGGGAGTTCGCCGCACTCGTGGCACGCGCCGCGGGCACCGACACCACTCTCCCCGACCCCGGCGGGGAGGGAGCATGAGGACCGTGTCCGGCGCCACGGACCACGTGGTGGTCGTCGGGGCGGGCCTGTCCGGCCTCGCCGCCGCACTGCACCTGCTCGGCGCGGGACGCCGGGTGACCGTCGTCGAACGGGAAGCCGGACCCGGAGGCCGCGCGGGACGGCTGGAACTCGGCGGATACCGGGTCGACACCGGGCCCACGGTGCTCACCATGCCGCATCTGGCCGACGAGGCCTTCGCCGCCGTCGGCGACAGTCTCCACCGGCGCGTCGAGCTGATCCCGCTCCACCCCGCCTACCGGGCCCGGTTCGCCGACGGCACCGGGATCGACGTACACACCGACGGTGACGCCATGGAGGCCGAGGTACGGAGGTTCGCCGGGGACGCGGAGGCAGCCGGCTACCGTCGGCTGCGGAGCTGGCTGGAGCGGCTGTACCGGGCCCAGATGCGCCGCTTCATCGACACCAACTTCGACTCACCGTTCCAGCTCCTGCACCCGGACCTCGCCCGGCTCGCGGCCCTGGGGGGCTTCGGCCGGCTCGATCCTCAGATCGGCAGATTCCTCTCCGACCCGCGGCTGCGCCGGGTCTTCTCCTTCCAGGCGCTCTACGCGGGAGTCGCCCCTGCACGCGCCCTCGCCGCCTACGCCGTCATCGCCTACATGGACACGGTCGCGGGGGTCTGGTTCCCGAAGGGCGGCATGCACGCGCTGCCCCGGGCGATGGCGGACGCGGCCGCCGACGCCGGGGCCGAGTTCCGATGGTCCGCGGAGGTCGACGCACTGGAACGCGCGTCGGGACGGGTGCGGGCCGTCCGGCTGGCCACCGGCGACCGCATCGCCTGCGACGCGGTCGTCCTGACACCGGACCTTCCCGTCGTCCACCGCCTGCTGGGCCGGGCGCCGCGCCGCCCCGTACCCCTCCGCCACGCACCCTCAGCCGTGGTCCTGCACGCCGGCACGGACCGCACCTGGCCCGAACTGGCCCACCACACACTCTCCTTCGGCGCCGCCTGGGAGCACACCTTCGACGAACTCACCAGGACCGGACGGCTCATGAGCGACCCGTCGCTGCTCATCACCCGCCCGACGACGCACGACCCGTCACTCGCACCACCGGGCAGACACCTGCACTACGTCCTGGCTCCCTGCCCCAACACCACGACAGGCCCGTCGGCGGGAACCTGGCGCGGCCTCGGACAGCGCTACCGGGACAGCCTGCTGGCCGAACTCGAGCGCCGGGGGCTCGACGGCTTCGAGTCGTCCATGGACCAGGAACTGCTGGTCACCCCGGCGGACTGGTCGGCCCAGGGCCATGCGGCGGGCACGCCGTTCTCGGTGTCGCACACCTTCGCCCAGACCGGCCCCTTCCGGCCGCGCAACCTCGTACGCGGCTACGACAACGTCGTCCTCGCCGGATGCGGGACCACACCCGGGGTGGGTGTGCCGACCGTCCTGGTCAGCGGCAAGCTCGCCGCCGCCCGCATCACCGGCCTCCCCCGCGCGACGGCCGCGCGCCGCCGTCCCCCCGTCCTCGAAGGGCAGAGCCGATGAACCGCCGTGAACTGGATGCCGCCGGAATCACCGGACCCGCCCTGCGGGACGCCTACGCCCGGTGCCGACAGCTCAACGCCCGGCACGGCCGGACGTACTTCCTGGCCACCCGGCTCCTGCCCGTCGAGCGACGCTGCGCCGTGCACGCGCTGTACGGGTTCGCACGCTGGGCCGACGACATCGTGGACGACCTCGACCGCCGGCGGTCACCGGATGAACGCGACCGCCTGCTGCGTCTGCTGGAGAGCGACCTGGTCCACGGACTGCGCACCGGCGGTGGCGAGGAGCCCGTGGTCAGAGCCGTGGCCGACACCGCCGGGCGCTACGCCATCGACCACGCCCTGTTCGCCGACTTCCTGACGTCCATGCGCAGCGACCTGACCGTCACCGACTATCCGACGTACGCCGACCTGCGCGCCTACATGCACGGTTCCGCCGCGGTGATCGGCCTCCAGATGCTGCCCGTGCTCGGGACGGTCGTGCCCCGTGAGGAGGCCGCTCCGCACGCGGCGGCGCTCGGGGTCGCGTTCCAGCTGACCAACTTCCTCCGGGACGTGGGCGAGGACCTGGACCGGGGGCGGATCTACCTGCCCGCGGACCTTCTCGCCGCCCACGGGGTGGACCGGCCCCTTCTGGAATGGAGCCGCCGCACCGGACGGCACGACCCGCGCATCCGGAACGCCTTCGGCGAGGCCGACGCGGTGATCCGGACCGTGTACCGGGAGGCGGAGCCCGGCATCGCCATGCTGGAGCCCCGCGTACGGCCCTGCATCCGCACCGCGTTCGTCCTGTACCGGGGGATCCTGGACGCGGCCGCCGCCGACGACTACCGGGTAGCGCACCGCCGTGCCGTGGTGCCGCGCCGCCGGCGCGCCGTGGTCGCCGCGGGCGGGCTCGCGCGGATCCTGGGGGCACGGCTGCGGACGCGGCCACCCGTCCGGGAACCGGGCGCGGTTGCCGGGGCGGAGGGATCCCTGCGATGAACGGCCCCCCGGCAAGGACGATGTGGACGTCACCGCTGCGGGTGCGGCGCGTGCCCCCCTGGGAGCGGCAGGTTCCGACCTGGCGCGAGGCGAAGCCCGCCGTGATCGCCGAAGCGCTGAAGCGGTCCGCCGCCCGGCCGTCCGGCAACTGGTACGTCGTCGGCGCGTCCCGGGAGCTCGGGGCAAGGGACCACCCGTACGGACGCACGATCGCCGGGGTTGAGGTCGTCCTGTGGCGGACGCGGGACGGTGAGCTGCGCGCGGGCCCGGGGGAGTGCCCCCACCTGGGTGCGCCGCTGCGCGAAGGCCGTGTGGTGTGCGGGACACTCCTGTGCCGCTGGCACGGACTGGGCCTGGACGGCGGGCCGTCCGCCGGCTGGGAGCCCTATCCGTTGCACGACGACGGCGTGCTGGTCTGGGTGAGGCTGGACCGGGCCGGGGGCGAGACCCCGCTGGACCGCCCGGTCGTCCCGTCGAGACCCGTGCCGGGAGCGGCCGTCGACGCGGTGTTCACCGCCGTGGGCAGGTGCGAACCCGAGGACGTCGTCGCGAACCGGCTCGACCCGTGGCACGGTTCCTGGTTCCACCCGTACGCGTTCGTCGGCCTGAGGGTGACCGGCACCCCGGAGGACGGCGAGGACGACGCGTTCGCCGTCGACGTCTCGTTCAAGGTCGCGGGCAGGCTGGTGGTGCCGGTCCGGGCGGAGTTCACGGCGCCCGGACCGCGCACCGTGGTCATGCGCATCACGGACGGCGAGGGCACCGGTTCGGTCGTGGAGACCCATGCCACGCCCCTCACCGCACCCGGCGCGAGGGACCCGAGGACCGCGGTCGTCGAGGCCGTCGTCGCCGCCTCGGACCGGCGGGGATTCGCCCTGGCACGCGCGGCGGCGCCCGCTCTGCGTCCGCTGATGCGCCGCACGGCGGGCCGGCTCTGGCGCGACGACCTGGCGTACGCCGAACGCCGCTGGTCACTGCGGAGCACCGGGCGCTTCCCCGGCTGAGAGTCAGGGCCCCGCGAACCGGCCCGCCAGGGCACGCAGCACCCGGGAGCGCCCGGCGCGCGGGACGGTCCAGAGCACCTGTCCCCGGACACCCCAGTCCGCGAGGAGGGTGTTGGCCGCCAGGAATCCCGAGGTCGCCGCGCGTTCCATCAGGGCCACCGGGAGACCGGTGCGGACCATGTCGCCCGCGAGGGTCACACGGGGATGAGGCGTACGCACGGCGGGCCGGCGGTGGTAGCCGCCCACGGAGAAGACGGGGCAGTCGGCACGCCATTCGTGGCGGGCGTCGACGACCCCCGCACCGGCGGTCTCGGGATAGATCTCGTGCAACCGGTCGAGCATCCGGCGCTGTACCTTCTCGGGCTCCGCGCTCCCCTCGACGGCGTAGGCGTGCAGTTCGACGACGGAACCGCCGGTCCGTGCGGCCCAGCGAGCCGATTCGCCCTCCCAGCGGTCGAGGACGCTGATGTTGTCGAGCCCGTCGAACCCGCTGGTGCCCAGGAACCCCGCCCGGTCGGCGCGCACCGGGCGGTCGAGCCACAGCCGGGACACGAGGAACGGCGGCGCCGTGCGCAGGGACTCGACATCGGCCCGCCAGGACACGTCCCCCAACTCCTCCGACGCGCCCACCACATGACGCAGACCCTGCGTGTCCAGCGCCAGGACCACCGCCTGGTGACGGTCCGCCGCGCTCTCGGTCTCCACGGTCAGGTCCCCTCCGGCGGCAGGGCGGACGCGGTGGACCGGGGTACCGGTGCGCACCTGCGCGCCGAGCCGTCGCAGATAGCCGCCGAGAGGTTCCCAGAGGGCCTGCGGGAACGGCTCGCGCGGCACGTCGAAGAGGAGCCCCTCGGACGACCCGAGGAAGTAGATGTGGAACATCAGCAGCAGTTCGGCGGCGGACAGCTCTCGCGGGTCGGCGAAGAAGCTGCGGGAGAACACCTCGAAGGCGAGATGGCGCGCGGCCGCGGGGAAGTCGATCCGCCGCAGGAACTCCTCGGCACCGACCCCGTCGAACCGCTCGTACACCTCGGGGACCCGCACGTCCAGGAGAGGAAGTGCCTCGCGGGGGTTCATCGCCGCCAGATCGCGCAGGCCGAACGACGGGCTGAGCGCGACGAATCCGAGCGCGCTGAACGGCGGGGTCCTCGGCACGCGGGCGAAACCGTCCGCCATGCCGTTCCGGTGCAGGAGCGGGTAGTCCGGCAGCGGGGTGAGCATCGCGAGTGCCGGGTCCGCACGGCGCAACAGCCCGCGAAGGTTGTAGTACTGGCGGAAGAAGGCGTGGAAGCCGCGGCTCATCGTCGCCCCTGACCCGTCGCCCAGACGGACGGGCCATCCGGCCAGGCGGCCGCCGAGGGACTCGCCCTGTTCGTACAACGTCACGCGGACACCGCGCTCGGCGAGCGCCGTCGCCGCGGCGAGACCGGCGACACCCCCACCGATCACCGCCGCCGACGGGGCGGCGCCGGTGAAGCGCTCACGGCCCGGTTCAGGCACGACCACCTCGGCCCGGCGGTCGCGCCCGTGCCGGGTTGCGTCGGGGAGACGCCCACGGGCCCTCATGCCGCATCGGTCCCGACGGGCTCCGCGCCGTTCCTGGCGAGGAACACGTGGACGATCCCGGTCTGCCAGCCGCCGACGGGAACGGTCCGCACGAAGGGGAACCCGGCCCGGGCGACACGGCGCTCGAAGGCGGGCGCCGTGTCGAACGCGAGGACACTGCGCCACAGATGGTGGTAGAGCTTCCGGTCACCCGTCAGCGTGCCCGCCGGGACGATCACACCCCGGCAGACCGTGTTCCACACGGCCCGGTGCACGGGAGAGCCGCTGAGGCTGTACTCGTGGACGAGCAGGCGGCCGCCGGGACGCAGCAGGGCGCGCACGGCCCGGAGGACCTCGCCCGGCTCGGCGACGTTGCGGAAGAGGTAGGCGGCGAACACGGCGTCGTAGGAACCGTCGTCGTCGGTGGTGGACAGCTCCTCGGCGGACCGGTGCAGGAAGCGGACGTTCGCGGGCCAGCGCTTGGCACCCGCCCGCTCCAGCATGCCCGCCGAGGCATCGACCGCGGTGATCCGGGCATGCGGGGCCGCCCGCAGCAGTGCCCGCGTGGACACGCCCGTTCCGCAGCCGAGATCGAGCAGGCGCAGTCCCCTTCCGCCGCGCGGCAGCCGCAGGCGATGCGCCGAGCGCAGAAGGTCGGAGCGGTAGCCCGGATTCAGCGCGGTGAGCCGGTCGTAGGTGAGCGACGCGTGATCGAAGGCGCGTGCCAGGTCGTGGTCCCGCAGGAGGGTCATCGGAGGCTCTCTTCGGATCGGCCGGTCGCCCGGCGGACGAGAAAGGGGAGTTCGGCCGCGGTGCGGAGCATCGGTCCCACAGGCGTACGCAGCCCGATCCCGAACTCCTCCCACGGTGTGCTCCCGCCGTCGAGGAAGCGCAGCAGCCGCTCCATGGGGACGCGGCGGAAGAGGTCGGTGAAGAACCGGGGCCCGTCCACGCGTCCGGTGTCCAGCGCCCGGAGCAGCACGGCGTCCATGGCCAGGGCCCTGCGGCCGTGCGGCGGCGGGACATCCGGACGCCCCCGGTGCAGGGCGGTGGCGACGGCCCGGCCCTGGCGCTGCACGGCGGCGAAGGTGTAGCCGGTCGCCGGCCGGGTGGCGCCCCCGGCGGCCCCGATGCGGAACACCGCCCGACCGGCCCGGCGGGGGAACCGCGCGTCGGTCATGGGGATGACACCTTGTTCGGCCGACTCCACGGTGAACCGCCCGAGCCCCAGGACCTCCCCGGTGTACTGGCGCAGCGCGGCCTCGTACGCGGCCGTCGGGAGCGGGGCACGGGAGAACTCTGTGTACTCGACCAGTGCGCGGTCCGCGGACAGCGGCAGGACGTAGCCGAAGGCGAGACCGTGGCGGGGCTGCGGGACCCGGAAGTCCATCAGGTCCGCGACTCCGGGGTCGAAGCGGGGGACGGCGGTGCGCACGAACCAGCCGCGGAAGTGCTGCAGCAGGAGTGTGCGGTGCGGCGGTGTGTCCCTCAAGGGGCGCGAGTCGTAGACGCATCTGCCGCGCAGGGTGAGCGGCTGTCCGCCGGCCGTCGTGCAGCGCACCTCGGCGCCGTACGGCACGTCACGTACCTCGTGGGCGGTGGCGCGTACGACGCGTGCCGCCGGGGCAGCCGCCAGACGCGAGTGGACCAGCCGTTCGAACGGACCCGAGCGCACCATGCGGTACCGCAGAGGCGCGGGTTCCGACTCGACGACGACGCCGTCCGGCCCCCGTACCCGCAGTCTCCGCCAGGAGGCGACGACGGCCTCCTCGAACTCGCCGGTGCCCGCCTCCCAGTAGCACCAGGTGCGTTCGGCCGGGCGCAGCGGTCCTTCGGGCGCCTCGACCAGCGTCACTCCCGTACCGGTCCTGGCGAGCCAGTGCGCCAGGCAGAGCCCGGCGGCGCCGCCGCCCACGACGACGGCGTCGTCCACCCGTCCCTGGAAGTGCCTGCTCACGTCCCGGCGGTCCGGGCGGCGGCCCGGTCGGCCAGCACCTCGCGTGCCGCCCTGCTGCCGGAGGCCAGCGCGCCCTGCACCGACCCGGTGGCCCGGTGGTCCCCGCAGACGTACCGGCCCCGCGCGAAACGGGTCGTACGGCTCAGCGGCCAGGGAGGCCGCATCGCGGGCAGGGCGCCCTCCACGGTGTACGCGGCCACCGTCTCCCAGGCGCTCGTGTCCGTGTCGTAGAGCTCGGCCAGCCGTGCGCGGACCGTCCTCTCCCCGCCGGGCGGGCCCGACCCCAGGACGGAGGTCGAGACGAGCGCCGTGCCAGGAGGCGCGTAGGAGGGGGCGACCTCGGTGAGGACGCAGCTGTTCAGGACGGCGAGGCCGCTGTCGACGACCAGGGTGGGTTCGGTCAGTGGAGACCGGTCGGCCGCGTGGTAGTACGTCGTCACCGTACGGCTGTCCGGCACGGGAAGGCCGGGCAGCAGACGGGCCGCCGTTGCGGAGTCGGTGGCGACGACGACCGAACCGGCCGGCCGCTCACCGCCGTCCGCCAGGAGAACCCCGGAGTCCGTGACCTCGGCGACGGCCGACTCCAGCCGGAGTGCGCCCTCCGGCAACCCGTCTGCCAGCTGGGCCGGCACGGAGCCGATGCCGTGGGCGGGGAGGCAGAGCGTGCCGCGCGCCATGCTCCGCCAGACCAGGTGCAGGAAGCGCGCGGAGGTCTCCAGACCTTCCTCCAGGAACACCCCTGAGAGGAACGGCCGCAGGAGGTCCTCGATCGCGAGCGGCGACAGACCGGCGCGGACGAGTGCCTCCGAAGCGGTGCGATCGGTCATCCGGCCCACCCGCTTCGCCGGGAGCAGGACGTCGCGGGCGGTCAGCGCGGCCAGAGCGGCGAGGTCCCGGGCGGGGAGCACACGTCCCGGCAGGAGCTCCCCGGCGTCCCCCGGACGCCGGGTGGGGTCGGTGAGGCGCACCCGCCCCGAGGACGTGCGGGCGACGAGACCCGGGGTGAAGGGACGCAGGCGCAGGGCACGCAGGTCCAGACGCCTCTTCACCTGCGGGTAGGACGTGTTGAAGACCTGGAAACCACGGTCCAGCAGGAAGCCGTCGCGGCGGTCGGTGCGCATCCGGCCCCCCACCCCGTCGGAGGCCTCCAGCAGTTCGACGCGCAGGCCCGCGCCGCTGAGGTCGAGCGCGCAGGCCAGCCCCGCCAGACCCGCGCCCACGACGACGGCGTCCGGCGGCGATGGGTGCTGTCGGTTCGTCATCCGTGCCCCTCGGCTTGGTCCCCCCGTGCGGCTGACGGGTTGTCAAGCCGATCACGTTCCGCGCCCGGAAGCCAGCAGCCGCCACGGAGAGAGCACCTTCGTGTGACCCGTCTGCCGGATGGCGGGCCGCCGGCGTCCCGCCCCCGATGTGCCGGGGCGGTCGGTCAGGCCTTCAGGTGACGCAGAACCGTGCCCACCGCCCGGCGAACGGCCTCACGCGACTCGTCCGTCCGGTCGGCCGTCTCGAAGGAGTGATGGCCGTTCGGTACGTCGATCACCTCGACGCCGGCCCCGCACGCCCGGGCGGCCGTCAGGAACTGCTCCACCGTGGCCGCGATCCCGTCGGACTCCAGCCCGGCCCGGACCAGGACCAGGGGCAGAGAGCCGGCGTGAGCGACCGCGTCCGCCGGGTGGAAGCGGCCGGCGAGCCGCCCCCAGCTCGGCAGGGGCGCCATGATCGGGTAGTCGGCCGCCAGGCAGCGCAGCCACGGCGGGGGACCTCCCATCCAGTCAGCGGTGAGCGGACCACTGCCCGAGAAGAACCACAGGGCGATCCGGTCCTCGTCCACCCGCGGATCGGCTCTCACCCGGTCCACCGCGTCCGCCACGTCGTCGGAGGCCACTTCGTAGTCGGCGATGTCGTGCAGACGGTGATCGAGGGTCACACCCACCACCCCGTTGTCGGCGGCGTAGCGGGCGTACCCCGTCAGCACGGGCCAGTCCCGAGGGGTGGGGCGTGCCTCGCGGGGCACCGGGCCGCCGTGCACGAAGACCAGCGCGGGGTGTGGGCCGCGGGCGGAGGGCGGCAGGTACAGGTCGACGGAGCCGATCCGCTCACGGGGCAGTCCGGGGACGTCCAGCAGGAACGGTTCCGGCGGTGTCGCGCCCGCCGGAGTCAGCCGGTGCCCCTCCCCGACGGCGGCTTTCAGCAGCACGGCGGTCAGCGCGGCCGGATCGGACAGCATCGGCCAGTGGCCTGTGGGCAGTTCGAAGAACGTCACACGGGGGTCGGCCAGGGCTTGCAAGGCCGGCTCGCCGAAGTCCACCTGGGCCTGGACCATCGCGATGCTCGCTCCGCCGCCCGTGCACAGCACCCCGGCCATGGGAACCGAGGCCGCCGCGCCCGTCAGATCCATCGGCTGGAGCAGCGTGCCCAGCGGCTGCGGCGAGGCGAGGGCGGTGAGCCGGTCGAGCGCCGCGTCGGGGACCCCGGTTGTGCTGCCCCACAGATGCCACGAGTCCCGTGCGGGAGGCGGCAGCGCCCCGTGCGCCCCGTCCTGGGCCAGTCGCCGCACCTCCTCGCGCAGGCCCTGGTCGGCCACCGCGGCCAGGGCCGGGACACCGTCCTGGGGCAGCCCCGAGTCCAGGTACACGACCCGGGCGATCGACTCCGCGCGCCGGTCGGCGGCAGCCAGCACCGGATGGATGCCGTAGTCGTGGCCCACCAGCACGATCTCCCGGCCGTCCTGCCCCGCAACCGAGTCGACCACCCCGAGGACGTCCGCGATGTGCGTCTCCAGGTCGATGTCCTCAGCGCCGGACGGGCGCCCGCCACCGAGCCCCGACAGGGCCACCGCACGGACCTCGGCACCCGCCGCGCTCAGCCGCGAGGCCGTGTCCTCCCACACATGCGGGCCGGTGAACACACCGGACACCAGAACGAACGTGGTCATGGTCGTCTCCTCGGTACGTCGTCGGGACGGACCCGGTGACCGGGCCCCTCACCCGGGTACCGTAGGAACTCCCCCTGAGGGAGGTTCAAGTGTTCTCGTCGTACGACGGACTGTGCGGCATCGGCGAACTCGCCGAGCGGGCGGGAGTCAGCGTCAAGACGGTGCGCTTCTACTCCGACAACGGCCTGCTGCCCGAGGCGTCCCGGAGCGTCGGCGGCCACCGCAGGTACGGTCCCGACTCGCTCGGGCGGCTGCGGATGATCCGCTCCCTGCGCACGCTGGACCTGCCTGTCTCCACGGTGCGCCGCATCCTCGACGAGGAGGACACGGCGGGTGGGGCGGGCGGCGCTCTGGAGGACGCCGTCGCCGGGCAGCTGCGTACCCTCGGCTCCCAGCTGACGGCCCTGCGATGGAGGGAGGCGGCGCTCCGCTCCGTGCAGGAGTGCCCGGTGGCCGAGCGCCCCGGGCGGCTGCGCCTGATCGGCACGCTGACCACGCCGCCGGACACCGCGCCCCTGGCCCGTTTCTGGCGTGCGTGGCTCCCCGCGCGGATGCCGGCCCGCGCTGTCACGGCCTTCCTCGATGCCGCGGTCCCGCAGCCGCCCGCGGACCCCGAGCCGGCCCAGGTGCTCGCCTTCGCCGGACTGTGCGCCATGGTGTCCCGTCCCTGCGAGGGAGACGAAGTCACCCAGCCCCACGCCCACGAGGCCGCCGGGGCACGGGGTTCAGCCGTGCTGTACGCCGGGCTGGCCGAGGCGTACGACCTGGCGGGCGCCGAGATGCGCCGGGGCAGGGAGCCGTACGCGGGAGATGCGCTCGACGGATTCGTGGACGCGTACGCGAGCGCCGGCCGGACCGCGGACACCGGTGCGTTCAGGTTCGGGCTCGCCCGCCGCCTGGCGGCCGACCCGCGCATCGACCGCTACTGGGAGCTGACCTCCGAGCTGGTCGGCCGCCGGTCGGAGCGGCCCGAACCGACGCCCGGATCGGCGCACGACTGGCTTCTCGCCGCACTGGACGCGCAGCTGGGGAAGGCGCCGTCCGTCCGGTAAGCCTCCGGGGCCGGCCCGTCGGCCCGTCCTCCCGCGGCGGATGATTCCTTCGCCTTCCACGGTCCCGTCACTGCGGCCGGCCGAGGGCCCACCCCGACACGTCGGCCAGGCGGCCGCGCCACAGGGGCAGACGCAGGGACCCCGTACCGCCGAACACCAGCGTGGCGTCCCTGAGATGGATCCACCGCGGCAGCTGCGACGTCTCGTCCCCGCCACCCAGCTCCCTGATGCCCTGGTCCACCGTCTCCGGGAACTCCGCGATCAGGTTCGCGCCTTCGCCCTCGACCTGGCGGAGGCTCCGTGCCCAGTCCGCCTTCCACGCCTCGTGGCCGATCACGTCTCCGTGGAGTACGGCACCGGCCAGAGCGAGGGTGATCGGCAGACTGGAGCGCTGTTCTCTGTCCAGCAGCTGGATCAGCAGCTGGAGCTGCAGATCGGGCACCGGCTCCGTCACCACCGGGGTTGCTTCCAGCCGTGTCTCGACGCTCTCACTCATGGACCGCTCCCTTCACCTGACAAACGGCAGGTGAAAGCCCGTATGCCCCGGGCGGCAGCCGTCACACTTCCGTGAACCGGCTGATCGCGGGCGGCACGGGTACGCGGCCACCCCTCGTGGTCGCGCACCCGTACCCGTCCCGCCCCGTCACAGGAAGCGGCGGATCGGCAGGACCGCCGCCTCGCGCAACCTCTGCACGGGAGAGCGGCGCTTCCAGCGGGCCCCGTCGATCAGCGTGCTCTTCTCCACGTCCTCCTCGAAGTGACCGTCCAGCGTGGCGGTGAACTCCCGGTCCAGCACCGCGAGCATCACCTCCTCGTCGTGCTCGAGCGAGCGGCGGTTGAAGTTCGTCGAACCGATCAGCGAGGCGACACCGTCCACCGTCAGCACCTTGGTGTGGAGCATGGTCGGCTGGTACTGGTAGATCTTCACGGCGCAGGCGGTGAGATCCTCGTAGAAGTTCTGGCCTGCCAGCTGGCACACGCGCTTGTCCGTGTAGGGCCCGGGGAGCAGGATCTCCACGGACACGCCCCGGCGGGCGGCGGCGCACAACACCTCGATGAAGTACGCGTCGGGCGCGAAGTACGCCGTGGTGAGCCTGACCCGCTCCTCGGCGGACTCGAGAACGACACGGAGCAGTGTCTGCATGTCCTGCCAGCCGAATCCGGCCGATCCGCGCACCACCTGGACGACCGCGTCGCCGTGCTGCGTGGCGTCGACGAACCTGTCGCGGTCGGTGAACAGCTCGTCGTGGCACTCGGCCCAGTTCTGCGCGAACGCGGCGGCCAGACCGTCCACCGCCGGGCCCTGCACCCGCACGTGGGTGTCCCGCCACTCGGTCTGGTCGCGGGCGTCGCCGCACCACTCCTCGGCTATGCCGACCCCGCCGGTGAAGGCCGTCTCCTCATCCGTGATGAGGACCTTGCGATGACAGCGGTGGTTCTGCTTGAGAGGCGACAGGTACAGCGGCTTTCGGAACCAGGCCACCTCCACCCCCGCCTCCTCCATCATCGCCAGCTGACCCTTCTCGATCAGCCGTGACCCGAACCCGTCCAGCAGCAGCCGCACACGCACACCGGCGCGCGCACGCTCCGACAGCGCCTCGGCGAAATCGCGGGCGATGTCCCCCCGCCAGTACACGAACGTCATCATGTCGACGGTGTGCTCGGCGGCACGGATGGAGTCCAGCATCGAGGCGAAGATCTGGTCCCCGTTACGGAGGGGGACGAGCTTGTTGCCCTCGGTCGCGGCGATACCGATGAGACGTTCCAGCCTCCGGCGCAGTCTCTGCGCGCGTTCCGCGTACAGAGAGGCATCGTCAGGTCTGGAATGTTCGATTCGCTGGTCTGTGTGACTGGACATCTCTCACCTTGTGTGATGACGGCAACGGGGCAGGGCGACTGTACTCCTGGGGTGTCACGCCCTTCGGGGAGCCCGGAAGGCCCCGGTCACCGGCCGGCCGGTGACACCGGCCCGACCCTGGCCGAAAGCCGTGGGCACGGGAGATCCGCGGTGGGGCGCGAACCCTAGGATGCGTCCATGCCGGATCCCCTGCCCCGCCCTGAGCCGTTCATCCAGCAGACCGCTCCCGAGGTCCTCGAAGACCTGCGCATGCGACTCCGCGCGACGCGCTGGCCGGACGCGCCCGAGGACGCCGGGTGGTCGCTCGGGACGGACCTGGACTACCTCCGCGAGCTCGTGGACCACTGGGCGGAGAGCTTCGACTGGCCGGCGCAGGAAGCGGCGCTGGGCCGGCTTCCCCGCTTCCGGGTCCCGGTGGGGGGCCTCGGGATCCATTTCGTGCACGCCCGGGCCGTCGCGCCCACCGGGCCCGTCCTGCCGCTGGTCCTCAGCCACGGCTGGCCGGACTCGTTCTGGCGCTATTCCAAAGTCGTTCCGCTCCTCACCGACCCCGGCGCGCACGGTGCCGATCCCGCGGACGCCTTCGACGTGGTCGTGCCCGACATGCCGGGCTACGGCTACTCCGACCGGCCCACCGGCCCGCCCCTCGACTCCATCGCCGTCGCGGGTCTGTGGGCCGAGCTCATGACCGTCCTCGGCTACGAGAAGTTCGGAGCGGCGGGCGGGGACGTCGGCAGCCACGTGAGCCGCTACCTCGGCCTCGACCACCCCGACCGGGTCGTCGCGGTCCACCGCACCGACGGCGGGCTGCCCGTCTTCACCGGCGACCCGGCGGAGCTCTCGCCGCAGGAGCGGTCCTGGATCGACGGCACGAAGGCCTGGGGTGCGGCCGAGGGCGCCTACGCCGCGATCCACCGCACGAAGCCGCAGACCGCCGCCTTCGGTCTCAGCGACTCACCCGCCGGGCTCGCCGCGTGGATCGTGGAGAAGCTCCGGGCCTGGAGCGACTGCGACGGCGACATCGAGCGGAGCTTCACGAAGGACGAGATCCTGACGAACATCACGCTCTACTGGGTGACCGGGACGATCGGCTCGTCCATGCGCATGTACCGGGCGAACGCCGCGATCCCGCCCGCACAGCACGCCCGGCGGGTCGAGGTGCCGTCCGGCTTCTCGCTCTTCTCCGGCGACGTCGTCCGCCCGCCTCGGGAGTGGCTGGAGCGCAGCACGAACATGGTGCGTCTGACCGAGCCCGCGCGGGGCGGACACTTCGCGGCGTTCGAGGAGCCCGAGATCTACGCGCAGGAGCTCCGCGACTTCTTCCGCCCCTACCGCGCGGCGGCGAAGGGCTGAGACCCGGCCGTACCGTGAGGCGACCGACCCGGCAGCACGTGGCCCACATCACATCGTGCGCCGGGAACCGGCACGCGTTCCTCTCCGACTACTCGACCGGCTGACCACGGGTCCGCCCGTCCCGCGCGTAGAGGAGACCACTCATGTCCGTCGAGCCGGCCGTCCGCACCTCCGGTGATCCGGAGGAGGCCAGAAAGCCCGATCCGCCGGGTGCCCGTTCCGCATGGGCGTCCCTCCGGCCGCTGGTGCTGAGGCTGCACTTCTACGCCGGTGTGCTCATCGCACCGTTCCTGCTGGTCGCCGCCACGACCGGCCTTCTGTACGCGGCCTCGTACCAGGCGGAGAGGATCGTGTACGCCGATGAGCTGCGGGTGCCCGTCGGCGGGAGCGAGCTGCCGGTCTCGCGACAGGTGGCCGCGGCCCGCGAGGCGCATCCCGAAGGTGAGGTCGGCGCGGTCAGGCCCTCGCCGGAGGACGGCGCGACGACACGCGTCCTCCTCTCCGGGGTGCCGGGGGTGAACGCCGACCACACGCTGGCCGTCTTCGTGAACCCGTACACGGGTGAGGTGACCGGAGCGCTGGAGCAGTACGGGTCCACCGGAGCGCTGCCCCTGCGCACCTGGATCGACGAACTGCATCGCGATCTGCACCTCGGTCAGCCGGGCCGTCTCTACAGCGAACTCGCCGCCAGCTGGCTGTGGGTGATAGCCGCCGGCGGACTGGTGCTGTGGTTCGGACGGCGCCGGGCACGACGGAGGATCCGCGGTGCGACAGGCCGTCGACGCACCCTCTCGCTGCACGGCACGGTCGGAGTGTGGGCGGCGGTCGGCCTCTTCTTCGTGTCGGCGACGGGCCTGACCTGGTCGACGTACGCGGGACAGAGCGTCACGGACCTGCGCGAGGCCGTCGGCCAGACGACCCCGGTCCTCGACGCGGGTGCGTCGTCCGGAGGCGAACACGCCGAGCACATGGGGGCGGGCGGTTCCGCGGGGGCACAGGGCGAGGACATCGGACTCGACGCCGCTCTGAGCACGGCCCGGGCCGAGCATCTCTCGAACCCGGTGGAGATCGTCCCCCCTGCCGACGCCTCGTCCGGGTACGTCGTGCGCCAGATCCAGCGCAGCTGGCCCGAGAAACAGGACGCGGTAGCCATCGACCCGGCGACTGGCGAGGTCACCGACGTGGTGCGCTTCGCCGACTACCCGGTCCTCGCCAAACTGAGCCGCTGGGGCATCGACGCGCACACCGGCGTCCTGTTCGGAGCGGTCAACCAGCTCGTTCTCATCGCCCTGTGCTCCGGTCTGATCCTGTTGATCGTGCTGGGCTACCGGATGTGGTGGCAGCGCGGACGGGGCTCCGCCTTCGGCCGTCCGCTGCCGCGGGGCGCGTGGCAGAAGGTCCCGCCCCACGTGCTCGTTCCGCTGATGGCGGCCGTGGCTGCCCTGGGGTACTTCGTACCGCTGCTCGGCATCCCGCTGGTGGCGTTCCTCGCCCTGGACATCGCGCTCGGCGAGTACGCCTACCGGCGCGGCAGGCGCACCTACTCCGCCGCCGACTGACGGGTCGGGCCCCGCTCCGGATGCGGGGCCCGCGCATGCCGGCCCGTCACGTGCGGGGAGACGGCGGGTTCTTCACAGGTACGGGCGGCCCGCGGCTTCCCGGCGGAGGCGACGTACGACAGGATTGAGCTGTGCCTACCGACGCGTACAGAATCGATCTCGGCGAGGACGAACTTCGCGCGATCACGGGCTATGCGGCCGACTGCGCGCGCAGGGTGCTGCCGATCTTCGAGGAAGGTCTTCCTGCCGACACCCGCCCACGCGACGCGGTCGACGCGGCGCGGACCTTCGCCGAGGGCGGGCCCCGCACGAACAGCCTGCGGCAGAGCGCGTGGGCGGCGTACAAGGCCGCGGGAGGAGCCGGATCACCCGGCGGGGCCGACGCGGCACGAGCGGCGAGCCATGCGGCCGCCGCCGCGTTCCTGCATCCCAGGGCGAGCGCGCATCAGGTGAAGCACGTCCTCGGGGCGGCGGCCCACGCGGTTCGGGCGGAAGAGCTGGCAGCCACGGACGGCCGGCCCGGCGCGGCGGAGACCCTCGACCGGGCCTGCCGGCACGCGCCGCCGGCGGTCACCGCCGTGCTCCGCCGTCTGCCCGGCGCACCCTCGGGGGGCGGGCGTGTGGGAGAGCTCATCCGTGCACTCGACGACGTTCTCCGCGGCTGAGGGCTTGTCAGGTGCCGCAGGGATGCCATGGAGGACTGCTCCGCGTGGCGACGTCGAACGTCCTCGCCCCGTCGGTCCACGGATCGTGCGCACCCGCCTGCGAAGGCCCTGCCCTGGTTGGCGGGACGGGCCGCCCATGAAACCGGGCCGGGGTTCCCGAGCCGCGCGGGCCGCGTTGTTCGCCGCCGTCTGCGTGCTGCTCGCGGCGACGGGCCACGTCCTCATGTCGGGCGCGCCGGTGTCCGGGCGGGTGCTGTTCGCAGCGCTCGCCGGGACGACCGCGGCCGCCTGGGTCCTCGCCGGCCGTGAGAGGGGACTGCTCGCCGTCACCGCGGCGGCTGTGGCGGCGCAGACCGCCCTCCACGCGGGATTCACGTACGCCCAGTCCCTGGCCCAGCCACCGCCGCCGCCCATGGAGTCGTTCGCCCGGCAGTGGGCCGAGAAACTGCTGTGCGGGGACGGCGCGACCGCACTCTCCGAGCGGGACGCCGTCGCGATCGTCACGGACGCCGGGCTGGGGAGCGTCATCTCCCGGCCGCCTCCAGGGACCTTCGCCCCGGCGGCCGGTCCGGTCGGACACAGTCTCCACGCCGTGCACGGCATGCCCACCGACGCCGCCGGGACGATGCAGGCCGTCCACGGAGGGCAGGGCGTGTTCGCCGCGGCTCCGACGGGGATGCTCGCGGCCCACCTCCTGGCCGCCGTGCTGTGCGGCCTGTGGCTCGCGTACGGGGAGCGGGCCCTCTTCCGGGTACTGCGTGCCCTCGCGTGGCGCCTCCGGACGCCGCTCCAACTCCTTCTCAGTCCTGCCGTGCCCCCACGGCGTCCACGCCGGCGCGTTCGACGCCGGCCCGCACAGCAGTCGCTCACGCAGCTCCTGCTCGTCCACAGCATCACCTCGCGCGGTCCGCCGGGAGGAACGGCTGCCGTCTAGGCCTTTCGCGCGGAGCCGGACCTGACCCCGCCCGGTGGCCCGGCCTCTTCCGGTCCGACCCGATCCGGACGAAGGGCCCTGGCGGCAGTGGGCCTCCCCGAGCGCGCCGAGCACCGACCAGCGCCTCGGGCATCGGTGCTGCCCAAGGGCAGTCCGCCCCCCCTCACCGGCGCGCCCCGGGCGTCGCCGGACATCACGCGTCTGTAAGGACCTTGTGGCGATGACTCATGTCCAGGACCCACCCCTCGACGGAACGCCGGTTCCGACACGGCACACCCGCGCACCCGAAGCGACGGCCACGCGGTACAGCTCCGCCTCCGACGCGACGGCGACGCGGCTGGCGCTGGCGGCCCGGGACGGGGACCCCGTCAAGGCGGACCGTTTCGTACGCGTACTGCACCGCGACGTCTGGCGCTACGTCGCCCACCTCAGCGCGGACACCCAGGCGGCCGACGACCTCACCCAGGACGTCTTCCTCCGGGCACTCACGGGCCTGCCCAGGTTCGAAGGCCGCTCGTCCGCCCGCACATGGCTCCTCTCCATCGCCCGCCGGACCGTGGCGGACAGCTTCCGCCACGCCGCGGCCAGGCCCAGGCTCGCGGACCGTGACGACTGGCAGAGGGCCGCGGAACAGGCCCAGCCGTGCGGTACCCCCGGCTTCGAGGAGGGGGTCGCCCTCGCCGAACTGCTGTCGTCGATCCCGGCGGACCGACGCGAGGCGTTCGTCCTCACACAACTACTCGGCATCCCCTACGCGGAGGCCGCCACGGTGATCGGCTGTCCCGTCGGCACGGTGCGCTCGCGCGTCGCCCGGGCGCGCGTCGAGCTGATCGGACTCCTCACGGACGTCCCACCCGAGCCCGGTGTCCTGACGCGGTCCGGCGGGCAGCAGCCGGTCCGGCCGTTCCCCGCCGCACGCATTCCGACGGAGCAGCGGTATCGCTCGGCCTCGGACATGATCGAGGTACCGGGGTGATGTGCGCGATCACCGGCTCAGTGCCCTTCCGCGCGGGCACGTTCCCCGGCCGGAGGGGGGCAGGGCCCGGGTACGTCCAGGTCCACATCAGCGTCAACGTGTCGGTCCACGTCTTCGTCCACCCCCGAGTCCTCGTCCACGGGCGGGAGGGGACGCCGCGGGCCGGCGGCTCGGCGCCCGGCCGAGCCGCGGGACGGCACGGTGAGCACGGCGAGGCAGCCGACGATCAGGGCGACACCGGCCCAGCCTGCCCGGGGGAGACGTTCACCGACGACCAGGACCGCCAGGACGGCCGCGACGGCCGGCTCCAGGAGGGTCAGGGTGGTGGCGGTGCTCGCCTGGACGCGTGCGAGACCCCAGCCGAACAGGACGTAACCGAGGAACATGGGGACCAGCGCCATGTAGGCGCCGACTGCGGCAGCGGACCAGGAGTCCAGCAGTGGCGCTCCCGTGGCCAGCAGTACGGGAACGAGCAGGAGTCCACCGATCCCGAAGACGGTGCCCATGGCCGCTCCGGAGGTGAGGCCGCGTCCGATCAGGCGGTGGGCCGCCCAGGAGTACAGGGCGTAGGTGAGCCCGGCCGTCAGGCCGAGGGCCACGCCGAGCACGGTCGAACCGGCGGAGCGTGCCCCGGGTCCGGAGTGCGCTCCGGCAGTCGCTTCGGCCACGCACAGCAGCACCGTCCCGGACAGCCCCAGGACGGCGCCCATGATCCACCGAGGGGTGAGGCGATGGCCGTCGACGACCCGCTCGATCAGTGCGGAGGCGAGCGGGGCGGAGCCGATCGACACCACGGTGCCGGTGGTGACCCCGGCCAGGTGCATGCTGCTGTAGAAGGCCGGCGGATAGGCGGCCACGGCCAGGGCGCCGAGCAGCACCACACCGCGCTGGGCGTGCAGGAGAGGCGCCTCCCGCCGGATGCTGCGGGCGGCGAGCAGAGCCTGGAGCAGTCCGCCCAGTCCCATGGCGACGGCCCCGACCGCCAGCGGGCCCACGTCCGGGGCGAACGTCGCGGCGGTGCCCGTGGTGCCCCACAGCACCGAGGCGAGCAGCACGCACGTCGACGCCACGCCCACGGAAGCGGTCGTCCGTCCGGCGGTCCTGCTCACAGACGCTCCAGCAGATCCGAGGCCATCGCCCGCGCGTGCTCGACGCGCGCGGCCGTGCCTTCCAGGCCGGCACGTGCCATCGCCCCTTCGAGGAGGAACGCCAGGTGCTCCGCGACGGGGTTGACCTCCTCCGGCCGGGCGGCGAGCAGCTGTCCGACGTGCTCTGCCAGCAGTGCCTCGACCTGCTCCTTGTGGCGGCGCACCGCTGCCCGGCCCTCGTCACCGGCCGGCAGTTCGGCGGCGGCGTTGAGCAGGCCGCAGCCGCGGAAGCCGCGCTCGTACGCGAACCGGGCGTGGTCGGCGTAGGCGTCGAAGACCGCCAGTACTCCGTCGCGGCCGTCCCGGGCGTTCTCCACCCGGCGCCTGTACAGGTTCAGCCACTCCTCGTGCCGCGCGTCCAGGTAGGCGAGCACCAGGTCCGCCTTGGACGAGAAGTTGTTGTACAGGCTCATCTTCGCGACGCCCGCTTCGGCGGTGATCGTGTCGATGCCGGTGGCCGACACACCGTCCGCGTAGAAACGGCGAGCGGCCGCGTCCAGCAGCTTCTGGCGTGCGGCGCCTTGCCGCTTCCTCGGCTGTGGTGCTGCTGGGGCGGTCCCGGTCATCTCACTCCTTGATTGGGTAGGTCAGTCTACCTACAGAGGGTCGAGCCCCGTTGCCCGGGCAGGCTGTGGACCCGTCCGGTCACATCGCTGTGATGCGGGTCACTGTCAGGCCGCTCTGGGCCGGGCGTGCGTGATCATGCCCCCATGGACTCCCGTTTCGTCAGCATCGCCGAGTTGGCCGAGGCCCCGTCCGTCGCGGTCGTCGTCGATGTCATGCGCGCCTTCACCGTGGCTGCCTGGGCCTTCGCCCAGGGAGCGGAGAAGATCGTTCTCGCCGGGTCGCCGGACGAGGCTCTGGCCCTCAAGGCGGGCCACCCGGATCGAGTGGCGCTCAAGGACGGGCCGCCCGCACCCGGGTTCGACCTGGTGAACTCGCCGGGCCTGCTGCGGTCGGTCGACCTCGGCGGACGCACCGTCGTGCAGAAGACCACGGCCGGGACGGTCGGCGCCCTGGCGGTCAAGGACGCTTCGCTGGTGCTGTGCGCGGGCTTCGTGGTCGCGGAGGCGACGGCGCGGGTGCTGCGGGCGCGCGAGTGCGACGGCGTCACGTTCGTGGTCACCGGCGAGGACGGGCAGGCCGACGAAGATCTGGCCTGCGCCGAGTACATCGCCCGCAGGGCCACCGGCGAGGGGACGGACGCAGCCGAGTTCCTCCACCGTGCCGCCCGGTCACGGGCCGCAGCCGAACTGACGGAGGGGGTGCGTCAGGGAGTGCACCCTGATGACGTCGCACTCTGTCTGGAGCTCGACCGTTTCCCCTTCGCCATGGTGGCGACCTCGGAGGACTCGCTCATGGTCCTGCGCCCGTACGCCGTGCCGCCACCGACGGACGAGGACGTGATCTGACCGTCCTCTCCGAGCGGTGCGGCGGACTCAGAATTCGACTGCCGACGCCTTGCGGATCGACGCGTTCATGTTGCGCTCCATCATCCGCAGAGCCGCCTGGGCCAGGTCCTGGTGGATATGGGCGACCGCGTCGTCCGGCACGGTCACATCGAGGTGGCGGATATGCGCGTCGAGGGCCGAGTAGAGGACACACTGCTCGGTGACCTGACCGCACAGCACCACGCGCCCCACGTCCAGCTGCGACAACAGATAGGTCAGGGGCGTCTCGTAGAAGATCGAGTGCCTGGCCTTCACGACGAACAGCGAATCGTCGTCCGGAAGCAGGGGCTCCACCAGGTCCCTGTGAGGGCCGGCAAGGGTCGCCTCGATGATCTCGCCGTGGTGGGAGCGCCACTCGCCGAAATTGTCGTTCACGTAGATCACCGGTACGCCGTCGTCGCGGGCCCGTTCGACGAGCCCGACTATGCGGGGGAGCGCCTCGCGCACGGAGGGGATGAGCATCTCGGCATCCGGGTGGCTGTACGTGTTGAGCATGTCGATGACGACGAGGGCGCTTCGGCTCATGGTCATCCATTCTCGTCGTGCGGCGGTGCGGGATGCGAAGGTGACACGGCGCGTCGGACCGCAGTGCGGGTGAGGCGGCCTCGGCGGTGGCCGCCCCGCTCACCCGGTGACGCGGGATCAGTGCCAGCAGAGGCAGAACGGATGCCCCGCCGGGTCGGCGTACACGCGGAACTTGCGCTCCCCGCCCCGGTCGTCGAGATCCAGCGCCGTGGCGCCCAGCGCCAGCACCTCCTGCTGCGCACGCTCGATGTCCGTCACGTCGAAGTCCAGGTGCCCCTGCTGGGAGTTGCGATCGCCCCGGGGCCACTCCGGCGGCCGGTGGTCCGGCGCCTCCTGGAAGGCGATGCGTGCGCCTCCCGGGGCGTAGAGGTCGTACCAGTCCGGGTAGTCGTTCCTGACCTCGCCGCCCAGGACGCTCCGGTAGAACGCGGCCAGGGACCTCGGGTCGGGGCAGTCGAGAGCGACGAGGCTGTAGGTGGCGACGGGCATGTCCGTTCCTTTCGTCATGTGAGGCGGGCGTCTGCGGGATTCCCTGCCGCGCGCATCTGTGTGTCCCGCCGGTTCACGCCTCGGGGGCCTCGCCCTCCTTGCAGACGCGCACCGTTCGCAGAGTGGGATCGGCCGCGTCGGGCACGTTCATGCCCGCGGCGACTCCCGAACGCAGGTACCGCAGCAGAGGTTCGGTGAGCCGCTCGCCCGGCAGTACGGCGGGAATTCCGGGAGGGTAGGGGGTCATCATCTCCGCGGCGACGCGTCCCGCGGCGCGTTCGGCCGGAATGTCCTCGGTGGCTGCGAAGTAGGCGTCCCGAGGGGCGCACACCTGGTCCGGGCGCAGTTCGTCCGCCCCCGGGACCAGGACGTCCGGCCCCGGGCCGAGCGTGTGTCCCTGCCGGGAGAGGTCGCGCAGGGCGTCCAGCAGGCGGCCGGCGGTGGTGCGGTCGTCGGCGTGGGTGAACTGGGCGCTGATACGCCGGTGGTCGACGATGTGCATGTCGACGTGACGGTGGGCGCGCAGCCAGTCGGCCGCCCGGTATCCACTGGTTCCGAGGTCACTGACGTCGATGATCACAGGAAGGGGGTCGAACTCCGCGGCCTTGCCGGGGCCGCAGAAGTCCTCGATCCCGTTCACGTGCATCCCGTCGAGCCCCTCGATCCGCTGCCGGACCTCCGCAGCCAGGTCGAGAGCGCCGGACAGCAGGGTGTGCCCCTCCAGGACCATCTGGCGTCGCCAGCCGTCGATGCCGGCGTACAGCAGCACGGACGGGCTGGTGGTGCCGAGCAGATCCGCCCGCGACGCCAGCGTGTCGTGGTCCACGAGATCGCCCTGCAGATGGAAGACGGAGCCCTGCTCGAGGCCGCTGCCCATCTTGTGGATGCTGGTGACGCAGACGTCGGCGCCGGCGTCCATGGCCCAGGAGGGCAGGTCGGGGTGGAACGGCAGATGGGCACCCCACGCCTCGTCGACGATGACCGGCCGGGAACGCCTGTGGCACACTCCGGCGATGGCCCGCAGGTCCGCCGCGGAACCGTACGGGGTCGGGCTGGTGACCAGAGCCCCGCAGGCGTCCGGGTGCCGGTCGAAGGCCCGTTCGTACGCTTCGGCGGACGGGGGATGGGCCAGATGGCGTTCACGGTCCCACTGGGGTTCCACCCATACGGGCTCGACCCCGCAGAGGATCAGTCCGGCGACGACGGACTTGTGGGCGTCCCGGCCGATCAGCAGTTTCCGTCCGGGCGCGGCGACGCTCAGCATGGCAGCCTTCACCGACAGGGAACTGCCGCAGGTGGAGAAGAACGTGTGCTCGGCGTGCACCGCGTCGGCCATCAGTTCCTCGGCGCGCCGGAGCACACCGGAGGTCTGGCGGCGGTCGTCCAGCCCGCCGATGGCGAGCAGGTCCCCGAAGAACACGGCATCGCCCAGGACGGCGCGTACAGCCGGGTCCGCTCCGCGCGCCTGCTTGTGGCCGGGCGGGGTGAACGCCAGTTCGCTCTTCTCCTTGTAGGCAGCGAGTGCATCGAGAACGGGGGCTTCGCGGTGGTCTGCACGCATGTACGGCGCCTTCCCTCGGGTCCGTCGGAGCAATCACGGTCAGGGAAGCGGCGTACCGCCCGTCGCGTTCATGATTTCCCCGGTGATGAAGGACGCGTTCGGCGAGGCGAGGAAGACGTAGGCCGGCGCCATCTCGGCAGGCTGGGCGGGCCGGCCGAGCGGGCTCTGCTTCCCGAACTCCGTGGTGTCGGGCATCGTCGCGGGGATGAGGGGCGTCCAGACCGGCCCGGGCGCGACGGCATTGACACGGATTCCGTCCGACGCCAGCATCTGCGCCAGCCCTTGGGTGAAGGTGACGATGGCACCTTTGGTCATGGCATAGTCCAGGAGGTGCGGACTGGGTTTGTACGCCTGCACCGAGGTGGTGTTGATGATGGAGCCGCCTGCCGGAATGTGCGGGAGAGCGGCCTTGCACAGCCAGAACATGCCGTACAGGTTCGTGCGCACCACGCGGTCGAACTGAGAGGTGGAGATGGCGGCGATACCGTCCGGCTGCGACATCTGGTAGGCGGCGTTGTTCACGAGGACGTCGATCCGGCCGAACTCCGACACCGCCTTCTCGACGAGAGCCCGGCACTCCCTTTCCTCCCGGATGTCGCAGACCACGGACACCGCCCTTCGCCCGGCCTGCTCGACGAGCCGGGCGGTCTCCTCCGCCTCGCGCTCCTCCTCGGGAAGGAAGGTCAGCAGCACGTCCGCCCCTTCGCGGGCGAAGGCGAGGGCGACGGCGCGGCCGATGCCCGAATCTCCGCCGGTGACGACCGCCTTGCGGTCGAGCAGAAGCCCGTGACCTCGGTACGAGTCCTCGCCGTGGTCCGGAGGGGGATCCATGGGGGCGGTCCGGCCGGGATGCTCCTGCTCCTGCTGGGGGAATTCGGGGCGCGGATAGCGCTGGGTCGGGTCCTGCGGGGGTTCGGTGTCGGGCATCGGTGTCTTCCTCTCCGCCGGGCGTCCGAGACGCGTCGCATGAGCCGCCGCGTGCCCCGGAGGCGCTCGGTCAATCATCCCGGCCGGACGAACTGCGGGCATGTTGAGCAGTGCGGCCCCCGGAAGGACCATGAAGACGCTAAATTCGAACAATGAGTTCTCCCACCGTGCCCGCCCCTCACACGCCGAACAGCGGCGGCCGGCTCCTCGCGGTCAGCGATCTCCATGTCGGCATCGCGGACAACCGTCCCGTCGCCGACCGGCTGCACCCGACCAGCGACGAGGACTGGCTCATCGTCGCGGGAGACGTGGCCGAGGAAGCCGAAGAGGTCGAGCGCGCGCTGGAGCTGCTCGCGGGCCGATTCGCCCACGTGGTGTGGACCCCCGGGAACCATGAGCTCTGGACGGTGGACAAGGACCCCGTACGGCTACGCGGCCAGGAGCGGTACGAACACCTCGTCAAGGTGTGCCGGGAGCTCGGCGTGACCACGCCCGAGGACCCCTACCCCCACTGGCAGGGCGGAGACGGCCCTGTGGCCGTCGCCCCCGTGTTCCTCCTGTACGACTACTCCTTCAGGGTTCCGGGCGTGACGTCGAAGGAGGAGTCTCTCGCGCGCGCCCACGAGGCGGGAGTCGTCTGCACCGACGAGTACCTGCTGCACCCCGACCCCTACGCGACCCGGGACGACTGGTGCCGGGCGCGGGTGGCGCTCACCGAACAGCGGCTGGCCGCACACGACCCCGACGTGCCGCTGGTGATCGCCGGGCACTGGCCGCTCCTGCGTGAACCCACATCGGTGATGTGGTACCCGGAGTTCGCCCAGTGGTGCGGCACGGAACTCACCGCCGACTGGCACCGTCGCTTCAACGTCGCCGCAGTCGTCTACGGACATCTCCACATCCCCCGTACGACCTGGCACGACGGCGTACGGTTCGAGGAAGTATCGATCGGCTACCCCAGGGAGTGGCGGAAGCGGGGCCACCCGCGTGGGCTGCTGCGGCAGATTCTTCCTTACGAGGGCCAGGAGCCCACGGCCGTGAAGGGCGAGGGCTCGTGATCGAACGGCTTCTTCCAAAGTACGTCGCGTGCTCGGACACGCACGAGACCAGTGCTCCGGAGGGCAGCCTGTTCCCCGAGGAGGCGCGGCAGGTGGCCGCGAGCGTCGACCGTCGCAGACACGAATTCGCGGCAGTACGCGCCTGTGCGAGACGAGCCATGGCCGACCTGGGGCTGCCCCCGGCGCCGGTGCTCTCGGGACATCGGGGCCTGCCCCTGTGGCCCGAGGGGACCGTCGGCAGCATGACGCACTGCGAGGGCTACCGCGCGGCTGTACTGGCCCGGGCGTCCGAGGTGCGCTCGGTGGGTATCGACGCCGAGCCGAACGCACCGCTCCCGCCCGATGTGTGGGAGGTGATATCCCTGCCTTCGGAACGGGCGAGGATGCCCGTGGACGCGGACACCCGGACGGTTCACTGGGACCGCCTTCTGTTCAGTGCCAAGGAGAGCGTCTTCAAGACGTGGTTCCCGCTCACCCGGATCGAACTCGACTTCTCCGAGGCGGACATCAGCTTCCGCACGAGCCCGGACAGCCCCACCGAGGGCACCTTCACCGCGGAGCTCTCGCGGATCGCACCCGGGGTGCCGAGCACGTACGCGGGCAGGTGGCTGGTCGACGAAGGCTTCGCGGTGACCGCGATCGCGCTTCCCGTGAACCCTTCCCTCTGACGCGGGCCGCGCGTCGGCGTTGCGTGGGGCGCGGCGAAGCCCGATGCTCCGTGCCGGCGGTGTGCAGTCGTCCGGTGCCGCGGTGCGGGGGCTGTCCGTCCGATTCGCACTTCACCGGACGTCGGCGATCCGGCGGTGCTTCGCCGGACGTCGGCGATCCGGCGGCACTTCGCCGGCGGGGGAGGGCTTGCGCCGGCCGACGCGGATGTGCTTGGGCCCGCCGACGCGGATGTGTTCGGCTCGGACGTCCCCGGCATACAGCCGCATGCCCGCAACGGCCATGACGGTGCCGGCCAGGCTCCGACGGCCGTCGAGGCGTACCCCCGCCAGTGCGCCTGGAGCGTGTCTCCTTGGTGTTGTCCGCCGTGCGAGGCTGTGCGCCATGGCGCCTTCGACAGTCCGTGGACTTGCTCTGCCCGACCTGCTGACGTCGCTCATCGATCGCGACCTCTGGAGTCACCCGGGCGATGTGGTGCTGGCGAAGGCCATTCCGTGGTTCAAGGACCCACTTGGCTTCGTGTCGAACCCCGAGCAGATGGCGTACGCGTCTCAATCGATGGACATGTTCGCCGATGATCCGCACTCCGCCTTCTTTCGCCAGGCACGCGGAAGCAGGGGCGTCGCCCCGCTCGAACTTCCTTGGCTTGACGTCGAACGGGCAGTGCTGATCGCCACCACCCGCAACCCCGGCGATGATGGCGCCTTGGCTCTCGACTACCGGGCTGACCCCTCAGACCCCCGCGTCGTCGGCAGTGACTTCTGGACGGACCCCCTTCTGTGCGAGTGGCGGGTCGTAGCACCTACTTTCTCCGGATTCGTCTCGAGTTTGGGCCTGTAGCTTCCGCAGCCATGTCACTGACGCGCCCAGACAATGATGGACGCGACGTGAAGTGCGGCCTGGTGGGCAATGGCGAGTTCGTCCGTCCGCAGGGCCAGGCCGCGCCACTGCTTGAGCCGGGCGATGCACCGCTCGACGGCATTGCGCTCCTTGTATTTCTCGGCGTCGAAGCTGGGCGGGCGGCCTCCGGCACGGCCTCGCCGCAGAGGGTGACCGATCTGGTCTGCGGGCTGCGGGATGACAGCCCGGATACCTCGACGCCGAAGGTGTCCACGGATCGCGCGGGACGAATAGGCGCGATCTGCCAGGACGGTTGTCGGGCGCGTTCTCGGCCTTCCGCGTCCGCTGCGCGGGATCCGAATTCTGGCCATGACCGCCTCGAAGGCCGGGGCGTCACCAGCCTGGCCGGAGGTGACGTGGATGCCCAGAGGACGGGCCCGGCTGTCACTGGCCAAGTGGACCTTCGTGCTCAGTCCGCCACGGGAGCGTCCGAGCGCGTGATCCTCAGGCTCCGACCGGCCGGGCGCACCCTTTTCCTGGCTCCGGCCGAATGTTGGTGAGCCTGGCAGACAGCGGAATCGACAGAGACTGTCCAGCCCACATCGTCACCATCATCCGCCGCAGCAAGTGGTGCCGCGAAGATGCGTTCCCATGTGCCGTCCACGGCCCACCTGATCAAGCGCTTGTGAGCGGTCTGAAAGGACCCGAGCTCGCTAAGGGCTGTCCCGAAATCCCTGGCGGGCGCACGACGACAGCTACGGCACCTCGCCGCGTTGTCGGAACGCCCGAATACATCCAGTATGCGGGTGTCCCTCCGCCTTGCGATGCACCGCATCTGACGCCGCGCGCTGATCCACCACTGATTGCGGGACAGCCCTTAGGCAGATCCCGCCAGGACGAGCAGGTGCGGTACTTCCACGCAATAGCCTCAAGGGTCCGGCGCTGGTCAGCCCGCCGTCGCCCACGGGACGGATCGGCCGGCATCAACGGTTCGATCCGGTCCCACACCGCATCGGTGATCACTAATCGGACCGACATGTCCGATCAACTGACCAACCCATCAAAGAGACACGCTCTATAGCTGATCAGTCCGCTTTCGGCTCCTTCTCCTGCGACGCCCGGCCTGCGACGCCCGGCCTGCGACGCCCGGCCTGTGGCGCCCTGGTCACGGAGGTCGGCCTGCCACGGAACCCCACATCGCCCGTCGTCGTTCCCTCTGTCCGGTCCGTCCACTCGGTGAAGGACGAATGCACCTGACGCATCCGTGTTGTCGCCTGGCACGTCTCTTCCGTCGCTCGGAAGTGGCGTCAGCAACGCCTCCACAGGTTGCCACGATTGAGCGATAGCGGCGATAACGTAATGGTGTTAGCGTTGTTTTTGTCAGGGTCCGTAGAACCTACGGGCCTTCCTTGTCCTCAGGAGCATCGTCATGACCGAGCAGCACACCACCAGCACACGCAGGGTCGCTCTTGTCACCGGGGGTTCGCGAGGTATCGGCCGTGAGAGTGCCGAGCGGCTGGCGTCCGACGGATTCGCGGTCGTCATCAACTACGCCGGAAACAAGCCCGAGGCGGAAGCCGCGGTCGCGGCCGTCGTCGCTGCGGGCGGCCAGGCCGTCGCGCACCAGGCCGACGTCGCGGACGAGACGGCGGTGGCCGAGCTCTTCGACGCCGCGGAGGAGGCCTTCGGCGGAGTCGACGTGGTCGTCCACGCCGCGGGGGTGATGTCCCTGTCGCCGCTGGTGGATCTCGACCTGGACGCGCTGGACCGGATGTACCGCACCAACGTCCGCGGGACCTTCGTCGTCGACCAGCAGGCTGCGCGCCGACTGCGGGGCGGCGGGGCCATCATCAACTTCTCGAGCTCGGTGCTGGCGCTGGCCATACCCGGATACACCGCTTACGCCGCCACCAAGGGGGCCGTGGAGGCGATGACGCTGATCCTCGCGCGCGAGCTGCGCGGCCGGGACATCACGGTCAACGCCGTCGCCCCTGGACCGACCGCCACCGCACTGTTCCTGGACGGCAAGGACGAGGAGACCGTCGCGAGGATGGCCGCGCAGCCTCCCCTCGAGCGGCTCGGCGCCCCCGAGGACATAGCGGAGGTCGTGTCCTTCCTCGCCGGTCCGGCCCGCTGGGTCAACGGTCAGGTGCTGCGGGCCAACGGCGGCATCATCTGATCACGTCGCCCTGTGGCCACTCGGCCTTCGGTCCGTCGGCCGGGCGAGGCGGGGTCATGAGTGGCTGCCGCCAGGTGCCACTGGCCGATCCGCGCGGTACACGCCTTGATAGCGTCCCTCCGATGAGTACACGAGCGCGCATCCTCGAAGTCGCGGCCCGGCTGGTCGCGGAGTCTCCTGACGGGGAGATCTCCACGCGCGCCGTGTGCGAGGCCGCGCAGGTCGGCGCACCGGCCCTCTACAGGCACTTCGGAGACAAGGAGGGTCTGCTGTCGGCCGTGGTCGATCACGGCTTCGACGCCTACCTGGCGACCAAGCGGGAGCGAGGCGACACCACCGATCCCGTCGAGGACCTGCGGAACGGATGGGACAGCCATGTCGATTTCGCTCTCCGGAACCCCAATCTGTACCGGCTCATGAATTCACCGGCGATGCGGACGCCACCGGTGTCCGCGGTCGAGGCGCACCGCATCCTGACCCGCGACCTGGAGCGGGCCGCCGCACAGGGGAAGCTGCGCGTCGCCCCGGAACTGGCCGCACAGATGATCATGTCCGCCACCACGGGCGTGGCGCTGATGCTGGTGTCCCGGCCCGTGACCTTCCCGGACGTCGGCATGTCCGCGCGTGTACGTGACGCGGTGCACGCCGCTGTGTTCACGTCGCAGGTGTCCCGGGGCGCGCCTGTGGATGCGGAAGTCCCCTCCGCGGCGGCGACGCTGGGTGCTCTGTTGCGCCGGTCGCACGGATCCGGGCTCAGTACGGCTGAGTCGGCGCTGATGACCGAATGGCTGGACCGGGTGTCGAACGCGGAACGCTGAGCCGGCCGAAGGGCGGGTGCGGGGAGCGGTGTCTCTGCTTCCGTTCCCCGCACCCTCGGTCGGCGTGCGTGTCACCCCTGGTTCCGCTGCTCCTGCGCCAGAAGCTCGGGCCCGAGGTCCCCGGCCATCGCCTGGACCATCCGAAGGTGAGTGTCGGCCTCCGACTGCCGGCCCTGGCGCTCGAGGGTGCGCCCGAGCATCAGCCGGGCGTAGTCCTCTACGGGGTTGCGCCGCAGCACCTCACGCAGCTCCGTCTCGGCCTTGCCGAGCCGGGCCGAGTGGTAGTAGGCGCGGGCCAGCAGCAACCGCGGAGCCACCTGCTCCGGGACCTCCTGCACCAGCCCGCCGAGGATCCGCGCGGCCGTCAGATACTCCTTCTCCTCGAAGAACAGCTGCGCCCGGTCCCAGCGGTCGGCGGGCGTGCCGAACTCGTAGTAGGTGTCTTCCATTTCTCCTCCTCGGCCGCAATGCTTCCAGCGGGGTCAACACGCCAAGGTAGTTAAACATTCCACTAAATGTTCGGCGTGGGGACCGGTGCTCCACGGCCCTACAGGAATAGGTTGTGCGCCATGAGCAATCTCGATCGCCAGGCCGCTCTTTCTGTCTGCGGGGGACGTGGCTTCGTCGTCGCCGAGCCGGTGCGTGAACTCCTCACCCCGCGCCACGTCCGGCTCGGCGAGTCCACCGAGGTGCGCAGACTCCTTCCCAACCTGGGGCGACGCATGGTCGGAGCCTGGGCGTTCGTGGATCACTACGGCCCCGACGGCATCGCCGACGAGCCGGGGATGCAGGTCCCGCCGCACCCCCACATGGGGCTGCAGACGGTCAGCTGGCTCCACGAGGGGGAGGTCCTGCATCGTGACAGTCTGGGCAGTCTGCAGCAGATCCGGCCGCGTGAACTCGGGCTGATGACGTCCGGCCGGGCCATCAGCCATTCCGAGGAGAGCCCGAAACCACACGCCGGGTTCCTGCACGGCGCCCAGCTCTGGGTCGCCCTGCCTGCCTCCGACCGTCATGTCGAGCCGCACTTCGAGCACCACGCCGACCTGCCCGCCGTCACGGCGCGCGGTCTCACCGCCACCGTGATCCTGGGGGAGCTGGACGGAGTCCCGTCGCCCGGCACGGCCTACACGCCGATCGTCGGAGCCGACCTTGCGCTGACCGCCGGGGCCGAAGCCCGGCTGCCACTGGACCCCGACTTCGAGTACGCAGTGCTGTCGATGTCCGGCGAGGCCGAGGTCGACGGCGTTCCGGTCCTGCCCGGATCGATGCTCTACCTCGGCTGCGGCCGCACCGAACTGCCGCTCCGCGCCGCCTCCGACGCCGGGCTGATGCTGCTCGGTGGCGAGCCGTTCGAGGAGGAGCTCGTCATGTGGTGGAACTTCGTCGGGCGCTCGCACGAGGAGATCGAACAGGCGCGCCAGGACTGGATGGCGGGGCCCCGCTTCGGTGAGGTGAAGGGCTACGACGGGGGTCGGCTGCCCGCACCCGAACTCCCGCCCGTTGCGCTGAAACCGCGCGGGAGGGTGCGCTGAGCCGCATCGCTGTGGCCAGGATCCGGCGCGACCCCGGACGCGCGACTCCGGGTGTGAGCTGACTGCGGTTGCGGAGCCGTGGGCGCCTGCCGTGGCGAGGGTGACGGCGCACCGGAGACCGAGCAGGAGTGGGAGTCAACTGCCGGTGCGGCGCGGTGTTTCGTCAACACGCGCCGTAAGGAACACCCGGAAGTGATCTTGCCAGTCCTTCCTTCTTGTGACTTCCTGGAATCACTCGACAACTGCCCGTAGTGGGCGGCGAGGGAGCGGTGAAGGGATGGCAATGACCACTGCCGACGCGGCAGCCACAAGTGGTGAGGGCTTCGCGCCTTCGATCAGTACGGTCGCGGGGACCGGGACCGCAGGGTTCAAGGGGGACAACGAGCCTGCCGTCTCGGCTCAGTTGAACGGCCCGTACGGTGTGGTGCTGGACAGCGCCGGCACCCTCTACGTCTCCGACTACAGTAACCACCGGGTCCGGAGGATCACGACTGACGGGAAGATCACCACGGTCGCGGGTACCGGTGTCGCGGGATTCGGTGGCGACGACGGCCCCGCAATTTCAGCCCGGTTGTACTGCCCGCGGGCCTTGGCGGTGGATGACGCCGGCGCCGTCTACATCGCGGATTCCAGTAACCACCGGGTCCGGAAGATCACGACTGACGGGAAGATCACCACGGTCGCGGGAACGGGCGCCGCAGGCTTCGCCGGTGACGGTGGCCCCGCCACTGCGGCCCGGTTGAACCTCCCGTTGGGAGTGGCGGTGGACGGCGCGGGAACTCTTTACGTAGCCGACTACAGCAACCACCGGGTCCGGAAGATCACGACTGACGGGAAGATCAGCACGGTCGCGGGGAACGGGGGCGCGGCATTCAGGGGAGACGGTGGTCCAGCGGTTTCGGCCCAGCTGAACTGCCCGCACGAAGTGGACGTCGACGCCGCGGGCGACCTCTACATCGCCGACGCCAGCAATCATCGGGTGAGGAAGGTCGCGGTCGACGGGACGATCAGCACGGTCGCGGGAACGGGCACCGCGGGCTTCGCCGGTGACGACGGCCCGGCCGCCTCGGCCAAGCTGAACACCCCGGTGGGTGTGGTGGTGGACAGCGCCGGTACTCTCCACATCGCCGACCACGCCAACCATCGGGTGAGGAAGGTCGCGGTCGACGGGACGATCAGCACGGTCGCTGGAACGGGCACCGCGGGCTTCGCCGGTGACGACGGCCCGGCCGCCTCGGCCCAGGTGCGCAATCCGTTCGGGCTGGCTGTGGACTGCGTCGACGCCCTCTACATCGCCGACTACGCCAACAACCGCGTGCGGAAGATCGCGTCGGCGAAGATGGCCGGGCTCCCCGGTTCGGGCACGGTGGTCTCCTGGGCCAACGTCCGCAGCAGGCTGAGGATGGGGGTTCTGCGCGAGTCCACCAAGGATGGTGCCGAGATCCACCAGACCCTCGCAACCCCCAGGGACCACCAGCGGTGGCGGCTGGTCGCGGCGGGCCAGGACAGCGACGACGTGCTGTACAGGATCGAGAACATTCGCAGCGGCAAGGTCCTGGAAGCCGTCGGAGGAGGGATGGCGGAGGGGGCGGTGGTCGCACAGCGCGCCTACGAGGGCGGCGCCGCGCGCCATCAGCAGTGGAGGCTGGTCCCGGTGGGCTCGGTGACCGACACCCCACGGGTGTACGAGATCGCGAACGGCAGCAGCGGTCTGCTCCTGCGTGTCGACACCAATGCCCCCACTGCGGTCAAGCAGTGCGGGGCGGATGGTGACCACCGCAACCGGCAGTGGCAACTGCTCCCCGTGTGACATGCGAAGGGTCAGGGGCGAGGCCGCCCCTGACCCTTCGGAACAGTATTTCTACTTGGAATCCGACGGCTTCTCCGCGGTGGCCTTGGGTGCTTTGGGGGGCTCCTCGGCCTTGGGCGAGGCCGGGGCGGCAGGAGCCTTGAAATCGCTTCTCTTCGGCGTCTCCAGGCCCTCGTCCTTCTTCAGGTCGCCGTGATTCGTCACCGTCTCACTCGACTTCTCCATGCCGGCCGCCGCCGCCGTGGACACCGAGCCGGGATTCCGGGCGTACTCGGACTGCGTGCCGGCCGATGCCTGGGTGGTCTGGATGAAGGAGGCGAGGAAACCCAGGACGGCCCGCGCTTCGGGGGACTGTTCCTGCACGGTCTTCGCCCTGTGGGAAGCTCCGTGGATCGCGCTGGTGAACAGGCTCGTGGTCTTGTCGTCGTAGGTGTCGTCGTCGGCGTCCTCGAAGTCGACGTCCCCTCCCGGTCGCGGTTTGTCGTGGTCGGTGATCACCGAGAAGAGCCCCGCGCCTTTGCCCGCGGAGCTGAAGATGTTGTCGAACACCATGGTCGTCGCCTCTTGTCGTCGTCGTGTAGGTGCCGCCCGCCAGGTCAGGGCCGCTTGTACGGTTCTCGCCGGCTGTCGGTCAGGCTCTCGCCGTCGAACATCGTGTGGTGGACCTCCAGGGCGGAGACGACCTCGGCCAGTCCCTTCATGCGGAAGCCGCCGCCCGCCAGATCGAGGTCGCCGATGTCGCGGGCGACCAACAGGTCGAGCCCGGGGTAGTCGCCCGGCTGCGGGGGAGACAGGACTGCCACAGGCACGTCGTACTTCACCGCGAGCAACCCGGAGAAGGTCACCGGGATCTCGTAGGAGTACTGCTTGCGGGCACGGCGCTGGGTGACGATGGTCTCCACCCGGGAGCCCGGCGGGACCTTGCCCGAAATCTGCGATTTCGAAGCCCAGCCGGTGGTCAGGGAGCCGCCTACGGAGGCCGTGATGCCCTGGGTCAGTGCGGCGTTGAGCGCCGCGGTACCTGAGGCGCTGCCCGAAGTCGTGAACGCCACCGAGCCGGTGAGCGAGGCGGACGCGGAGTTCGTCGCCCCGTTGGTCACCGAGGTGTCGACGGTGTTCGCGTTGTCCACGCCCACACTGTCCTTGCTGTTCTTGTTGGTCACCGTGTTCGCGTTCTTGTTCGCCATCTCGTTCTTGAGCTGTGTCCCGAGCTGCGTCTGGAGGTTCAGGCCGAGCTGGTTCTGCAACTGCAGTTGGAGCTGCGCGCTGACGTTGCCGCCGAAGGTGAGCTTGGAGTCTCCCGAGAGGGACCACGTGGCTCCGTTCGACACGGTGAAGTCGACCGCGTCCGTGAAGGTCATCTCGGACTGGCTGCGGTTGACGTAGGTGCGCGAGGAGAACGTGTCGGGCGAGGGCTGGGTGATGTTGCGCCGCTCCTCGATCAGCGGCTCCCCGAGGTTCATGTAGGCGAGCCAGCCCAGCTCGAACGCCGACCCGGGAAACGCGCCGAAGCTCGACTTGTTCACGGAGAACCCGACGGGCTTGTGCCGCACCCCGTAGTCGTCGACGTAGACGAGGTTGGGGTGCTCCAGAACGGAGCGCCAGGTCTGTTCGATGTTGAGTTCCCGCAGGTTCTTCTTCGTCAGCGGCTGGCGCTTGGCCCGTTCCAGGTTGTACGCGTTGGAAGGCAATTTCTGTCCTCGACTGATCTGGCCGAAACCGCGCTCGGTGAATTGAAAAGGGGCATCTGCGCACACGTTCCGCCAAGTGAAACTATCAAAACCGTTATTGCTCGAGAAGGGGCCTCCGGGTATCGCACTCAAACGAGTGATCAAGATCTTCCTGCCGCGCTTGATCACTCGATCGATGACCTGGCGGTCCGCCGTCTGTGGGTTGTGACCTCGAACGTTGCCGCTTTGGGGGTATTTGCTTCGGTCACGTATTCGCTTCCCGTGCCGGTTCGATCGAGGCCTGGGGACCGGGCGGTAATGCCGCGTGATAAATCACTGCACTGAGCGCCCGACGCGTTGTTCTCCACATCAATGACATGCGAGGTTTCTGCGATGTACACCCAAGAACGCACGGCAATGGCGAATTTGGTGGTCGGTGGGCCGGTGGCGGTGAACAGCTACGACAACGCAATTGTGGCCGCACTGGTCGAGAACCGGCCGGTCATGCTCGTCCACGCCTTCAACGGTGGCTATCTGCGGCCCGCCGAACTGAAGGAGGAGAGCCACGACAAGGGCGTGAAGCTGGCCACCGCGCTCGACCCGGCGACCAAGGACGCACAGGGCCACCTCTGGTACATCACTCCCGGCGGTTTCTTCGGGCAGCGACCGCTGTACCTCATCGAGAGTGCCGCAGGCCAGGTGACACCCGAACCCGCCGGGGCGGGCGACACCGTCGGCGGGCGCGGCGACGACGGAGCGCCGAAGCCGCAGCGCAGGCGCATCACCGTCCACCAGGAGGCCCCCAAGAGCACGGCCGACACCGTCCAGGTCGGCCTCCCCGACAAGGTGGGCGACAAGTGGCGCGGGAAGAACGGTGCGATCGAGGACACCCAGCTCTGGGTCGTCACGGTGACGCCGTGGGGCGGGATCACCTTCGTGCCGATCACCCACCCCGACGCCATCCTCGGCTTCAAGGACCACGCGGTGACGGCCGACAGCGAGGCACGTCTCACCTACAACTGGGGCGGAGACTTCACCGGGACGGTCATCAACACGTTCTACCCGAGGCTCCCCAGCGAGTGGAACGTCCCCTACCACCACGTCTTCACGTGATCCGCCGCCGCGCTGTCACTCCCTTCCCAAGCCGACGCCCCAACCGCCCGGAAGAGGCACCACGATGCCCTTGCCCACGCAAGAACTGAAGCTGGAGATCGTCAACGCCGCCACGGGGAAACCCCTCGGGCCGAAGGCCGTGCCGGGCGCGGACGGGGCGCTCGTCGTCCGGGACCACCCCGATGACGGTCCGGGCCCGGTGCAGTGGCAGTTCACTCCCGTCCAGGACGCACAGGACGACCAGGCCTACGTGATCCGTAACGCGGCCGGCGGCAAGGTGCTCGACAACCCCGCCGCCACGGACCGCGGCGTCCGCCAGTGGGATGCCGCCGTCAACAAGAAGGGGCAGCAGTGGCGCGTCGTGCCCGTCGAAGGCGAAGCGGGCCTCTACTTCATCGAGGGCGCGGCCGACGGCGCCGTTCTCGACCTCGCCGACCCGGGGAAGGAGGACACCCGAATCGTCCTCGGCGAGTACGACGACAGCGCCGAAAGCCAGCGGTGGCGTCTCGTCCCGGCCGAGCCGGAGCGCACGAGCGATCTCGTGCTGCGCTGGTCACCGCTGAGCCACTGGAACAGTCGCCGGTCCTGGCGTCTGGCCCGCTCGGCCGCGCTGCGGCCGGCGCCCGACGCGACGCCCTCCTTCAGCAACGTGCTGCTGGTCCTGGAGCGGTACGGAAGCGACAAGGACGCCGGCGAATGGAAGAGCCAGGGGGCCGCTCGCTCTCCCGGTGGGCAACCGGGCCGGTGGGCCGGGCTCGGTGAGCGCCTCCTCGCCGACACCACCGGCACCGGACGGAAGGACATCGTAGGGCTCAAACCCGGAAAGGGGGCGGTGGCGTCGTCCGGCAGGGGCGACGGGACGTTCCACGACGAGGAACGCCCCCTGCACCAGCCCGCACCCTCCCCGAGCCCCGCCGACCTGTGGAGCCTCGTGGACACGACGGGCGACGGCAGTCTCAGGGTGGTGGTGCTCGCCGCTGACGGCGTCCGGGTGTCCCCTCAGGACGCCGGCGGTACGTTCACCGCGGGCGGTGAGCTGGTCCTCAAGGCGTTCGGACACGGCAAGCAGGCCGGTGGCTGGCTCGCCGACAAGCATCCCCGTTTCGTCGTGGACACCACCGGTGACGGCAGGCTCGACATCGTCGGCTGTCACGACGACGGCGTGTGGGTGTCACTCCAGGACGAGGAAGGCAAGTTCACGCCCATCGGCGAGGAACCCGCTCTCCGGGCCTTCGGGCACAGCGACGAGGCCGGTGGCTGGCTCGCCGACAAGCATCCCCGTTTCGTCGTGGACACCACCGGTGACGGCAGGCTCGACATCGTCGGCTGTCACGACGACGGCGTGTGGGTGTCACTCCAGGACGAGGAGGGGAGCTTCGCCGAACCTCTCTACGTCCTCGACGACTTCGGGACCGAGCAGGGATGGGGCTCGGCAGACCGACAACCCCGGTTCCTTATCGGGACCACCGGCGGCGAAGCGCTGGACATCGTCGGTTTCGGCCCGCAGGGAGTCGTCGTGTCCCGGGGACGCGGCGACGGCACCTTCGAACCGTCGAAGCTCGTCCTGAACGACTTCGGACAAACCCAGGGATGGACGAGCGACAGGCACATCCGGTTCCTCGCCGACGTCACCGGCGACGGCACCCCGGACATCGTCGGCTTCGGCAACGAAGGCGTCTGGGTGTCGCACAACGACGGGGACGGCCGGTTCGAACAGGCCCAACTGGTGTGCCGCGGGTTCGGGTACGACGAGGACGCAGGCGGCTGGCGAGTCGACCGCCACCCCCGCTTCCTCGCCGACATCACGGGCGACGGGCGCGTCGACATCGTCGGCTTCGGCGGGCCAGGTGTGCACGTGGCCCGGAACCTCTTCCGCCGGTTCAGCACCCGATAGCCCGCAAGGACATCCACAACGCCGTCACGACAGTCGAACGAGCGGACCGCCGCGGGGCCGGACGGCCTGGGAACGAGCAACCTCCCCCCGGCGGGGCGCCCTGCGACACCCGCTAAGCTGCAAGCGCCTCGTGGGGGAAGTCCGGTCGAATTCCGGCGCTGACCCGCAACGGTAGGCGGAACGCGACCTGCGATTCCGTGAGCCCGATTACCCGCGGTGGTGAAGCTCCTGTCAATCGCCGTGGACTGCGAGAGGTGCTGCGCACGGCGCCTGGCGTCCGGAGCCGCTCCTGTGTACACGTGGGTGCACGGCCCGAGGCGAAAGCGATCCGGCTGTGGCCAGGACCCGTGAACGAATACCCGTGGCCCCGTCGGGTGCCACCCGCACAGGGGAAGGTGCGGCAGTCTCCCGGCGGGTCCCCTTGCCGCTGCTCGTGGTCGGTCTGTGCGTCGCCCTGCCGCTGTCCCTCGCCTGCGGGGCTGGAATCGGGGCCTCCGGGGTCTCCTGGGGCGAGGCGCTGCGATGCCTGTGGGCCGGGCTGACCGGTGGGGCCATCGCGCCGGACGAGGTCGCGTCGTACACCATTGTCTGGGAACTCCGCTTTCCACGCGCCGTACTGGCAGCGGTGGTCGGGGCAGGACTGGCGGCCATCGGCCTCGCCGTGCAGGCGATGGTCCGCAACGCCCTCGCCGACCCGTTCGTCCTCGGCATCTCCTCGGGTGCCGCAGTCGGAGCCAACGCCGTAATCATCTTCGGGGTGTTCGGGGCCCTCGGGGTCTGGGCGCTGTCGACGGCCGCGTTCCTGTCCGCGCTCCTCGCCATGGTGCTCGTGTACTCGATCGCCCGGACCGCCCGGGGCCTGACACCACTCCGGCTCGTGCTGACCGGCACCGCGATGTACTACGGCTTCTCGGCCGTCACCACGTTCATGGTGTTCGCCGCCGAACGCGGCGAAGCGGCCCGGTCGGCGATGATGTGGCTGCTCGGCAGCCTGGGCGGGGCCAGTTGGTCCTCGGTGCCGATCGCCGCGGGCGCAGTGCTCGGCGGCCTCGTCCACCTCGGCTGGTCGGCACGCCGGCTGAACGCCCTGGCCATGGGTGACGAGACCGCTGCCGCGCTGGGGGTGGACCCCGGCAGGCTGCGCAAGGAACTCTTCCTCGTCTCCGCCGCCGTCACCGGGGCGGTCGTCGCGGTCAGCGGAGCGATCGGTTTCGTGGGCCTGATGGTTCCCCATGCCGCACGGATGCTGATCGGTGCTGACCACCGCCGCCTGCTGGCCGTCGCGCCCCTGGCCGGTGCCGTCCTGCTGGTCTGGGTGGACATCCTCTCGCGCGTGGTCCTCGCGCCCGCCGAACTTCCGGTGGGTGTGCTGACCGCGGCCGTCGGTGTGCCGTGCTTCGTCCTGCTCATGCGCCGCCGGACCTACACCTTCGGAGGCGTGTGATGGAGGTCGACATCGACGCACTGACGGTCGAGATCGCGGGTGTGCGGCTGCTTCGACGAGCCACCCTGCGCGCGGGGAGCGGGCAGGTCGTCGGCCTCGTCGGGCCGAACGGCAGCGGTAAGTCGACCCTGCTGCGCTGCGTCTACCGGGCGCTGCGACCCTCGGCGGGCGCGGTGCGGATCGGCGGCGAGGATCTGCTCGCGATGCCCGCGCGCGAGAGTGCGCGCCGGCTGGCCGCCCTGCCGCAGGAACTGGTGGCGGAGTTCGACTTCAGCGTCGCCGAGGTCGTGGCCATGGGCCGGTTCCCGCACCAGGGATCGGTCGCCAGGACCACCGAGGAGGACCGGCGCATCTGTGCGGCCGCGTTGGCGGGAGTCGGGGCCGGCCATCTCGTCGACCGCGGGTTCCTCACACTCTCCGGCGGGGAGAAGCAGCGCGTCCTCATCGCCCGCGCACTCGCTCAGCAGCCCCGGGTGCTGGTGCTCGACGAGCCCACCAACCACCTCGACATCGCCCAGCAGCTGGAGGTTCTGGCTCTGGTGCGCGCCAGCGGGCTGACCGTGCTCACCGCGTTGCACGACCTGAACCTGGCCGCACTCCACTGCGACGTGCTCCATGTGATCGACGCCGGGCGCATCGTCGCCTCCGGCGCACCCCACGACGTCCTCACACCCGCGCTGCTGGCCGATGTCTTCGGGGTGCGGGCGCATCGCGTACCGCACCCCGAGACCGGCGTGGTGCAGCTGCTCTTCGACCGGCTTCCCTCCGCGTAGCCCCGCCCGCTCACCTGCCCGCAAGGAGTCACATGCCCATGCCCCGCCCTGTGCGCCCCGCCGCGCTCGCCGTCGCCTTCACCGTGCTCGCCCTGACCGGTTGCGGGGCGGAGGTCACCGCGCGGGAAGGAACGGACGACGCCGCCCGAGCGGGCGGCGGCCGCTACCCGGTGACCGTCGAGAACTGCGGCGAGAAGAAGACGTTCGAACGGGCCCCCCGACGTGTGGTGACCAACGACGTCGGCATCACCGAGATCATGTTCGCCCTCGGACTCGAGGACCACATGGCGGGATACGTGATGCCCGACGACAAGGGAGACCTCACGTCCGTGCCATGGAAGGACGGCTACACGAAGACCGAGTGGCTGTCGAAGGAGCAGATCAACAAGGAACTGGTCCTGGACGCCCGCGCCGACCTGGTATTCGCGGGCTGGAACTACGGGTTCAACGAGGGCGACGGCTTCACCCCCGCCGAGTTGGGGCGTGTGGGCATCGACTCGTACGTGCTCAGCGAGTCGTGCCGCAACGGACAGGGCAAAGCACGCGGGGTGATGTCACCGCTCGACGCGCTCTACACCGACCTGCGGAACCTGGGCACGGTGTTCGACGTCGAGGACAGAGCGGAAGGCCTCATCACGTCCTTCCGGAAAGAGGTGGCCGAGGCCCAGGCGAAGGCCGCGAAGGGGGCCGACCGGCCACGCGTCTTCCTCTACGACGACGGGCAGGACAAGCCCTTCACCTCGGGTGCCTTCGCCGGACCGCACGACATCATCACCAAGGCCGGCGGCGACCACATCATGAAGGACCTCGAGGACAGCTGGACCACCGTGGGCTGGGAGACGGTCGTCGCCCGCGATCCCGAAGTCATCGTGATCAACAACTACGGGGACACCACCGCCGAGCAGAAGCGGAAGTTCCTCATGTCGTACAAGCCCCTCGCGAACGTCTCGGCCGTCAGGAACGACCGGATCGTCGTCCTCGACTACGTGGACCTCGTCGAAAGTCCGCGTAACCCCGCAGCCATCCGCTCCCTGGCCGCTGAACTCCGGGACCTCAGCTCCTGAACCGCCCGGGAACACGCTTCGGCCTGCCACGGGGCACATGAGAGCCGGGGACGGCGACCACCTGAAACGGTCACCGTCCCCGGCCCTGTACGACCAGGGGGCCCTACGGGACCTTCACCCAGTCGAGGGTGCGTTCCACGGCCTTCTTCCAGCCCGCGTAACCTTCCGCACGCTGATCTTCGGACCACTGGGGCGCCCACCGCTCGGACTCGTGCCACTGGGCGCGCAGTTCGTCGGTGTTCTGCCAGAATCCCGTCGCCAGCCCCGCGGCGTAGGCTGCGCCGAGCGCGGTGGTCTCCGCGACGACCGGACGGCTGACCGGGACACCGAGGACGTCTGCCTGGATCTGCATGCACAGATCGTTGGCGGTGACGCCACCGTCGACCTTCAGCACGTCGAGGTGGACGCCGGAGTCCTGCTCCATGGCTTCGACGACGTCGCGGCTCTGGTAGCAGATGGACTCGAGGGTCGCCCGCGCCAGGTGGGCGTTGTCGTTGTACCTGGCGAGGCCGACGATCGCGCCCCGGGCGTCGGAGCGCCAGTAGGGGGCGAACAGACCGGAGAACGCGGGGACGAAGTACATGCCGCCGTTGTCGTCGACCGAACGGGCGAGCACCTCGCTCTCCGCCGCGGTCTTGATGATCTTCATCTGGTCCCGCAGCCACTGCACGGCGGATCCGGTCACGGCGATCGAGCCCTCCAGCGCGTACACCACCGGGGAGTCGCCGAACTGGTACGCCACCGTGGTGAGGAGCCCGTGCTGGGAGCGGACCAGTTCGGTCCCCGTGTTGAGCACCAGGAAGTTGCCGGTCCCGTAGGTGTTCTTGGCCTCGCCGGGAGAGAAACAGACCTGTCCGACGGTGGCCGCCTGCTGGTCGCCCAGGACCCCGCCGATGGGGATGGCCGCGCGGAGCGGCCGTGAGGTGCGGGTGGTTCCGTAGGCCTCCGGGTGGGAGGAGGGGTTGATGGTGGGCAGCATCGACCGGGGGATGTCGAAGAAGCCCAGCAGTTCCTCGTCCCAGTCGAGGGTCTCCAGGTCCATCAGCATGGTGCGGCTGGCGTTGGTCACGTCGGTGGCGTGGATGCCTCCGTCCGGCCCCCCGGTCAGATTCCACAGGACCCAGGCGTCCGTGTTGCCGAAGATCGCGTGACCGGCCTCGGCGGCTTCCCGTACGCCGTCGACGTTCTCCAGGATCCACTGGATCTTGCCCGCGGAGAAGTAGGTCGCCGGGGGGAGACCCGCCTTGCGGCGGATGACGTCGCCACGGCCCGACCGTTCGAGTTCCGCGGCGATGACGTCCGTACGGGTGTCCTGCCACACGATGGCGTTGTAGTACGGGCGCCCGTTGCGCGGGTCCCAGACCACCGTGGTCTCACGCTGGTTGGTGATCCCGATCGCCGCCAGGTCGCCCGGCGCGATGCCGCCGAACCGCAGGGCGTTCTGCATCACGGAGTTCGTGCGCTCCCAGATCTCCACCGGGTCGTGTTCCACCCAGCCCGAGCGCGGGAGGATCTGGGCGTGCTCCAGTTGGTGCTTGGCGACCTCGTTGCCGCCATGGTCGAAGATCATGAATCGTGTGCTGGTGGTCCCTTGGTCCACCGCGCCGATGAAGTCCGCCATGATGTACCACCTCTCCGGCCGGTGCGGTCAGTCCTCGGGTGCCGGGACGCGTCCCGGTGGCTCGGGCTCCGCGGACGGCAGGAACCGCCCGACGAATGCCTTGTACAGTCCGGCGCCGAGCAGGCCGCCGACGAGAGGCCCGATGATCGGGACCCAGAAGTAGAGGTTCCCGTACTGATCTCGCCAGGCTCCGTTGTATCCGGTGATGAAGCTCGCCAGCCTGGGGCCGAAGTCCCGGGCCGGGTTGATCGCGTAACCCGCGTTGGTTCCCCACGCCATGCCGATCGCCACCACGACCAGCCCGATGACGAACGGGGCCAGGTTCGCGCCCGGCGGCGTGTTCAGCATGTCGGTGATGGCCATGATCAGCAGCAGCAGGATGGCGGTGCCGATGACCTGGTCGCGGAACGCACCCCACTCGTGGACCGGCAGAGCGGGATTGCCGTTGGCCGGGAGCGTGGAGAACACCGTCTGCGTCTTGACGGTGTGTCCGGGGTCGGCCTTCGCCAGCGCCTCGGTGTAGTTCCAACGGACGAGAAGGGCGGCCACGAACGCGCCGGCCGTCTGGGCCAGGGCATAGGGCGCCACCTTGCTCCACGGGAAGCCCCGGAACGCGGCGAGCGCCAGGGTCACCGCTGGGTTGAGGTGGGCGCCACTCAGCCGTGCCGCCACGTAGACGCCCAGGGTGACACCGAGCCCCCACGCCCAGGCGATGCTGTCGTGGTCCCCGAGACCGCCGGGCGGATCCGTCAGAGCTCCGCCCGCCGCTACCTGGGCCACCACGCCGCAGCCGAAAAGAATGAGAATCATCGTGCCCGCGAACTCGGCGGACAATTCGCCGAGCAACCCGGATCGTGTACTCCGTTTCGCCATGGAAGCTCACCCTCCGCCGGCTGACCGGCCGTCTTCTGCCTGAGCGATCCCGGTCAGGCTAGGACGGCTTTCCGAAAGCCGCATATCAGGGTGAAGGGGATTTCGTGGGAGCGACGCGCCGCAGACCGGCACCGCGGGCCGGACGACGTGCCTGATCTCCTCGCGGGGCCTCCGGGAGCGTGAGGGGGCACTTTGCGCTGTTGGTGGGAAGCGCCCCCTCCCGCCGGACGGTGATTCCCCACGCGTCCCTCACCCCGTCGGTCAGCCCGGATCCACCTGGCGCCGGGCCTGGCAGATAGCCATGGTCCAGTTGCCGCTGTCCGTAGAGGGTCCATGTCTGTACGTTCGGTTTCTGCGACGTCACCAGTGCTCCGTTCCGCCGGACGGGAGACGGAAGTCCCGCCGCGTGGACCGCGGGAAGGCGGTGTTGTGCGTCGGGTCCTTCGTCCGGGCCGGGCTCATGACGGCCAGCCCGTGCGCGCGTACGACTCGCCGCGGGCGATGGCGGTGAGCGCGGTGGCCGCGTATGCGACGAGAGGCTCTGGGAGGGCCTGGAGGGGCCACCACCTCCACTCGGTGCACCGGTCGGGTTCCAGGACCCGGGGTTCGCCGTGCCAGCGCGAAGCGGCGAAGAACAGCTGCACGCGCGAGACCGGGCTGCCGGGGTGCCGCAGATCGAGGGTGTGGACGAGCGAGAGGTCGCTCTCCGCGATGACGATGCCGGTCTCCTCGGCCGTCTCGCGGACCACACAGGCCAGAGCGGACTCGTCCGCCTCGCGGTGGCCGGCAGGCAGGTGCCAGGTCGAGGGAGCGAAGACGCTGTCGGGGTGGCGTCTGCCGAGCAGGACCGCGCCGTCGCGTTCCAGATAGAGGTGAGCCCCGACGATGCTGCGCTCCCGCGGCTCCCGGACGGCCGGGATGCGCACGGTGGGTGGCCGGCCGTCGGTGTCGGGGCGGGGGTGCGGGTGCCTCAGGTGTTCCTGGATGGCGGCGGCGGTGCCAGGTTCCATGGCCATGTGCACTGTCTCGGCTGCGTGCGTCCAGCGCAGCTCGATTCCTTCGTGGAGCGGGATCTCGTGGGCGGGGCGGTTCAGCGTGCCCAGGTACACCAGGACGCGGTTCGTCAGGGTGTCCGCCGCATCGAGGGTTTCGAGCATGACGAAGGGGGCAAGACCGGGAACGGAGAGGCGGGTCTCCTCGTACAGTTCACGCGCCATGGCCTGGTCGCACGTCTCGCCCGGCTCGGTGTTCCCGCCCGGGAAGGCCCACTGGCCGGGCGCCCAGATCGGCTTGTTCGCATCACGCAGGTGCAGCAGGTAGCGGCCCGCGTCGTCGACGAGGAGGGCGGCGGTGCCGGGGAGTCCGTCGGTGGGCTCGTGGGACGCGGTGGTCGTCGTTTCGGTACGGGTCATGCGTGCTCCTCAGCGCGGAACGGGCTGGCGTGATGCGGGAGGACGGGGCGGACGGACACGGTCGCCCGGGCAGGGACGTGCGGCGGCCTGGAAGCCGAGTGCCGGTCAGGGGATCGGGATGGGTGCGGAGCCAGCTTCCCGCGCTGCCAGGAGGCGCGGGCCGGTTTCGGTCGATTTCATCCTTCGGACGGTCACTTCGGGCCATGGGCTTGGGGCCGTTCGACGTCGTCCCGGTGCAGGCCGGCTTCCTTCGTGTGTCGGTCCGGTAGCGAGAGGTCAGAAGCGGGGCCGCGGGCCAATAGGGTGAATCGCATGTCAGTCACGATGAGCTCCACCAAGACCCGCGCGGCCCTCCGCGTTTCGGCACGCGTATCAGGCGAGTTGCTCCTGGTCCTTGTCATGACCGCAGTGGCGGTGTGGTTGCTGGGGCGCATGTGGTCGGTCGTCTGGCCACTCGTGGTCGGCCTGCTGCTCACGACTCTGACCTGGCCACTGACGCGAGTCCTGCGCCGACGCGGATGGCCACCGGCGCTCGCCGCTTCCACGGTGACGGTGCTGTTCCTCCTGGTGGCCGGGGGAGCGGCCGCGTTGATCGCGGTGCCGGTGGCCTCCCAGTCCGGAGAACTGGCCGACGGAGTGGTCGAAGGCATCCAGCGGCTGCGCGAATGGGCCTCCGGGCCGCCTCTCAACATCGGTGACGATCAGATCACCGGCGCGTTCGACTCTGCGACCGCCCGCGTCCAGGACAGCATCGGCAGCATGGTCACGACGGTCGTCACCGGTGTGAGCACGGTGGTCAACGGTGTGGTCACCGCCGTCCTGGCGGTCTTCCTCATGTTCTTCATGCTCAAGGACGGCCCCCGCTTCCTGCCGTGGCTCGCGCGTCAGCTGCCCGGCCGGCTCGCCACCGATGTTCCCACCGTGGCGGCGCGTGGCTGGGACACCCTCGGTGAGTTCGTGCGGTCCCAGGCCTACGTCGGCCTGCTCGACGCCGTCCTCATCGGTCTCGGCCTCTGGATCGTCGGAGTGCCTCTGGTGCTGCCCCTGGCCGTGCTGACGTTCGTCTCCGCGTTCGTGCCGATCGTGGGCGCGCTGTTCGCAGGCTTCGTCGCCGTCCTCATCGCCCTGGTGTCGAACGGACCGGCCGACGCGCTGATCGTGCTGGCGATCATCGTGGTGGTGCAGCAGCTCGAGGGCAACGTGTTCCAGCCCATGATCCAGAGCCGGGGGCTCGGCCTGCACGCCGCGGTCGTCCTGCTGGCGGTGACGTTGGGTGGCAGCCTGGCCGGCATCGTCGGCAGCCTCCTCGCCGTGCCCGCTGCCGCGCTGATCGCCGTGGTCTGGAACTACGTGCGCGAGCAGCTCGTCGAACCCGGGGAGGAGCCGGAGCCCCAGGCGTCACCGAGCCCCGTCGGTGTCCCGTCCTGAAACGTGCCGCCACGTCCGGCCCGGCGGTGCCGGGGGTGGGGGAGCCCCCACCCCCGGCGGGTCTCCCTCACCGCCGTTTGCCGTAGCAGACGCCGAACGAGTCGGCGTCGTACGGCGGGTAGCAGGGGATCCGGTGCCAGCCCTGGCGTTCGTAGAGCCCCATGGCCTCCGGTTGCAGCTTTCCCGTCTGCAGGGAGAGCCGGGAGACGCCGAGCGCACGCGCGCTGTTCTCGACGGAGTCCAGCGCCGCTACGGCGAGGCCGCGCCCGCGGTGCTCGTCATGCACATACACGCGCTTGACCTCGTAGAGGTCCTCGGCGTCCCGGTGCCTGAGCAGCCTCAGGGAGGCCGTCGCCAAAGGGGCCGCGCCCTCGTAGGCGAGCCAGGTGACGGCGATCTCGGCGGCGGTCGGCGGCCCGGGCCGCCGACCGGCACGCTGGGCATCGAAGGGGGCGTAACGGGGCCGCAGTTCGGCGTCCATCCGCTGACGCAGTACCAGCGCGTCGGGGTCGTCCCAGGTGGCGGCGACCCATCGCACGGTGCCGGACGGGGGAGCGGTGCGGGGGAGGTTCGCGCGGTACTCCGGGGCTTCCGTGCGGCGTCCCCGTGGTGCCGGGACGCCGACACCGCCCGTGGCCAGGACGCCTGTGTCCAGGTGCTGCTTTCCGTTCATCGGGCACCTGTCGCGATCGGGTCGCCCCCGGTCACCGCTCGGTCGGAGGCCGCCGGCGGCTGGACCTGCTGGTCGACAAGCTCTTCGTCCGGCAGGCCGATCCCGCGCAGCCAGTCGTCGTCGAAGACCTTCGAGAGGTAGTTGCGGCCGGAATCGGGCAGCAGTACGACCACCAGGTCGTCCGGTCCTAGTTCCGTCGCGACCCGCAGCGCTGCGGCCACTGCGGTACCGGCGGACCCGCCGGCCAGCAGGCCTTCCTCCCGGGCCAGCCGGCGGGCGGTGAGCAGGGAGTCCTGGTCGCTGATCCGCTCGAAACGGTCCACGACCGAGGGGTGGTAGGACTTGGGCCAGGTGTCGTCCACCGTCTCGGGATGGCGGAACCGGCCGATGCTCTCCACGTGGTAAGGGCTCCCGTCGCCGCCGGAGTAGAGCGAGGCCTCGGGGTCGGCGCCGACGACCGTCACCCTGCCGGCGCTCACTTCCTTGAGGTACTCGCCGGTTCCGGTGATGGTGCCGCCGGTCCCGATGCCGGACACGAGGTGGGTGATCCGCCCGTCGGTCTGCCGCCAGATCTCCGGCCCGGTGGTGCGGTAGTGGGCCTGCGGGTTCGCCGGGTTGTCGTACTGGTCCGCCAGCCAGCCGCCGGGCGTCTCAGCGGCGACCCGGTGGGCCACGGAATGCACGTGATCGGGGTGCTCACGCGGCACATCGCCCGGGCAGACGATGACCTCCGCCCCGTAGGCGCGCAGTACTGCGATCTTCTCCGCGCTGCTCTTCTCCGGAATCGCGAAGACGCAACGGTAGCCGCGCTGAGCGGCGACCATGGCCAAACCGACGCCCGTGTTCCCCGAGGTTCCCTCGACGATGGTGCCGCCCGGCATCAACTTCCCTGCCTCCTCGGCTGCTTCGACCATCGACAGGGCGATACGGTCCTTCACGCTGCCGCCCGGATTGACGTACTCCAGTTTCACGTAGACGGGTGCTGTGGCTCCGCCCGTGACACGGTTGAGCCGCACCAGCGGGGTGTTGCCCACCACGTCGGTCAGGGATGCGTGGACGTCCATTGCAGTGCTCCTTGCTCGGGACCGGACCGCACCGTCGGACCCGGTGCGGTCCGCGCCCGCCACGTGTCGTCGCGCCCTCGCCCGTCCGGGAGGACCTCGCGGGGGCCGGGCGGGTGTACCTGGCCGGCGCATCGGCGATTCTTCAGGAAAGTGGCAGGACACCAGGGCATTGCCACGGTGTGTGCGCAGATGGAGATCGGGAGAGGCAGGCCTGCCTCTGACGTCAGGCCTGACAGAGGGCGCTGCAGACGCGGCGCAGATCGACGTGCCGACGGGCCGCGAAACGAGGGCGGAGGAATCCTGCGCAGCGCGCACCACCAAGCCGTCCCGAGGGCGTGAGCCCGGAGGTGGTCGGCCCGTACGGCATGAGTGGCGCGGTCCTTTCGTGCACGTGGTGTCGTCCCCCAGGGACGACGCGAGGCAACGTACCAGCTCGGACACCGGACGGGCCACGGCCGGTGTCCGGTGGGCGGACAGACGGCATTGTCCAACCGGGGCCGAACGGCTAACGTGAAGAGAGATCACACAAGTCGCAGCTGAAGAAGCGCTGTTGACTGGCCCACGGCTGTGAGGTGACCGGAATGCAGGTGCGCCCCGTCCTCCTGCGTGACGGCCGTGTGCCGCACCCCGTCGCCGCCTTCCGGCCGCTTGTCGCCCGGCGCCACGTCGACCTGCTCCGGGTGAGCAGCGCGCTGTGTCCGAGCACCTCGCTTCGCCGCTGAGCGCACACCTGCCGCACGCGCCGTCCGGTCCCGGCCGCTGATCACCGCGCCTCGGCCCATCGCTGTTCACCGGCGTTCTCCCCGACACTCCCCGTGCTCGGCCGAGGCCTGTCGGGAGGATGCCCGACCGGCTTCCGGCTCACCGCCCCGCGATGTGAACACCCTGGCCGTGCGGTGCTCCAGGGCACCGGACGCTGCGCCGTCCTGAGCGCGCCGGGGCCGGCGAAAACACCGCACCACCTTCCACCGACACGCGTTCCATCGCCTCTCTTCCTCCGGAGGAACATCACATGACCGACCGCGAAACCGGGCTCGCCGGCCTCCGTCTCGCCCTGGAGACCGACGGCGACGGTTCCCACCCCGCTGCCTGGCGCCACTCCGGCCGCCCACCGGGCGCCGTCCTGACGCCCGGGGCCCTGCGGGACGTGGTCACAGCGGCCCAGGACGCCGGCTTCGACCTCGTGACCTTCGCCGACTCACCCCTGCCGCCCGACGGCGGGCCGGGAGTGGCCGGACGGCTGGAGGCGGGTACCCGTGCCGCCTACGTCTCGCCCCTGACGGACCGGATCGGGCTGGCGCCCACCCTGCACGTCGCCACCACCGAACCGTTCCATCTCGCCACGCAGCTGGCGAGCCTGGACCACGCCTCGCACGGCAGGGCCGGCTGGGTGGTCGGCGCCGCGGCGGGCGAGGACGACCTCGCCACCGTCGGGGGAGCGGCCCTGACCGGTGCCGCACTGGCCCGCGAGACCGCCGACGTCATCGACACCGCCCGGGCACTGTGGGACTCGTGGGAGGACGACGCGGTGATCAAGGACGTGGCGACGGGCCGATTCCTCGACGCGCGGCGGGTGCACCACATCGACTTCGAGGGAGCGTCCTTCACGGTCAAGGGCCCCTTGATCACCCCGCGTCCGCCGCAGGGCCAGATCGTCGTCCTGGTCCCGGACTCCCTCGACGCGGACGCCCGCGCCGACGTGGTCCTGGTCGGAAGGTCTGATGTCGCCGCGGTCGCCGCCAGAGCGGCCAGGGCCCGGGAAGCGGGCGCGCCCCTCGTCCTCGCCGAGGTGGAGGTCGTCCTCGACGCTGCGGTGCCGGCCGCCGACCGGCTCGACGAGCTTAACGAGGCCGCCCGCCGGCCGGACTCGGGGCGGCTACGTCACGTGGGCTCCGCCGAGTCCCTGCTCGACCTGCTTCGGGAGCTGGCCGATTCGGTCGACGGCGTCAGGCTGCATCCCGCCGTGCTCGCCGTCGATTTGCCGATCCTCGCCGAGCGGGTGCTGCCGAGGATCTCCGCGTCGCGGTCCGGGCGCGTGCCACGGGCCGGCGGCTCCCTGCGCGAGACGCTCGGCCTTCCCCGCCCCGCCAACCGATTCGCCGCCGCGGCGGCCACGAACGCCTGAGGTGAGTGCCATGACCGGTCGAAACCCCCTTCCGCAGCTCCACCTCGGTGTGTTCTTCACCGGTGTCGGTCCCGAGCTGATCTGGACCGATCCGAGGGCGCGCTCGCACACGGCGTTCGAGACGTTCGTCGAGATCGCGCAGATCCTGGAGCGGGGACTGTTCGACGCGTTCTTCCTGGGGGAGGGGCTACGGGTACGGGAGAACCGCGGAAGGGTCCACGACCTCGATGTGGCCGGCAGGCCCGACGCGATCACCCAACTGACCGCGCTCGCCGCCGTGACCGAGCGGATCGGCCTGGTGGCCACCCAGAACACCACCTACAACTATCCGGCGGACCTGGCCCGTCGGCTGGCCAGCCTGGATCTGCTGTCCGAGGGCCGGGCCGGGTGGAACGTCGTCACGACCGACAACGCCTGGACCGGGGCCAACTTCCGTCACGGAGGCTGGCTGGAGCACGAACGCCGCTACGAGCGTGCGGGACAGTTCGTCGAAGCGGCCAAGGAACTGTGGTCCTCATGGGCCCCGGACGCCGTCGCGTCGGACGGCGGCGCGCCGAGCTGGTCCCGGCCCGGTGCCGTCACCACGGTGGAACGCGACACCGACCTCGTACACCTGCGTGCCACCGCCACCGTGCCGGGCAGCCGCCAGGGACGTCCGGTGCTCTTCCAGGCGGGGGACTCGGACGGCGGGCGCGAACTCGCAGCCCGCCACGCAGATGTCGTCTTCTCCGCCAACACCGAGTACGGCAAGGCCGTGGCGTACGCCGCCGACCTCCGGGAACGGCTGGCCCGCCACGGCCGGTCACCGGACTCGCTGCGGATCCTGCCGGGGGCGAGCGTCGTCCTCGGCGACACCACGGCCGAGGCGCAGGAGAAGGCGCGCTGGGTGCGCGGTCAGCAGGTCAACGGTCCGCGCTCGGTCGCCTTCCTCGAGCAGTACTGGGGCACCGATCTGTCCGCCTACGACCCGGACGGACCGCTCCCCGACATCGAACCCGGAGAACAGGAACTCGACCCCTCGCGCGGCACGATCTCCATCGAACGCCGCACCGGGAAGCAGGCGCTGATCCGGAAGTGGCGTGACCTCGCCACGGAACGCGGCCTGTCCATCCGCGAGCTGGTCCTCGAAGTCTCCCCGGGGCACCCGTCCTTCGTCGGAACCCCCTCGGCCGTCGCCGACGAGTGGACGCGCTACGTGAGCACCCGTGCGGTCGACGGCTTCAACCTCCTGCCGCAGCTGCTCCCGGCATCCGTCACCGACATCGTCGACGAGCTCGTTCCGGCACTCCAGGAGAGGGGCGTCTACCGCACCGCGTACCAGGGCACCACCCTGCGCGAACACCTCGACCTCCCCCCTCTGGGGTGAGAGCCCCACGTCGCACCGTGCGGGCCAGGGGCGGACGTACGCCCCTGGCCCGGCCCGTACGGGCCAGGGGCGACCGCCCTCGACACGTGCCGCTCCGGATCCCACCTGCACGGAGGAGTCGGCCGGAGCCGGGGCGGAGAGGGCCGGCGCCGTACAGGGTTCCCGGGGAGTGGTCCGGGAACCCCTGCGGACGACGCCCGAGCGGGTGTCAGAGGCGGCCTCCGGGAACCACCGTGAACGTACCGGTACCGGCCGGAAGGGGAACCGTGTACTGGCGCAGGTAGGTGTCCAGGTACGGCGAGCGCGCACCTCCGGTGGCGACGTCGTCGGCCGGGTCGTCCAGGGCCAGCCCGAGCCGTGCTCCCTCGACCCGGATCGTCTCGCCGGAAGGAGTGTCACGCCACGAGCCGGTCTGGACGGACCCGATCCCCACCGCCAGGACGTGCCCCGCCGCCAGGGTCCAGTCCGTCGCCTTGAGATCGACGGAGAGCTTCCCCGTCCTCAGCAGCGAGACCTGCTCGTCGAACATGACAGCCTTGCCGTCGGGGGCGACGTCGTACAGCTTGAGCATCACATTGCCCTCTCCCTCCGCGGTCAGGGAGATCCGCGGGGTGCCGGTGACCCGCACGGCCTTCTTGAGTGCCTTGGACCACACGAAGAAGCTCGACGTGACCACTCCGGACTCCTGGAGCAGGGCCTGCTTCTCGGTAAGCCCCCTCGGCGCTGCCGGATCGGTGGTGGGCGCGTTCTCCAGGTCCCAGTCGCCTGTCTGTTCCACCTGTTCCCGGGGGGCGGGTCCGGCCAGGCCGGCGATCGAGGAGAGGCCGCCGTCGTCCACGTACGAGCCGCCCCCGAGAGGAAGGGTGACGTGACGCTCCACGACGGGCCAGGTCTTCTGGGCCCGCCAGGCGCCGGTGGAGTCCTCCACGGAGTAGGCCGGGTAGCGGACGGCCGGCCTGATGCCCTTGAGGTACTGGTCGTAGAAGGAGAGGGTCTCGTCGTACCAGCCCTCACGTCCCATGGAGAGACGGCCGTCGCTGGTACGGTCTCCGCCACGGACGTGTTCCCACTGGCCGACCCAGCCGCGCTCGGGGCCCTTGTGGTTGTCGAGGTACTCCTGCATCTCCTCGGGCTTGGTGTTGTTCTCGATGAAGCCCTGGGTCACGAAGAGAGGGGTGTCCGTGCCCCTGGCCGCCTTCGCCAGGTCCCGGGAGGTCCAGAACTCGTCGTCCTGGTCGGCGATCCGGTACCCCGCCGAGTTCTGCGTCAGGCACTCGGGATGGGCCTCCTCGTAACGGGAGTTGGCCAGGTAGCGCGCGTCGTCGTCCGGCAGCTGGTCCAGCGTGGCGATCGAGTTGTAGGCGTTGGCGGTGCCGGTGACGTTCGGGCGGGGGACGCCGTTCGAGTAGATGTACTGGTACATGTCCCAGACAGGCTCCTGGGCGACGACGGCCTTGAGGGCACGCTGGTCCAGGTTGTTGCCGATGAGGCCCGTCGCGGCGTCGTAGGACTTGCCGTACAGGCCCACCGCACCCGTGGACCAGGGCTGCTTCGCCGCCCAGTCGATCGCCGCCTTCACGTCCGCCTGTTCACCGGGGCCGCCCCAGTCGAGACAGCCGGTGGAACCGCCGAAGCCGCGCAGGTCGACCATCACGAAGGCGTAGCCCTGGTCGAACAGGTCGGTGCCCTCGATGAAGTCCTGGAACCGGGCGGAGGGACCGGTGTGGGCCCATCCCTCGGCACCGGACTGCCCGGAGTGCCCGAAGTACGGGCCGACGGACAGGATGACGGGTGCCTCGGCCTTCCTCGGCAGGTCCTCGGGCAGCAGAACGTCGGCGTGCAGTTCGGTGCCGGAGCGGTCGGAGGAAGGGAAGTAGTGCTGCGTCCAGAGCGAGCCCTCCGGGACGCGGTCGTTCTCCTCGTGGGTGACCGGATCGGTCGCGGTGGCGACCCGGGGGCCCTGAGCCGCGGTGGGCCCGGAGGCTGCTGCCGGGCCGGCGAGGAGGCCGGTCGACGCGAGGACGGTGACGAGTGCTGAGGCGGCCCATCTGGCCGTGCGACGTGCTCTCACATGCTTCTCCCGGCTGGGTGGGTACGGGGTTTCGCAGTGGTGCAGGCCGAGCAGCGGTTCCTGGCACGACCCTGTGGACGCCACGGTGGTCGCGTACGCCCGCGAAGCTGGATCACAGTCGCGAACAGGAACAGGAACAGGAACAGGAACAGGAACAGGAACAGGAACAGGAACCGACGGCGCGGAAGTCTATGATCACTCCGGCTGTGCTACAACAGCCTTACGTCTCTTCTGTGTTAACCGATGTGGCCGGTGGCTCCTCCGCGGCGTGTCCGCACCATTACGGTGCACGGATGCGTATGTACCTCTCCTCGTTCCGGACCGGCGACCAGCCGGCGGAAATGCTGGCGCTGCTGCCCCGCACCGCTCCCACCGATGTCGCCGTCGTCGTCAACGCGGTCGACGCCCTGTCGGACGAGGAGCGCCGACTGGCGGTCGAGCGCGAGTTCGAGGCGATGTCCGGGCTCGGGCTGCGGCCGGTCGAGGTCGACCTGCGCACGTTCTTCGGACGTCCCTCCACGGAGATCGCGGACACTCTCTCCCGGTTCCCCCTGGTCTGGGTCCGCGGAGGCAACGTGTTCGTCCTGCGCCAGGCCATGGCCCGCAGCGGTGCCGACCGGGCTCTGACCGACCTGCTGCGTCAGGACGCCTTCGTCTACGCCGGTTACAGCGCGGGGGCCTGCGTTCTGGCGCCTGACCTGCACGGTCTCGAACTGTGCGACGATCCGAAGGAGGTGCGCACCGCCTACGGTGACGAGGCCCGCTGGGACGGACTGGGTATCCTCGACCACGTCGTGGTGCCCCACATCGACTCCCCGGGCCATCCCGAATCGGAAATCCTGGGAGCGGTCGCCGACCGCTACCGCGCCGAGGACACCGCCCACCGGACCCTGCGCGACGGCCAGGCCCTCGTGATCGACGGAGACGGCGACCCCCGCGTGTGCTGACCCCGGCGGACCGGCCGTCGTCGTTACCACACGGGGGTGGACCGCTCTCAGGGAGCGGGCGGGGCGGTGGCGGGTGGGCCCACCAGGCCGTTGTGCACCATCGACAGGAACTCCTGGTCCGTGAGGCCGAGTTCGCGTGCCTGTCTGACGAGGGAGTGCACGGACTCGGTGATCCGGGCCCGTCCCGCGGCGCCGGGCGCCGCGGTGATCACCGCGCCCCGGCCGCGTCGCAGTTCGAGCAGTCCCTCGTCGCGCAGCCGCTGAAAACCGCGGAGCACGGTGTGCACGTTGACCCCCAGGGAATCGGCGACCTCGCGCGCGGGCGGCAGCCGTTCACCCGGGGCCGCGGTACCGTCGGCGATCGCGCCCCGTACACAGGCGGCGATCTGCTCGCCCAGCGGCACGGGCGAACCGGGAAGGACCCGGAACAGCATGTCTAGTCGCGCTCCCTTGCGTGGCGGTCAGCCAGGCCGTTGAGCAGTCCGGCCGCGGTGGTCGAGTCGTCGACGGTGACCACGTATTCGCGTCCGCCCGTCGTGCGTACCGAGAGGGCCTCTCCCGACCGGAGCAGTACACCCCGACGGTTCGGGCGGATCCTGTAGCCCCAGCCGCCGAATTCTCCCATGGCGTTGACCTGGACACTGCCGGCGCCGGCGATGCTGCCGAGCGGCAGGGCCAGCCGGGGCCTGGGCAGGAGCGTCGAGGCGATCGTGAGTCCGCGCCGGTCGACAGTCACCCGGACTCCGGTGAACGCGAGGCAGACGAGGCCGACGACGAGCAGCGGCAGTCCGCTCCGCCAGGCGCCGAACGCCGCGGTGGACACCCCGGCGATCGTCACGGCGGCGGCCGTGAGGAGCAGGACCCGGGAGACCTCGGTGCGGCTCCAGGCCGCCGCTTCGCCGTCGGCAAGTGCGAGTGAGGGAGCCTCCGGAGCAGCAGCGGGGCGTGGTTCCGCACCGGACAGCCACCAGGCGAGTGCGCCGGTGAGCAGGCCCCCGAACAGCAGCGCCGCGACATGCCGGACCGGCATCTGCGCTTCGGCCGCGCTCTGGATGTCGGAGTTGACCAGGACGGTGACGACCAGCGGATAGCCGAGCGCCGCAGCGGTGCCGGCGCCGATGGCGGCGTTCAGCCTCGTCCCCGCGCGCTTTCCGGTGGCCGCCGTCAGGACGGTGAACAGCAGACCGAGACCGACGAGCAGGGCACCTCCGAACCACAGTGCGGAGGCCCGGCCCATGAAACCGTCGGGACTGCCGTCGAACGAGAAGTGGGTGGCGATCCGCTCGGGCAACCGGTCGTAGTGGGTCAGGAACGTGCCGACGTAGGCGATGGTGGCGACGGCGAACGGCACGGCCGTCAGGGCGGTCCCTCTGCTGATGGCGGTCATCTGCTCCCCCTCAACTTGTTCGCATTGAAGTAGAACAATAACAGGTCGCCTCGCGCCGGGAGGGGGGCCGAAGTACACCAACTGCCAGGGAGCGGGTTCGCGTTCGCGCCCGGCCGCAGTTCCGGGAAGACGCGCGTGGCCGCCCCTGCGTCGTGCTCGCGGAGCGGGGGAGTGGCGGTCGGCGACCATCTCCACGGCGTCCCCGTGCCCCGGCGTCATCAACCGGTCCGGGAGAGGGAGCCGTCCTACGGGGCCGTCTCCTGCTCGCACTGCCGAAGCTGTTCCCGCAGGTCCGGGGCGGATGCCGCGGTGCACGACAGGACGACCACGAGCCTGCCGGCATCCGTGCCGTCCGGCCGTCGTGTGGAGGACCAGCGGCGCCCCGCCCGCAGCAGTGTGCCGAACAGCAGCCGACGTCCGGCGACATCACAAGGGAGTGCCTCGTCCGCTGCCTGGACGATCAGTACGTAGTGATCCGCGGGCAGCCACGCCAGGTCGCGCAGGCAGTCGAGGAGAGCATTCCAGTTCCAGCCGAAGTGGTCCGGCAGTCTCAGGCCGTCGTAGAACTGCTGGAAGACGGAGTCCGTGTCACGCATCTCCCGGCCGTCGAGCCGCGTCACGAACGCCGTGCCGGTCCTGGGCAGCAGCAGATCGACGGGCAGGCCCGCCTGCTCCGGAACGACGTGCACCCAGGGCGCGGTGTACATCGTCAACCTCCTTCGGGCGAATGCGGATCAGCGATGGCTCAGCACGTTGACCACCGTGCCGTTCGGGTCGCGGACGAAGAACCGGCGCACTCCCCACTCCTCGTCCTGCAACGGGTGCACGATGTCCGCGCCGCTCTCCCTCATCGCCGCGTGGACGGCATCCACGTCGTCGACCTCCACGCTCATGTCCGGCACGACCGGGGCGCTCCGGTCGTGGCTCATCAACGTCACCTGCGCGGTGGGGTTGGAGGTGGAGGCGAGGGTCATGACCCATCCCTGGTTCATGACCTCCTCGAATCCCAGAAGTCCGTAGAAGTCCCGGCTCTCCTCCATGGCATCCGAGCGGATGTCGGGCATGACCCGGCGGACGGACATGGGCGACTCCTGCTGACGGGAGGGAGCGGACGCGTTCATCATCGCCCCCGGAACGGCGCGCACGCGAACCTTCCTGGCCGCCGGAGCGGCGCCGACGGTAGCCTGCCTGACCATGACGCGTGCCTGGATCCTGCCGATGTCACTCATGGCGTGCGGCGTACTCGTCGCGGTCCCAGAGACCCGTGACGGGTCGCCCCTCGTCGCCGTGGGGCTGTGCCTGGTGTTCGTCGTTCTCGCCTGGCTGTATTCACCGCTCGCGTTCCCGCGGTCGATCGGCGCAGCGGAGGCACAGCGCCGCAGCGCGGCCGACGGAATGCCGGTCGTCTACTGGCGGGCGGGGTGCACGTACTGCATGCGCCTGCGGATCCGGCTGGGCCGGAACGCAGGCCGGTTGCACTGGGTCGACATCCGGCGCGACCCGGCCGGAGCGGCGGAGGTGAGGGCGGCCAACGGCGGTGACGAGACGGTCCCCACGGTCGTGGTGGCGGGCCGGCCCCACGTCAACCCCGATCCCGCGTGGGTGCGGGGACAGCTGCCACCGTCCGCCTGACGGGATTCCTGCGCAGGAATCCCGCGTGCCGACGCGTGCTGCGGACGTCGGGGCGGGCCTCCGGTGTGGAACCGGAGGCCCGCCCCGGCCTTGTTCAACGCCTCGTGCGGACCAGCAGGTAGAGGAAGTACGGCGCACCGATGACGGCCGTCATCAGACCTGCGCCGAGCTGCGCCGGGGCGATCACCGTACGTCCCGCGAGGTCGGCGAGGCAGACCAGGGCCGCTCCGAGGAGGAGTGCGACCGGTACCACCCGTACGTGCCGCCGGCCGACCAGGGCACGTGCGGCGTGCGGCGCGACCAGCCCGACGAAGGCGATCGTCCCCGCTGCCGCCACGGCTGTGGCGGCGAGCAGCACGGCCATGACGAGGAAGCCGAGCCGAGCCCGGGGGAGCCCCATACCGAGGAGCCTGGGGGTGTCCTCGTCGAGTGCGACGAGATCCAGTTCCCGGCGCCGTGTCACGGCGAGGACGATACCGACGGCGAGCACGACGGCCACCGGCACCACATCGGGCATGTTCCTCCCGTATGTCGAACCGGACAGCCACGTGAGGGCCTTCGTCGTGTCGAACGGGTCGCTGAGCACGATGACCAGACTGATCAGTGCCGCCGCCGCGGCGGAGACGCCTACGCCCAGCAGGACCAGCCTGTTCTGCTGGAAGCCGCCCCGCGCTGCCAGCCCGAACACGAGCCCCGCCGTGACCGCCGCACCGCCGAAAGCGGCTCCCGCGATCTCCCACGAGCCGGGCGACTGCACGGTGGTCACCAGGAGCACCGCGCCGAGTCCGGCGCCTCCGGAGACACCCAGTACACCGGGCTCCGCGAGCGGATTGCGGGTCACGGCCTGTACCAGGGTGCCGGACAGTGCCAGCGCGCCGCCGGCGAGGAGCGCGGCCGACACCCGGGGAACCCGGGTGTCGAGGACGAACGTGACGACCCGGCCGGCTCGGCCCTGAGCCCAGTTCATGACGTCGCCGAGCAGCAGTTTCGAGTCACCCAGGAGCACCGCGGCGAACAGGACGCCCACCAGCACGACGGCCAGGACGACCACGGTGACCAGGAAAGCCGTGCGGCCGGGGATCCGCAGCCGGTCGGGTGCCTCGGCCGAGGCGGTGTCACGGAGGCGCAGCGCCATGACGACGAGGAACACCCCGCCGACCACGGTGGTGACGACCCCGGTCGGCACCTCCACGGCGGTGTCGGCGGGCACGACGGCCCGCAGCAGGACGTCCGAGCCGAGCACGAGCGCGGCACCGACGAGTCCCGTGACCGGCAGGCTCACCCGGGAGCGGACGAGCCCACGGAACCGGCGGGTGAGGGGCCGGACGAGCGCGGGCGCGCAGAGACCGACGAAGCCGATCGGACCCGCGAGCGTGACGGCAGCGGCGGAGAGCAGGGTCGCGACCACGACAGTGGTCACCCGGGTCCCGCGCACGGGGACCCCCAGCCCCCGGGCGGCGTCGTCGCCCAGTGCCAGGGCGTCGATGCGGCGGGCGAGGAGCATCAGCCCCGCCAGGCCGAAAACGACGACCGGCGCCATCCGGACGACGGCGTCGAACCCGTTCTGGCCGACGCTCCCCTGGTTCCAGCTGTACAGCCCCTCGGTCTCCTGGGGGAAGAGGAGGAGCAACGCCTCGGTCACCGCGCTGAGTCCGAGGGCGAGCGCGGTGCCCGCCAGGACGAGCCGTACGGTGCCCTTGCCCAGTCCGGACAGGCCGAGCACGACCGCCGCGGCGGCGAGGCCGCCGACGAAGGCGGCACCGGACGAGGCGAGGAGCGGGAGGGAGACACCGGTGACGGCGATGATCCCGAGCGCCAGATAGGACCCGGCGTTCACGGCGAGGGTGTCCGGCGAGGCGAGCACGTTCCGGCTGACCGCCTGGAGGGCGGCGCCGGCCGTGCCGAGCGCCACTCCGACGAGGACGGCGGCCACCATCCTCGGGAGCCGGGACGCGATGACGACGGAGGAGTCCCCGGCCGCCGCGTTCCCGGTGAGCGCGTCCCAGACTTCCGAGCCGCCGACGTCCGCGGTGCCCTGCGTGATGTCGACGGCGGCCAGGACCATGACCAGCAGCACGAGCGTGGCCGTCACGGCGACCGCACCCGTCGTGGCCGCGACGGACCGGTCACGGCCGACCGCGGTCTTCTCTATGACGGCCACGGCGTGCTACTTCGTCAGCGCGTCGACGAGGGAGTCGATGTACGCCTCCATCGAGCGGGGGCCGCCGAACATCCAGACGCCGTCGGGCAGTCGGTGCACGTCGCCGGCCTTCACGAAGGGCAGCGACTTCCACACGGCGTTCTTCGCGAGAGGACCGGCGAAGGCATCGCCGTCGGCGTCGTTCGCGACGTACGTGAACTGGACGTCGCCGAGACCGGTGAGGCCCTCGACGTCGGTGGTGGCGAGGCCGTAGCTCTCGTCGCCCTTCACGGTCCAGGCGTTCTTCAGACCGAGCTTCTCGTTGACCGCGCCGAGGAGCGAACCGCCGGTGTAGGCACGGATGGACACCTGGTTCGACGCGACGTAGCCGTCGGCGGAGGCGATCTCGGCGCCGCCGAGGCCGGCGTCCGCGAGGGCCTTCCTGCCCTCGGCCAGGCTCGTGTCGAAGTCCTTCTTGAGGGCGGCCGACTCGGACTCCTTGCCGGTGGCCTTCGCGATGAGGTCGAGGCCCTCCGTCATCGTGCCGATCTGGTCGGAGGCGTCGGCGGACGTGATCTCGATGACGGGCGCGACCTTGCGGAGCTGCTTCACGACAGCCGGCGAGAGGTCGCTGGTGGCGACCACGAGGTCGGGGGCGAGCGCCGCGACGGTGTCGATGCTCGGCTCGCCGCGGGTGCCGATGTCCTTCGGGGTGCCGGTGAGCGGGGCCGCGGTGTTCCACGCGGTGTAGCCCTTCACATCAGCGACGCCCACGGGGTCGACCCCGAGCGCCACCAGGTCCTCGACGACGTTCCACTCGGTGGCGACCACCTTGGTGGCCGGGCCGTCGAGGGTCACCTTCGTGCCCTTGGCGTCGGTGAGGGTGATCTTCTCGGCGGGCTTGCCCGAAGCGGCGGCGGCGTCGTCGGAGGACGGCTCCGTGGTCCCGCAGGCGGCCAGGGAGAGGGCGGCGACGGCGACGGTGGCCGTGGCGAGGAGGTGGCGTCTCATGAGGTGGTGCTGAGCCTTTCGGATCTGGAGTGGTGGCGGCCGATCGCGCGGGTGCGCAGGCTGCCGGTGGCGGGGTCGGTGTCCACGTCGATGCGGATGCCGTAGACGTCCGACAGAAGGCCGGGTGTGAACACGTCCTCGGGCGCGCCGTCGGCGACGATGCGTCCCGCGTGCAGCAGCGCGACGCGGTCGGCGACGGCGGCCGCCTGGTCGAGGTCGTGGAGGACGACGCCCACGGCGATGCCGTGGTCGTCGGCGAGATCGCGGATCAGGTCGAGGAGTTCGACCTGGTAGCGGAGGTCGAGATAGGTGGTGGGTTCGTCCAGGAGCAGCACGCCCGTCTCCTGGGCGAGACAGCCGGCGAGCCACACGCGCTGGAGCTGTCCCCCGGAGAGCTGGTCGACGCCCCGGCCGGCGAGGTCCTCGACGCCGGTGAGGCGCAGCGCCCGGTCCACCGCGGCGGTGCCGCGGGGATCAGGACGACCCCAGCGGCCCCGGTGGGGGTAGCGGCCGAAGTCGACCACGTCCCGGACGGTGAGTCCGCCCGGCGTCGACCGCGACTGCGTCAGGAGCGCCACACGGCGCGCGAACTCGCGGGCGCCGAGCGCGAAGCCGTCCTCGGCCGCGTCCGTCCCGGCGTCGACCGTGAGCGAGCCGGTCCGCGCGGTCTGCAGACGGGCCAGTGTGCGCAACAGCGTCGACTTCCCACTGCCGTTGGGGCCCACGAGGGCGGTCACCTCGGCGGGGCGCAGCGTGATGGCCGCCCCGTGGACGACGTCGACGCGGCCGTACGCCACGGTCACGCCGTCGGCGGACAGCCCATGGCCGCGCCTGGGCGGCCCGACGGCGGACACAGGGGTGCCCACAGCCGTGGAAGTGCTCTCACCAGCTCTCATAGGCGTTAGGTTAGCCTGCCCTTACGTCCTACCGGACCACGGCCCTCGGTCCGCCGGCCCGCAGGGCCTCCCGGACGGCACGCGCCGGGGCCGATCGCCTGACATGCCGAGCCATGGCGATGTTCGTGCACGTGACGTCCGCGGCGAACGCTCCCCGCATCCGCCGGTCCGGTATCCGTGCGGCCGGCGACGCACGGGGAGGCGCGCGAGGCGTCCACTGCTTCCCGGTGCTGCCTTCACACACCCTCACCCACCAGTGGGTGAGGGAACTGGCCCGTTTCGGCAGCCGTGGAGGGCTCGTCGCCGTCCGTCTGCGCCTGAGCGACGACCAGGTGGTGTCCTCGGGCACAACAGGGACCGGGTGTGCGGGATTCCGCCGGCCGTTCCCGCCGCGGAGGCGGTGCGCGGGATCGCGTCGCTGGAGGACCCCCGCGGGTGGGAGGTGTTCGTGCCGAGCGCGGTCGCACGCCGTGGGATCCACCGAATCCGGGCCCGCGCCGCAGGTCGCCGGCGGGTGCTGTCGGCCGGACGCGCACGGCGTGTGACCCCGCACCTGTTTCGGCTGCCGGGTGCGAGGCGGCTACGGATCGCGGCGGCTCCTCGAACCGCTCCCGCACCCCCCGGACGGCCCACCGTCACCGTTACGGGTGCTGCTCGCCCGGATCGCTGAGGCCGGGGATTCCGGGGAGCCGGTCGTCCCGCGGGAGGTGCCGCACCGGTTCGCGACGCGCCGGCGCGGGCCGCTCGACCGGCTGACCCCACTGGCGGCGCACCCCGACCCCGCTGTACGCGAGGACCTGGTGTGGACGGTGGGCAGCTGGTCCACCCCCGGGGTCGGTCAGCTGCTCGACGGCCTCGCCGAAGACCCGTCCCCGGACGTCCGGGAGGCCGTCGAGGCGATCCGCGAGCCGTGAGGCACACGGCCCGGGGGTGTGTCAGGGACGGCCGGTCAGGTAGCCGCCCATGGACGTGAAGTACTCGGTCGCGGGCACTTCCCGGCCGTCCTCGGTGCGGACGCGCGTGATGGCCAGGCCATGGTTGCGGCCGGTGCGGGCGTCGGATCCGGCCACGATCACCACGCCTTCGCCCTCGCGGTAGAAGACCCGGCCGGGTGTCCCGCCGTACCGGCCCTGGGACACCACGGCGGCCAGCACCTCGATGCGCCTGCCCCGGTGGAAGGTGAAGGCGCTGGGGTAGGGATCGGACTGGGCGCGGACCAGGCGTTCGAGGTCTTCGGCCGGCCAGTTCCAGTCGATGCGGATGTCCTCTGCCGCACGCTTGTGGAAGAAGGTCGCCTGTGAGCGGTCCTGCCTGGTGAACTCCGTCTGCCCCGCGGCGATGAGGTCCAGTGCGCCGATGGTGACCGGGCCGATGAGATCGACCGTCTTGTGGAAGAGGTCCGTCGCGGTGTCCGTGGGGCCGACCGCGACCGCCTCCTGCCGGACGATGTCACCGGCGTCGAGTTCGTCGTTCATCATGTGCGCGGTGACGCCCACTTCGGGCTCGCCGTTGATCAGGGCCCAGATCAGCGGGGAGAAGCCCGCGTACTTCGGCAGCAGGGAGTCGTGGATGTTCAGCGTGCCGTGGCGCGGGAGACCGAAGATGCGCGGGGGGATCCAGGTCCGCCAGTTGTTGGCCACGATGATGTCCGGGTCGGCCTCCTGGAGGCGCGCGAACAGCTCGTCGTCGTCCGGCCGGTTGCGGATCAGTACCGGGACGTCCCGCGCTTCGGCGAGGTCCGCGACGGAGTCGCTCCAGATCTTCTCGTAGGCGTGCTCGCTCCGGGGGTGTGTCACCACCAGCACCACGTCGTGCTCGGAGTCCAGGAGGGCTTGCAGGGTGCGATGCCCCCAGGTCTGGTACCCGAACATGACGACCCGCATGTGTTCCTCCTCGGTACAGGCAATGACGAGTGTTCAGTAAAGCGAGGCTTGCCTTAGTTCGCAACAGGGCTGCGAAAAAGCCCTGTTGGGAGGCGTTTCGCCCGGCCCCTGTGTTCGGCGCCCTATCGACAGCCGCGCGAGATGAGCTTAGGCTCACCTAAATTACGGCGGGCCACTCTGTTCGGTGTGCCCGGACTTCGGATACCCCCCGCGACTTCAGGCGGCTTCCCCGCACGATCGGAGTGACATGTCTCAGGTTCAGCCTGGCGACGCACCTCAGGTCCTCGACCTCATCGGCATCGGCTTCGGTCCGTCGAACGTGGCCATGGCCATCGCGATCAGCGAGCACAACACGGACGCAGGAGCACAGCAGCCGGTCTCCGCCCACTTCTTCGAGCAGCAGCCGCGCTTCGGCTGGCACCGTGGGATGCTGATCGACGACGCGACGATGCAGGTGTCCTTCCTCAAGGACCTGGTGACGCTCCGGAACCCGACCAGCGAGTTCAGCTTTCTCTGCTACCTGAAGAGCAGGGGGCGTCTGGTCGACTTCATCAACCACAAGAACCTCTTCCCGCTCCGGGTCGAGTTC